>JAGCSA010000005.1 GCA_017964405.1 Bacilli bacterium
AAGAAGAAGAAAAAGAAAAAATCTAAAAAATAGGAATTATTCCTATTTTTTTATGAAATACAATTCTTTTCTTTACAAAAAGAGAGATTTCTGTGATACAATAATTATATTAGGAGGATGATCTTATGGCTGTTGAAGTGTTTATTGGAAATTATATTACGGCAGAAGATGCTCAACAATACATCGATTATAATACCATCTCTGAAGGATGTAGGATGATGAAGGAAGCTGCTGAAAAGTTATCTCAGATTTCTAAGAAGATTGATGTATTGAAAGATACTTGTTCCCTTGAAACAATTTCTGTACAAGGAAAAGGAATGGAAAAGTATATTGAACCATATGAAAAAGATACACGTGATATGGCTTTATATATTCAAGATCTATCCAGTACTATATTAGATGCTACTGTTCGTGTATTAAATCGGAAACAAACGATTTTGAACGAAGCAGCTAAATTATATGAACATAAAGAATCTTTACTTCGTCAACAGGAAGAAGAAGAGCGATTACAAAAAAATAGATATCAAGAAGCTAAAGGAGAATACACAGAGGCTCTTGTTCCTGCTCCTAAAGAAGATTTAGAAGAATATGAAGAAGTTAATATGGATTTAAAGACTAGAGGTGATGTACATGAGTAATTATCGTGATGGAGATATAGTTTTTAATCCTGAGAAAGTAAAAGAATCTCGTGATTTAATGGATGAAATAAGAGAAGATTTATATGATGCAGATGTATTATTATATGATGCTGTTATGAAAGTTGGATATGCTATGGGTATTCAATATGTAGAGGAAGAAGAACCTGCTATTGATATGAGAATGCCTGAAAAATTAATGATTCAATGTAGAGATGATGCGAAAACGTTATCTGATAATTTTGATTATCAAGTAAAATTAATTGAAGCCTTTTTATATGAGGAGTCTCAAAAGACATCTCCTCCTACGGTTGCTTCTACTACATCTCCTGCTACTTCTCAAACAACACCACCAACTACTAGTACGGGTCCAGAAGATGGGGCTTATGGTGCAGCTGCTGGAGGAGCTAAAGGTCCTACAACACCACCAACAACAGAATTGCCAAGACTTTATCAAAAACCTTCTACTACCCCCCCTACTTTCCTAGATGCTAAAACACAACCACCTAGTACACAACCAATTACGGTTGCTCCTAGTTTACCTGGTCATATGACAAATACTTCTGAAAGTACGTCTACCTTAATTGTTAACATTCCAAGAACAGAACCAATTGCTTATCAACCGGAGCCACCTGCTCCACCTGCTGCTAGTCCTGCTCCTGCCAGTGTTGCTGTTACAGCTAGTACCGTTCCTACTACATTTGCTATTTCTACGAGTCCTGATGCTTTATTAGCTAGTCACTCTGCTGCTGCCTCTTCAACAACGCCTACGAATGTTAAACGTGGTGGTGGAGATGAAGCACATTCTGTTTCTCTTTCTGGTTTACCAACGGGTAATCAGAATAAAACAACCATAAAAGAATTAGCAATTCCTGTTGCGATTGGATCTGCTGCTGGACTTGCTGGTTTAGCAGTAGCTGCTTCTAATAATAAAAAGAAGAAAAAGAAAAGCATCACAGATATTCCGGATGATGTATATGAATATTAAAAAAATAGGAATTCTTCCTATTTTTTTTCTGCAATACAATATGGATATTCTACTTTGAGAATTACTCCTTTTATTATTTCATTATGAGGATAATCTCCTTTGATCTTTACCGGTAGATAGTTTCCTGTATGACCAAAACTATATTCTCCCTTTTTCTCTTCTATTAATACTTCTACTTCTTGACCCACAAAATGTTCCATATAATTCTTTTCTATTTCTTCTGATAGTTGAATTAGTTTTCTTGCTCTTTCTTTTTTGATAGAGCCTTCTACTTTATTATCCATTTTCGAAGAAACTGTACCTTTTCTTTCACTATAAGGAAATACATGGATTTTTGAGAAACCGATTCTCTTACAAGTATTCATGGTTTCTTGGAATAATTCTTCTGTTTCTCCTGGGAATCCTACGATGACATCCGTTGAGATTGCAATATCCGGTCTTATCTTTCGAATTTCTTTGATTTTTTCTTCATAGAAGTCTAAATCATATTTTCGATTCATTTTCTTTAAGATTTCATTGGATCCTGCTTGTAGAGGAATATGAAGATGATCGACTAATACTTTTGATTCTTTCAATACCTCTAAAACATCTTCTTTTAATTCTGTTGCTTCTATGGAGGAAATTCTTAAGCGTTCTAATCCTTTTATATTTATTAATTCTTTTAATAAATGAGAAAATGATGTATCTAAATCTACTCCATAACTTCCTGTATGGATTCCTGTTAGAACTACTTCTTTATAACCATTTTTTACAAGATCTTTTATTTCTTCTATGACTTTTTTCTCTTCTTTACTTCTACACTTTCCTCTTACATAGGGAATAATACAGTAAGAACAGAAATTATCACATCCATCTTGTATTTTTACAAAAGCTCTTGTTCTACCAGGGAATGTTTTAATTGTCATATCTTCAAAGTCTTTGATTCTTCCTTGATACTGTAGATTCATGATTTCTTTTCTTTGGAAGTATTCTTCTAAGATAGAGACTATTTTTGATTTATCTTTATTTCCAATCGTAATATCTAAGCCATCTTCTTGGTAATTGGGATTTGCTTGGATAAAACATCCCATCGCTACTACACAAGCATAGGGATTTTTCTTAATCGCTTGTCTGATGATCTTTTTTGATTTATTATCACTATTATTGGTTACGGTACAGGTATTGATGATATAAACATCACAAACATCTTCAAAATCTTTGATTTCATATCCTGCTTCTTTTAATTCATTCATGATAAACTCAGATTCATATGTATTTACCTTGCATCCTAATGTATAAATTCCAACAGATTTCATTTTCTCACCTTCTTTCTCATTTCTTCCATATTATATCATAAATCTATTCTTTTCCCAATAAAAAACTCGAGTATCTCGAGTTTATTTTTCTTGTAATTCTTGTAGGGACATAATAAATTCATTATTCTTTTGTAATTCCCTATCTAATTTATCATAGTTTGCTGTATTTTCAAGTGTCATAGCTGTTTCTCTTGTAGAATCTTTTTCAATACCAAAGATTGGAGAAATGATTGGACTATTCTTGAATTTTTTCACTTCTGGTTCTTGTTTTACTGGTTGTACTGTTTCAGGAGTAATCGTATTCATATCATCCATATGCATGGTTTCTTTGATTTCTACTTGTTGGAAACCTTCTTCGATTTCCTTCTTTACTTCTTCTTCCGAAACAACATTTGTTAATTTAAATGGTTCTGTATAAACCGTTGCTTGTCTATTGACTTGTACCTCTAAATCTTGAATACTGATTGGTTCATTTCCTTCATCTTCATATTGGGTTAAAGCATTGGCTTCATACATTTCTTTACTCTTGGTTAGTAATTCTTCCATACTGATGATAGCTGTTTTTTCTTGTTCTTCTTCATAAGAAGTCATTGGTTCTTGTTCTACTTGAACTTGTTCTTGTTTATTTGCTTGTTCTTGTGCTAATCTTTCTTGTCTTTCTAATTCTTCTTGTAATTTCTTTAACTCTAATCTAGCTGTTTCTTGATCTGGTTCCATAGTTGTATATTCAATTTCTTCTTCTTTTTCTTTAATCTGCTCTACCACTTCTGTTAAATCAATTGTTTCTTCTACATCAATTGGTTCAACGATCATTGGTTCTTGTTTCATGATGTCATTGATAGAGGTTTCTTCTTTTTCTTCTATTGTCTCTAGTACAGGAACCTCATAATTATCCTTCTTTTCTTCTTCCGGAAGCATCTCTTTAATTTCCTCTACTAGTTTATTTAATTCTCTCGTATTATGTTTTTTTCTTAAATTATCATTATTCTTTTCGATTAAATACACGATAAAACATACAAGGCATGCTAAAGCAGCAATCATATAAACAATTATAATTTCTTGTGATGTTAAAAAGTCTAATAAATCGTTCATTTGTGTCACCTCATTATTATCATTCTATCATAGATTCATTTTTTCTGGTTGAAGAAAAATGAATTAATTTTTCTCTTTTTACAATACTTTACCGATTGTTACTTCCTTGATGTTCATCTTTACTTAACTATACCATATTATTAGAAACATTCCTAGATTTTTTTCCTATTTTTTATAAAAATTTTTGATAGTATTTTTCTTTCTTTTCAATCTTCTTTATTTTGTTTTATTTCATCAAAAAAACTACACATTTTTGTAGTTTTCTAATTATAAATGTATAGTTCATGCTGACATCTTGTACAGGCAACATATAATAGATTTTTTTCATTCTTTCGATAGGAATTATCTCGATCATTATAGATGATGACACTATCAAATTCTAATCCCTTTGCCATATAAGCAGGTATCACAATACAATCTTTTTTGAATTTTTTAGAATCTTTATTGACTAAAGAGATTGAAACATCTTCTTTTAACAATTGATATAGTTTTTCTGCTTCTTTTTCATCTTTTGTGATAACAGCTGTTGATTTATACTCATTCTTTAGAGTATGAATATCTTCTATTAATTGTTGTTTTAAATCGGTTACTCCTTTTCTGATAATAACTGGTTTATGATTATCTTTTCGAATAGCATTGACATGATTTAGATTTAGAATCTTATTCGTATACTCAATGATCTCTGGAGAAGAACGATATGTTTTTAATAACTCAATATATTTAGAATCTTCTTTGAATAGATCTTTTAAATCTTCTAGAGATTTGTAATGATAGTATGGATTAATATTTTGATTGATATCTCCTAGGATGGTAAAATCTGCTCTTTGAAAGATTTGATTAATAATAATATATTGTAGTCTGTTATAATCTTGGGCTTCATCGATTACTACTTGTTTAATATTACTTTCATATAAGAACCCTTCTAAGGATCCTTTTACATAAGCATAGATTAAAGCATCTTCATAGTGTAATAAGTCTGTATCAATAAATAGATTGATTTCTCGATCGGTTGGTCTCTTTCTACAGAATTCACTTTTATAAAACTCTTTTAAGATACTTTTATAGTCTTGTTTAAAATTAATACTTTGATGGATTAATTTTAAGAAAGTTGCTTTTTTCTTTTGAGATCCTTTATAGAAATTAGAACTTAATTTAGAAGCCATCTCTTCTAGACGTTCAAATAATGGTAATCTCTCATATCGATCATGTAACATTTCATTTAAATCATCTTTTGATACAAAGTTGTTTTCTCCTTCTTTAATCGAATCAATAAACACTGCATTGTCTTTATAATTTTCTATAAAGGCATCTAAATCATCAATAATCTTATCACTTTGTTTATACTCTACTAGTTCTGGATTGGTTTCTTGATAAGAATAGTATCTTGCGACAAAGTCAGAGAAATCTTCTATATCTTGATAATCTTTAATAAAATGATAAAGATAATCAGCAAAGGTTGTCTGAAGGGTATTATCTTCTCCTAGAGATGGTAAGACATCCGATATATATTCTGTAAATATATTGTTAGGAGAAAAGATTAGAATATTATTACTATTTAAATTTTTAAGACGATATAGTAAGAAGGCAATTCTATGAAGAGCTACTGTTGTTTTCCCTGAACCAGCAATTCCTTGGACAATTAAGTTATGATCTTCTAAATTTCTGATTACTTGATTCTGTTCTTGTTGAATGGTATTAACAACATTCTTCATTCGATCACTGGATTCTGTTGCGAGTACTTCTTGTAGGACTTCATCATCTATATTTAAAGAGTTATCAAAGACTCCTAATAATTTCCCTTTTTCTATCTTATATTGTCTTTTTCTCTTTAATTCTCCAAAGTATCTTCCTCCAGGAGCTTCATAAGAGGCAGGTCCTGTTTCATAATCATAGAACAAACTACAAATAGGACTTCTCCAGTCATATAAGATATTATTCGTATTTTCATCTTTTAAGTATGTTAAAGACATATAGATATTGTAGATATCTCCTTGATCATCTTTAAAGACAATACTTGCAAAATAAGGCTTATCTTTAATCATACAAAGTCTTTTAAAGTATTGTTGTTTTTGATAGGCTTTATTGGCTTCTAATTCGGTGGCATATAAGACTTGACTTTTTTCTGCATCATCAAAACTACTAGCATTTTCCCACATCATTTTCTTAAATTCTACGAGATTATCTTCATCTTGAATGACTTCATCTCCTAGATCTTTTAAGGTGTTCCCTAGTAATTTGGATACTTTTTTTAGAATTTGTTTTTCTTTTTGAAATTCTTCTTCTGATATTGCCATAACTTCACCATCATTTCGTACATTATAACTATATCATAAAAAGATTATGGGAATCGGAAAACTACTATTACTTTACAAAAAAAAACAGATAAATCTGTTTTTTTAAGAATTGTCTTCTAGATTATGTAAGAATATACTTTTTAAATATTGATTGGATCCTTCTAATGTATATCTTATTTCAAAGGTTCCATGAAGACTATAATCGTCCTTTCTTATTGATTTAATCGTTCAATTAACTCTGTATATTCTTTTTGTATTTCTTCTAATCTTTCTTCTGTTCTTGCTTCAAAACGAGCTGTTATATTAGGACCGGTATTACTGGCACGAACTAATGCCCATCCATCTTCATATAGGACTTTAATTCCATCAATATCTAGGAATGATAAACCTTTATTTCTAACATACTCCCCTATTTCATCAATAATTTCAAATTTACGATCATCAGGAGAAGCAAACTTCAATTCTTCTGTTGCATAATACTTTGTCATTCCTTCTAATAGGGATTCTACATTCTTTTCTGTATGAGATAAGATTTCTAATAATCTTAATCCTGCATAGATTCCACTATCAAATCCAGGCCATCTATCTCTAAAGTAAACATGTCCGGATAGTTCTCCTCCAAAAGGAAGATCTTCTTCTCTTACTTTTGCTTTGGTATAAGAGTTTCCCGTACGATAGGTTAATACTTTTCCACCAAGACGTTCTACATCATCTGCGAATGCTTTGGAACATTTTACATCACATAAGAATTCTTTCTTTTCTACTTTGTTGATAATGTCTCTTACAATGATGATCATATATTGATCGGTTGGGATAAATCTTGCAGTCTCTGATATCACTCCTAGACGATCTCCATCTCCATCAAAAGAGATTCCAACATCTGCTTTGGTTTCTCTTACTTTTTCTTTTAATTGTTCTAGATTTTTTTCTACACAAGGATCGGGATGGTGATTTGGAAAATGACCATCACTTTCTTCATTGATAAATTCTAAATCGATTGGAAATTGTTCATAGATTCTTCTTGCGATGATTCCGGTTGTTCCATTTCCTGGATCAATCACTGCTTTTACTCTTCTCTCTCCAAAATGTAGATTTTCTTTATATAAAGCTACATAGTCTTCTGTAATATCATAATTCGTAACTTTTCCAACTCCTGATTCAAAATTACCCAATTGAATCTCGGCCAAGAAATCTTGAATTTCTTGACCTTTACAATTTCCAGATTCATCAAAAGCAAATTTAAATCCATTGTCATCTTTTGGATTATGAGAAGCAGTTACCATGACACCACTATAGACTTGTAGTTTGATACAAGCATAGTAATACATAGGTGTTGTACAAAGACCTAGAAAGATAACATTGATTCCTGTTTCTGTAATTCCTTTCATTAAGGCTTTGGTTAGTACTTCTCTACTTAATCTATTATCATGTCCTACAACACAGGTTGTCTTTCCTAGTCTTTTGATATGAGATCCAAATCCTAAACCAATGGTATAGGCAGAATCTTCATCTAATTCTGTTGGATAGATTCCTCTAATATCATATCCTCTAAATATGTTTTCATTGATATCTTTTTTATATTCCATAAACCCTCCTATGCTGGTACCCAGTTTGCATACACTGTTACCGAACAATTCTTATAAGTGGCATCACACCATTGATCCGACGTATACCATTTATCTTGATGGTAAGATGTTCCTGTTCCATCTGGTTTCGTGTTCCACTCCTCGTTTAACTTACACTTATATCCATCTTTTTTGATATTTAACCACTCTGGATTGTTCCAGTTATAAAGATGGGTTCTATCACCATAGACAATATTTCTCATAATAGAACTTCCATTATAGGTTGTTAGTCCATCAGCTTGTAGACCAATTTTTTCATGTCTTGGAGTTGTTAGGACTCCTCCATTCGCATGTTGATAGATATAAACCCTATTTGGTATCCATTTTACGTAGAGTGTTAATGTACAGTCCCTTTCACTACAGTCACATAAATCATCGGCTTGATAGACGGCATATTGACTGAAAACTCTTCCGGTTCCATCCGGATTGGTACTCCATGCTGTATTTGGTTCTGCGTGATATCCTACTTTTCCAATATTCAACCATGTTTCACAGTTATAATTCCATAATCCAACATCCGTTGTTTCTCCTCCATAGACAATGGTTTGTGCTATTTCGGCTCCATTTCTTAAAATGGTTCCATTATATTCTGTAAATACTGGGTCATGGGGATCTCTTAAAAATCCTCCATTTGCTTTATAAACAACATGAACTTGATTCTTTCTCCATTTTGCTTTTACAGAGATATTTCCTGTTACTGGAGATTCTTCTGTAATTAAATTATCAGCGGCATCATACCATCCTAAGAATGTATAATGAGCTCTTGCTGGTGTACAAAGTCTTCCCCAAACTAATTGGGTATTCTCAATATAATAAGCAGCTGTTGCACTACAAGCCGTTCCTCCATGGGAATTATAGGTAATCTTATATTCTGCTAAGGTAGCATTACAACTATCTTGATCGGCCACATTTAAGGTTTCTGGTTCTGGTAATGTGAAATAAACTCTCGTACTTGGTAGTTTTCCTGTATCCGGATCTATTTCTGATTTATTCCCACATCCTAAATAATAATCATATTGGTAATTTCCTTTTTTACGAATGACTCTGACAAAGGAACTATCACTTAAGCAAGACATTCCTTTGGTATTAAAGTCTTTCATCAAAGAATGTTCTATTAATTCTTGTAACATAATGTAATAACATTGTCCTTTATTTTTTTGGATATCTGTTAAGTCATCTTCATAGTAGAACATATCTTCTTCATAGGCATCTACATAGACTTTGGCTGCTCCTATCATGGCATCTCCATAGGATTTATATTTTGACATTTTATTATCTTCTTGAATTCTCGTAATCGCTGGCCAAGACATGGTCGTTACTATTCCAATTATGACCATTACTACTAATAATTCTACTAAAGTAAATCCTTTATTATTTTTCATATTACTACCCTCTTTTATTATATTTCTAATTGTATTATATCATGATTTTGAAAAGAAAAATAGGAATTACTCCTATTTATCCTACAATGTTTCTTAAAATACCAAAAGAAATTAACATCATAATAATACTAGCCATAAAAATACCAATCATGGCTGCTGTAAATGCTTTCTTTCTATCCATTTCTAAAACTGCTGCAATTAAACATCCTGTCCAGGCACCTGTTCCTGGTAAGGGGATTCCTACAAATAATACTAATCCCCAAAATCCATATTTTTCAATTTTTCCTTTTCTTTTTTCTACTTTCTTATCTAACCATTTGGCTACTTTCGATAATCTTTTTCCTTTTCTCATCCATTCTAAGATTCTATTAATAAACCATAAGATAAAAGGAACAGGAATGATATTTCCAATGATCGATATGATATAACTTTCTATTGGATTTAGATTTAATAAGGCAGCAGCAATTAAGCCTCCTCTTAATTCTAGAATGGGCATTAATGAAATGATAAATACCATCAATTCTTTTCCAAAGGGAAGTGTTTTTAAACCACCTAATAACTCTAAAATTGTTTCTACAATACTTTCTACCATGTTTTCTCCTAACTCTCTATAATCTGCATAATCATTGGTACTACGTGTTTCTTACGAGAGATGCAACCTTCTATAAATTCTCCCTCTTCTATTTCTTTTTGATAGGTTAAATTCATTAGATTTTGTGCTTTTCGATTATAGATAACATAACTACCATTCTTGATAATATCGGTTACATATAAAGCTACTAATGTATAGTTATTTCCATCTGCTACTGCATCTAATGTATTTATATATTCTTCTAATTCTTTTTTGATTTCATTAAAATTCATCGTGAAGAATTGACCAATACCAATTGTTTTATCATTCACTGTAAATAGTTTATAGTCTTGATATAAAACATCTTCTTTGGATAATCCTTCTAAAGAAGTACCTGATTTTAATAATTCCATTCCATATTCTTCTGCATTCACTCCTGCCATTAACGATAATTCTTCGATTGCTTTTTCATCTTTCTTCGTTGCCGTTGGACTTTTTAACATCAAGGTATCGGAAAGAATTCCCGATAATAGTAATCCAGCAATCTCCTGTGGAATCTCTGTTTTTGTTTCTTTAAATAATGTATAAATAATGGTACTTGTCGATCCTACTACCATATTACGATAATTAATAGGAATGGATGTCGTAATACTTCCTAAAGCATGATGATCAAATATTTCTAAGATTTGTGCTTCTTCTATTCCATCGGCACTTTGTAGTTTTTCATTATGATCGACTAAAATCACATTCTTTGGATTTTTATCGGATAAGTCTGTTATTTTTAATAATCCTAAACATTTATTATTTTTATCGACTACTGGATAATTGGTATGCTTTTGAATATGATTGATATCGATAATATCGGATACATAATCTTGTTCATGAAATGTAATGGGATGATTTAATTTAATCATCGTTTTAATATAATTCGATAAAGCTACTAATTTCGATACCCGATAGGTATCATAAGGAGTTCTGATAATATTTACTCCATTCTTTTTCGCTAATTCGATATGATCTTCTTTGATATAGGAATCTCCTGATAAGATGATACATTTTACTTTGGAATTTACTGCATATTCGATAACACTATGTCGATCTCCTACAATTAGAATATGATTTCTTCCTAGTTCTACATTGCTCATAAAGGTTGTACTACGATAAGCTGCTACGATTAATTTTCCAATGATTTCTTCAGAGGATCTTACAATTTCTTCTCCTTTTAAAACTCTCATAATATTATCATATGATGTATATAAATCTTCTACATTTTCATTTACTAAATTATAAGATAAATCTTTTAAAGTTACTAATCCTAGAAAATCCCCCGTTCCTTTACAAACAGGGATTCCTGTTAATTCTTCTTGTAACATTTTCTGATATCCATCATAGATACTTTGTGTATCCTCTATCATGAATCCTTTATGATAATGAACATCTTTTAATTGTAGTTTTACATCATTTAAATATTTTGGTTCTTTGACATGGAAATAGTTCAAAGCAAACAATGTTTCTTTATTAATATTTCCTAATACTCTTGGTTCTGTAGAGTCCCCTAATTGATTCTTTAAATAAGATAGAGCAATGGCTGATACAACAGAATCTGTATCTGGTTTTTTATGACCAAATATTAAAGTCTTTTTCATATTATCTATCTTCTTTCTTGCATCATTATACCATGTTTTTCAAAAATAAAAAAGAGCTTTCGCTCTATCTTATCATGGTAAATAGAAAGAATACTATGATATGGAATACTGGTTGTAATCTTCTTTTGGTAGCCGTTCCTCTTTCATAGATACTTGCGATATCATCGATAATATCTACAATCCAACTCTCTAGATATTTAGGAGGGGTGATTGTAATTGGAAACATGTGTCTTTCAATAATATCTTCTTCTAGGGGAGTTAATCCAAAATATTTTTTTGCATTCTTGGCAGCAATCTTGGAATGATTTCGAAATCTTTTCATAGGACCTAACTCTTCTACTTCATTCGTAAAAAAATCATGTAACATGGCTGCTTTCGTAGCAGATACATAATTTAAATGTAGTTTTTTTGTAACTTGAAATGTATGATAAGAAACTCGAACGCAATGATCATATCGAGTAATTCCATGATGTTTATAGTTTTTCATTTCTAATACTTTTGGATGATTTTTCCATTCATTGATTAACTGATTATATTCTTGTAATGCTTGTTTTTTCATATTCGAATTCCCTTCTTATCCATGATAACATACACTTTGTATTTTCAGGGTATTCTTCTCCTATTTTTACAATTTTTTACATTTCTCTTTACTCTATTTTACAAATAAAAAGAACTATACAAGTTCTGTTAAAATCTTGTCTAGTTCTTCCATTTCTTCGTCTGTTGCTTCTTCTAGTGTCTGCTCTTTTTGGAACCATGCAGGTACTTGTTTTTCTGGAAGTGGTTTCTTTGTTTCTTTTTTCTCTTTCGACTCTTCTAATTGCTTTTTCATTTTCTTATGATATTTTTCTGCAATTTTCATGGCTTCTTCAACGGTTTCTACATTGGAACGTTTCCACTGACCAGCAATGGTTTCTACATAACTTTTCTTTAATTGTTCATTGTTTGTTTTTAATACATAACTAATTAATACATTGACAACTCCTGGATTTAGTTTTTGATCAATCAAGAGACTTTCTACTAATCGTTTATCTCGGTCGGTTGGTTCTGCTCCTTTATATTTTGCTTTTAATAATTGATAAGGTGTTATATTTTCAAACGTATAGACCATTTTTGCCCATTTCGAAGTATCTCCTTCTGGTTTCTTTAAGAAGTCTGGTTGTTTATTATAAATTAGAGTGGGAAGATTACCAGCATTTTCAAATTGATAGTAGTTTCTACAACTCTTTCTTAATTCATTTTTATCAATAAAACCTTTTTCATTTAAACAGGCTCTTACAATTCCTTGCATATCTAATGTAGAAATATGATAGATATAACTCAAACTATTAATTAAGTTCTTTGTTTCTTCATTGAAACATTTCTCATTCCTTTGACTTTCTGGAATACTAGACTCTATTAAATTAAAGTCTACTCCTTTATGAATTTCAATATTATTAGAATCTCTTTTTGTTATGTCTTGTTCTTGTTCTAGAAGAGTTCCTTTGACAGATTGAAATACCTCATCAAAAGAAGAAGTAATATCTTCATACTCTTTTAGATTCATACTAGGAATTTTAAATTGATTTAATAATCTTTCGTATTCTTTTTTACCAATATTATTATAGAGAACAATATTTAAAATTGGATGATTAAAGAAATCATTTGCTTCTAGAGGGGAATAAAGACAATAGACATACTGATTAATATTGTCTTTTTTCATATAGGTTTTTAATAGACCAATGGCTTCTAGTTTCTCTCTTGCGATGACGATATCTTCTAATTTTAGTTGCATGGTAGACATTAAATGATGATGGGTTAAATCCTCACTCATCCATTCTTGTTCTTGTAGACTGCTAAGAAGAGTCGTATAAAGAGAGGTTGCTGCAAAACCGATAATGGGTTGATATAACATTGATACTATTTTTTTATCTTGTTCCGTAATAATACTCTTATTAATAACGGTATAGGTATCTGCTGGAACAATTACAATATTTTTCATAGCCCTCACCTACTCCTATAGTACAATACTTTCAAAAAAAAAGAAAGAAGTTCTTTCTTAAAATGATTTGATAAAATCAATGATCATCTGCATATCGATCTTGGTGAAATATAGGAATAAGAAACCGGTTAATAAGAAGGGTCCAAATGGTACTAGATTTTGTTTCTGTTTCCATAATATCAAGAAAGATATGGGTAATGCTAAAAAGCTAGCAATAAAGATGACAACAATTCCTAAGAATGGATTTAGGACAAGTCCGATATCAAACATCAATTTGATATCTCCTCCTCCTAGTGTTTCTTTCTTAAAGATTAGATTTCCTAGTAGCATGATTCCATACATGAATGCAAATAAGATGAGTCCAGATCCTATATGAAGTAAGGCAGGAATGATCCCTTCGATCATCGTGTTTGCAATCGTAAAGTATCCTGCAAAAAAGATAATGATTTCATCGGGAATCGTATAGTATTTAATATCGGATACTGATAAAATGACTAGCATGGAAATAATTCCTAAGGCAATTACAAAGGAACCAGAAAATCCAAATGCATAATAAGCTAATGCATATAGAATACCAGTAAATATTTCCATATAGGTCGATAGACTATCAATCTTTTCTTTGCAGTAATGGCATTTTCCTCTTAAGAATAAGAAGGATAATACCGGTACCATATCTAATAGAGATAGGTCATGTCCACAAGCATCACAATGACTTCTTCCTGTTAAGAACTTTTCTTTTTTAGGAAGCCTTAATCCTACGACAGTATAGAAAGAACCCATACAGGTTCCTAGAATAAAAAAGATAATTATATAGAGAAATTTCATTTACAATTACCTCCTTTATTATTTAATTTGTGAATAGATAGAGAACATTGGTTGAATGATAGATACTAAGATGACTCCAACGATTCCTGCTAAGAATACAATCATAACTGGTTCTACTAAACTCTTCATCTGATCAATTACGTTCTTATGTAACATCTGGAAGTGTGCAGCTACTTTTTCCATCATAGCCCCTAATTGACCAGTGGATTCTCCTGTTACAATCATTTCATATGCAACAACGGGAATTGCCCACTCTCCACGGAAGGCAGAAGAGATAGAATCTCCTTTTGCAAGGTTCTCTAATGTCTTATTAATGATTCCTTTATAAACTTCATTCGATGTAATTTTGGATAAGATCTCCATGGAATCTGTAATGAATACACTATGGTTCAATAATGATGCAAATGTTTTAGAGAAGTTTGCAATTTCATTATATACAATAATATTTCCTACTACTGGCATGTGCATTAAAATGATTTGGACAACTAATCTAAATTTTTGAATCTTGGTATAACATAAATAGAATGCAATTCCTATTCCTGCAATAATTGCTAGTGGAACATACCATTTATTAATCATAAAGGTTGATACTGCGACAATCATCTTGGTTAAGAATGGTAATTCTGCTCCTTGTTCTTCGAACATAGAAGTAAATTGTGGTACTAAGTATGTCATCATGAAGACTAATACACCGGTGGCAATTGTTAAGACAACTGCTGGGTATGTCATAGCAGATTTCATTTGCTTTTTGGTTTGATCCATAGAAGTATAATACTCTGACATATCATCTAGAATGGATGGTAAGTCTCATGTCATTTCTGCTGTCTTTACCATGTTGATTAATAATTTTGGATATACCTTATCTTGCATAATCATAGCATCTGATAAGCTTTCTCCTTTTAATAATTGATAAACCAATTGGTTAAAACTCTTTTTAATATTTGGTTTTTTAGATTGTTTTGCTAAGATACGAACAGAATCGGATAATGGGATACCTGCTCGTAGGTAGGTCGATAATTGGGTAAGAGAGAATGATAAATCATTGGCTCCCATTTTTCCATTTCCACCAATATCGATATCAGATGCAGATCTTTCTTTTACTTCTAGGACTTGATAGTCTTGGGATAATAAGAAGTTTCTTACATCATCTTCTGATTCTGCATCAAATGTTCCATTTTCTTTTTTACCAATACCATTGATAATCGTATAACGGAATCTTTTTTCTGGTCTTGCTACTTTTTCTGTACTGCTGACTCCGTTTGCAGCAGCAGCATCTGCTGATAGAGGGGCTGCTTCTTGTTGCTGAGCTTCTGCTGGCAATACATTATTATAATCAACCGGAGCTGCAGGCTCTAACATTTCGATTCCACCTTGTTGAGCAGCTTGGGTTGGATCTACTGCTTGGTAAGCTTGTTGTTGTGCCAATGCTTCTTGTTCCAATGCTTGTTGTTGAGCAACAGGATCTACAAATCCTTGGGTAGAAGGATCATAGGCAACTGCTTGTGCTGGATCGACTGCTACTGGTTGAGCTGCTGGATCATATGCCACTACTTGTACATTTGGATCATAAGCAATTGGCTGAGCAGCTGGATCTGGTTGATATTGTAATTGTTCTACTGGTTGAGCAGGAGGTACTTCCGGACTAACGACTACTGGTTGTGGTTGTTGATTAGGATCATAAGGAGGTTGGTCTGGAAGAGGTTGTGGTGCTGGTTCGGTTGCTGCCGTTGTTGTTTGTTGTTGTTGAGAAATAAATCCAGATTGTGCATTAAAACTAGATCCTGGATCAAAGATTTCAAAGGCTGGATTCTCATATACAGGGGTATCGTCTTCTTTGCCTTTTTTCTTCTTTTTCTTCTTGTCAGGCTCTTTGGATTCCATCTGCATATTGTTATCTTTCTTTTTACCACCAAACACAAACATCCCTCCTCTCTCTATTCTTACTCTATTTTATTCTAACATAGTTCTATTTTTTTTGAAATAGATATTTCTATTTTTTCATAAAAAAAGAAGGATTATTCTCCTTCTTCTTCATAATAATTTTTGATAAAGTTTTCACGGTATTCTAATAATCTATCTTCTTGAATGGCCTTTCTGATCTCTTCTGTTAGTCGAATTAAAAAGCGAATATTATGAATGGATAATAGTCTTTGACCAAAGGTTTCTTCTGCACGAATGAGATGTCTGATATATGCTTTTGTATAGTTTTTACATGCATAGCAGTCACATTCTTCTTCTATCGGTGTGAAGTCTTCTTTATACTTGGCATTCTTAATATTTCCTTTTCCCTGCATGGTATAGAAGTGTCCATGTCTTGCGAGTCTCGTAGGAGCTACACAATCAAAGATATCGACTCCTCGTATGACATTTTCAATAATATCAATCGGATCTCCTACTCCCATTAAGTATCTGACTTTATCTTTTGGAAGATACTTGCAGGAATATTCTACTTGTTTATATTGTACATTCTTTGGTTCCCCTACTGCGGTTCCTCCAATGCTATAGCCATCAAAATCCATTTTTACTAATTCTTCTACACAGTGTTTTCTTAAGTCTTCGTATTCTGCTCCTTGTACAATTCCAAATAAAGATTGTCTTTCGTTATTGAATACTTTCTTTCCTCTTTCTGCCCATCTTAGGGTTCTCTCTACACTTTCTTCTACATATTCTCTCGTATGAGGAAAGCCAACACATTCATCAAAGGACATGGCAATGTCACTATCTAATTTATTTTGAATTTCAATGGATTTTTCTGGTGTTAACAACAGATTATCTCCATTATAAATGTTCTTAAAATGAACTCCTTCTTCTGTAATGTCTTTTGGTTTTGCAAGAGAAAACACTTGAAATCCACCAGAATCTGTTAGAATGGGTCCATCCCAATTCATAAATTTATGAAGACCTCCTGCATGATCCACTACGTCTTCTCCTGGTCTTAGCCATAAGTGATAGGTATTTGCTAGAATAATCCCTGGCTTACAGGCTTTCACTTCTTCTGGAGAAAGTGTTTTTACCGTTGCTTGTGTTCCTACCGGCATAAACATAGGTGTTTCATAAGTACCATAGTTTGTTTCTAGGGTACCTAGTCTTGCTTCTGTATCTTTTTCTTTTTTGATTAAATTGTATTTTACTTTCATAGGATCCCCTCAATTCCCTTTTATTTTATCAAAATATCCTATCTTTCACAAGAAAAAAAGAGTTATCTAACTCTTTCTAATGCATAATCATTATCAACAGAAGAAATCATTCCTTCTAAGGCTGGTTGATGGTTTCTTCTTAGTTCAAAACTTTGTCCAGGTCTTAATCCAACAATTGCTTGTCCTAATGGGGAATACTTTTCAACATATTCTCCTTCGATTTCTGTTGAGACAGCTTTGTTAATGAATTCAAAATTCATCTCAGTTATTTCTTCTCCGTCTTTTAAGAAAAGTTGAACATGACTTCCTGGTTGAATTCTATCTCCTACTGGTAGTGGAGCCATATTATTTTCTCTTAATAATCTTTCGATATTTGATTTTCTCTTTAGTTCAGATTGACTAAGTACTGTATGATCTAATCTTCGTAATTCTGCTTCTAATAATTCTTTTTGACTAGGAGTCATTGCAAAACCTTTCCAATAAGTATATAGGTTTGCTGCTTTATCATATTTTAATCTTCTCTTTACATCACGAGATACTCTTTGTGAGAAATCTTTTTCTCTAATAAAGTTTGTATAATGACTTCTGATATTATCAATAGATTCGATGGTTGCAGAAATCTTTCTTCCTGTTGCAGATACCGTATATTCTACTTTATCTCCTGCTTTTTTACCTATTACGGCTTTTCCAAAGTCACTTGCAGTAGAAGCAAACATACTATGTCCTGCACTTGTCGTTCCTTCTTCAATTAAAACCGTTCTATCTTTTTCTCCATCTCCAAAGTTAACGGTAAATCCTGTTCCAATATCAATCATTTCAAAATTACGATTCATGACATAATCTGCATGACCTAATGCATATTCAATATCACGTAATTCTTTATTATCACGACTATTGGATAATTGTTCTTGATAGTCTAGAAAATGAGGAGCTCCAAATCCATCTAATCCTCCACTTTCTCTCGTTTGACAATACTTTCTATATTCTTCTTTTTTTTCTTCTAATTATTTTTTTCTTTATCTTAAATATTTTACTTGTTCTGCAATTAATTTCATTTGTATTCCCCCTACAACAAGTGGTTATTATAGCAAAAAAGACTAATTATGTCAACAAAAACCATTATAAAAATTACTTATATCACTTTAGAAACATGGCATCTCCGAAAGAAAAGAAACGATATTTCTCTTGAATGGCGATTTTGTAAGCATTTAATATATTTTCTCTTCCTGCAAAAGCAGATACTAACATGACTAATGTAGATTTTGGAAGATGGAAATTGGTGATTAATCCATCAATTGCTTTCCACTCATACCCTGGATAGATAAAGATATCGGTCCATCCACTACATTCTTTAAAGTCTTTATATTGACTCGCAATTGTTTCTAATGTTCTCGTACTGGTTGTTCCTACTGCGATAATTCTCTTTCCCTTTTTTCTCGTTTCATTTAATAAAGTGGCTACTTCTTTGCTCATGGTATAGAATTCTTTATGCATTTCATGATCTTCTACTTTTTCTACACTGACAGGACGAAAGGTACCTAATCCTACATGTAATGTTACGTAGGCAAGATTGACTCCTTTTTCTTCGATTTTTTCTAGTAATTCTTTCGTAAAATGAAGCCCTGCTGTAGGAGCTGCTGCACTTCCTATTTCTTTTGCATAGACTGTTTGATAACGAGATTGATCTTTTAATTTCTCATGAATATAAGGAGGAAGAGGCATGGTTCCTAATTCTTCCAAGATCTCTAATAAGATTCCTTCATAGATCAATTCAAAATGTCTAATTCCTTCCTCTAATTCTTTGATACATCTTGCTTTTAGTTTTCCCTCTACAAAAGATACAATGGTTCCTACTTTGATCCGTCTTGCTGGTTTTACTAAGCATTCCCAATTATCTTTTTCTAAATTCTTTAATAAAAGAATCTCTATGACGGCATTGGTTTCTTCTTTTACTCCAATTAATCTTGCTGGTAATACTTTGGTATCATTTAATACTAGGGTATCTCCTGGTTCTAAATACTTGATGATGTCATAGAAATGCTTATGTTCTATTTCCCCTGTCTTTCTATCTAATACTAATAATCTGGAAGCATCTCTTTGCTGGATAGGTGTTTGTGCAATTAATTCTTCTGGTAACTCATAATCAAAATCTTCTACTTTCATGAGATCCCCTCCTAACTACGCATCATTATATCATATTTTCTCCTTAAAAAAAAGAGAAATTACTTTCTCTTTTCGATTCCTAAAACTTCATAAGCTTTATCGGTAACAACTCTTCCTCTAGAGGTTCTCTTTAATAATCCGATTTGTAATAAGTATGGTTCATAAACATCTTCAATGGTAATTACTTCTTCTCCAATCGAACTACTCAAAGCATCAATTCCAACAGGGCCTCCATTAAAACGATTGATGATGGCAAGTAATAGTTCTCTGTCGGTATTATCAAGTCCAATCTTATCTACTTTTAATCTTTCTAATGCTTCTTCTGTAATCTTCTTCGTAATTTCATTACTTTTCTTTACCATCGCAAAGTCTCTTACTCTTTTGAATAGTTTATTGACAATTCTTGGAGTTCCTCTACTACGTTTAGCAAGTTCTATGGCTGCTTCTTCTGTGATTGGCATTTCTAATACTCTCGAAGTCCTTTTCACAATATCTCTTAATTCTTCTATGGAATAGAATTGTAATTTAGAGATAATTCCAAATCGATCTCTTAGAGGTGCGGATAAGTCTCCTGCTCTTGTCGTTGCCCCTACTAATGTGAATGGAGGTAAATCAATCTTAATATTTCTACTATTTCCTTCACTACCAACAATAATATCTAGAGAGAAATCTTCCATTGCTGGATATAAGAGTTCTTCAATATATCTTGGCATTCTATGAATTTCATCAATAAATAAGACGTCTCCTGGTTCTAGAGAAGATAGGATAGCTGCTAAATCTCCTGCTTTTTCAATACTAGGACCAGAAGCTGTTTTAATATTTGTTCCTAATTCATGTGCAATAATAAAAGCAAGCGTTGTTTTTCCAAGACCGGGAGGTCCATATAATAGTACATGGTCTAGAGGCTCTTTTCTCATCTTAGCTGCTTCTATAAAAATACGAATATTTTCTTTTACATCGGTTTGTCCAACATATTCGTCGATCGATTCTGGACGAATAGTATTATCCATTGTTTGATCATCTAACAATTCATAATTGGTTATTACACTTTCTTTCATCTTGGACTCTCCTTTCTCTTTTATCTTAATAATAGTTTTAAAGCATCTTTAATTTGTCCTTCAATTGGAAGAGAAGAATCTACTTTCGCAATAACAGGAATGATTTCTTTTTCTTTGTATCCTAATGCGATTAAAGCTTCTTTTAATTCATTTTCTGCATCCATTTCTGCTTCACTAATTCCTACTCCAATGGTTTCTAGTTTTCCTTTTAGATCGAGAACCATTTGTTTTGCCAGTTTATCTCCAATTTTAGGGAATTTCTTTAAATATAAAACATTTTCTCTTTCAATCGCATCCATAATTCCATCAATGGATCCTACTGCTAAGATGGGAAGAGCCATCTTACAACCTAATCCTTTGACAGATATTAGTTTTAAAAAGAATTCTTTTTCTTCTACACTTTTAAATCCATAAAGACTATTTTCATCTTCCATAATATGTTGATAAATATAGACTTTATATTCTTTATTGATTTCATAAGCATAAGGATTTGCTACATACACTAAATATCCAATTCCATTGTTTTCTACTACGATTGCATTATTTTTTATATAGGTGATTTTTCCTATGATATAGTCGTACATTCCATCATCTCCAATATCATTATAAAACAAAAAAAAAGGAGAATCAATTCTATCGAACATTTTTTCTACTTTTTTTTACATTCTTATTTCTTTTGAAATACATATGGTTTTTGATCTCTATCATATACCGTTTCTAATCTATCATAATAATTGCCTGCCAAACAGTCTTCATAATCCAACCACTCCGTTACTCTTTCTACTTTTTTCAAATCCGTAAAACTAAGTTCCTGACTTGGTATGGCATATTCTGTCACTCGTTCATGCTTTCTCATAAACATCCTATCCAAATACTTTCCAATTCCTTTATGTTTTTCTAATAATTCTTTTGCAATATCATAGGTACATACATAAGAATCTTCGCTTAGATTAAAATAAAACAGACTACTAAAACTTTGAAAGAAATG
This sequence comes from Bacilli bacterium, assembly GCA_017964405.1. Taxonomy (GTDB): domain Bacteria; phylum Bacillota_I; class Bacilli_A; order RF39; family UBA660; genus UBA3789. The sequence goes on from JAGCSA010000005.1 coordinate 21,681, forward strand.
GAGATATTTTATATGAGGTTCATAGGAATGATTATTGAGATAGGGATTCCTTTGTCCTTCTTTTCCCACTTCTTGAAAAGATTTTGTTGTGATAATCTTTTCCACTTCTTCTTGATCACATAATCGATATACGTTCATATAAATTCCTTTTTGAATAAAAAAGACTGTTATTCAGTCTCTTTTAAATTATAGTATACATCTTGTACATCGTCTAGATCTTCTAGAGCTTCTACTAAGTGCATTACCTTTTCTTGTCCTTCTTCATCTAGTTCTACTTCCATATTTGGCATATATGTTAATTCACATTCATTAAACTCTTTGACATCGGCTGCTTCTAAAGCATCTTTAACAGCTGTAAAGGAAGATGCATCGGTTGTGATGATATAGTTGTCTTCTACTTTTTCAAAGTCTAATGCTCCCGCATCTAAGGCAGTCATCATCATAGTATCTTCATCATATTCTGCAGGAATTACAATCGATCCACGTCTTTCAAACATATAGGCAACAGATCCATCGGTTCCTAGATTTCCTCCTGCTTTTGTGAAAGCTGCTCTTACTTGAGAAGCTGTTCTATTTCTGTTATCCGTTAAGCAGTCTACCATGAAAGCAACTCCTCCATGTCCATATCCTTCATAACGAACAGATTCAAAGTTTGCTCCATCACTTCCACCTGCTGCTTTTTCAATTGCTTTTTGAATATTATCTTTTGGCATGTTTTGAGCTTTTGCCTTATCAACTGCCAATCGAAGTGCAGCATTTTGATTCGGGTCAGGACTTCCTCCTTTTGCTGCAACCATGATTTCTTTTGCTAGTTTTTGAAATACTTTTCCACGTGCAGCATCTAGCAATCCTTTCTTTCTATGGATTGTAGCCCATTTTGAATGTCCACTCATACTAATACCTCCTTTTCCTTTTATATAATACCATATTCTTTCTTATTTTAAAAGATATTATGATATAATTTCTTTAGGTGATTCTATGTATTTAAAACTTGGAAATCAAAAAATAAAAATACAAGAAGCAGATACTTTTTCGAAACAATTCAAGTCTTTAAAGTTTTATTTGTATCCTCTAGACTTTTGTATTTATTTTCCTCGGAAACGTTTCTTAAATACAACCTTTTTCTGTCAGAAGATTGATGCTTGTTTTGTAGATTCCGATTATAAAATTCTCTATCTTCATGAAGGAGTTAAGAGCGAGAGAAGAATCTTTCATCCGAAAGCAAAAGGATTTTATATTCTCCCTCTTGGTACTTGTAAGTATTTAAAAGTAGGAGATACCTTAAAACTAGTTCAAAAATAAAAAAGAAGGAAATCCTTCTTTTTTTATTCTTCTGTTCTCATGATTGTTTTTTCCACTACCATACTGATTGAATTATCATTAAATGGTTTACTAATCATGTCTACAATATCATAGGTAAATGCTCTATCGATGGTTTCTTTGGAAGAATCTCCTGAGATAATAGATACTGGCATTTTTTCTAAGTATCCATTACTTCTCATATGTTCTAGTACTCCAAATCCATCTACTTTTGGCATATTTAAATCTAATAGAATTGCTTTAATATGTTTATTGTTTTTATTGGCTTCAATAATATCAATGGCTTCTTGTCCATCTTTTGCTGTTTCTACTTTGTATTTTTCATCAAAGATTCTCTTTACAAAGTTTCTAACAATATTAGAATCATCTACTACTAAAATCGTATCATCTTTATATTCTAATTCATTATGAACCACTACTTCTTGTTTTCCATCCGTACCATTCATATATTCTTGAATTAATACAATGGAATTATTGGTTTCTTGAATTAAATCATTAATATGACCAGTTACATAGAATAGATCTCCTACTCCACTCTTTTGTTCATGTTCAGAAGCCATGGCAGCTAGATTTCTAAAACCATAAAACTTGGCATCATTCTTCATAGAACGTACACAAGCATTATAGTTTTGCATATCTTTCATTTGCATGAACACAATTAATTGCTTAATCTTTGTATGAATTCCTACTAGAAATTCTCCTAGTTTATCATTATATTTTTCAACGTCTCCAAATAAGTCAAGGCTTGATTTTACATCAATTCCTTTTTCTTCCAAAAATGTTATATTCTTCATATCAACACCTCTTTAGTATTTTCTATTTTGATTATAACATACTTCTTAGAAAAACAACACTTATTTTATCTTTGGTTGTAAATAATGGGATATTTCGAGAATTCTTCTTGTTTGATTTTGACTAATTTTCCCATTCTTTGATCCTCTATTCCTCTGGTTGCTGTATAGATTGTACTTCCGATCCATTCTTCTTCATCTTCAAAGTAATCGAAGTAATCTCCATGAGGGCCTCCTTCACATAACCATACCATGAAATCAATTTTATGTTTGATAGCTTGTTCTATTAGTGGTTCTGCTCCTTTACAAGGCATCAATCCAATTAATAGATCCACTCCTTTTACTGGTGTTTTGGTTGTGAATTCTTCTCTCTTTAATACAAAACGATCTTCTCCTTTGATATCCTTTCCAATTCTTGGATCATAAACGGTAATCGTTCCTGTATTTTGTTTTAAGTGGATTCTTCTTCCTAATCTTGGAAGTGTTCCTCCTCCTACTTCTACAATATTCTTTCCTTCTAATCCAAATTGTTGATTGATTAGATTCAAAAAAGAAATATACATGTTTTGATCATCGGGAATATATCCTAATTCATCATAGACTTCTCGAATAGAATCTTTGAAAAAGACTTCCTTATCGATTCCTCTTTGTGCATATCCTTTCATGGATCCTAAGACATATTCATCCCAATAAGCTGCATGTGTTTTGATATAAGCTAAAACACTCATATAACGAATGAGTTTTTCATTATTTTCCATTGTTCCCCCTGCTTTTCTGATTAATCTTTATATGTGAAATAGAAATCTAAGATTCTGACAGGATCGTCTTCCTCTGCTCCTAATTCTTTTAATTTATCATCAATTCCCATTCTCTTTAATTTCTTTGCAAAACGATAAGCTGCTTCTTCTGATGAGAATTTTGTCATCTTAAAGATCTTTTCGATTTCTTCTCCTTGAATGACCCAACAATCATCTTCTTTGGTAATCGTAAATGGTTCTTCTTTCTTAAATTTATAAAGAACATTACTTTCGATTTGTGATTCATCATATAGTGGATTTGTTGGAATCGTATCTAAGATATCTGCTAGACGATCTACAACTGGTTGTAGTCCTTTATTCATTGCAGCACTTACTTCAAAGATTTCACATTTTACTTTCTTTTGAAATTCTTTTAAATTTTCTTTTGCTTGTGGTAAATCCATTTTGTTGGCTATCACAATCATTGGTTTTTGTAATAATGTTTGATTATATTCTCCTAATTCTTTATTGATTAAAACAAAGTCATCATAAGGATCTCTTCCTTCACTTCCTGCCATATCTACTACATGAGCAATGACTCTGGTTCTTTCAATATGTCTTAAGAATTTGTCTCCTAATCCTTCTCCTAGACTTGCTCCTTCTATTAACCCAGGAAGGTCTGCTACGACAAAGCTTCTTCCGTCACTTGATTTCGTCACTCCTAGATTTGGATTCAGAGTTGTGAAATGATAAGCAGCAATTTTAGGACGAGAGGCGGATATGCAGGAAATAATGGTTGACTTCCCTACACTTGGTAATCCTACTAATCCTACGTCTGCTAACATTTTTACTTCGACTTTTAAATTTTTCTTTTCTCCTTCTTCTCCTTTTTCAGAGTAATCCGGAGCTGTATTCGTTTGGGTTTTGAAGGCTGTATTACCACGTCCTCCTCTTCCCCCTTTGGCGATCACTTCTCGATCCTCTTTATGGGATAGATCTGCTAATACGAAACCTGTATCCATATCGGTTACAACAGTTCCTAAAGGTACTTTTACAATGGTTGGTTCTGCTCCTTTTCCATGTTGATTCTTTCCACGACCATTTTCTCCTTTTGGTCCCTTAATGGTTTTTTGATATCGTAAATCTAATAAGGTATGAAGGCCTTCATCTACTTGAAAGATGATATCACTTCCGTGTCCACCATTTCCACCATAAGGTCCTCCCATGGGAACATACTTTTCTCTACGAAAAGCGGTACAACCGTCTCCCCCTGAACCAGCTTCTACTTTAATCAAAACCTCATCAACAAACATACTATCCCCTCCTTTTTTGCCAGATGTATTATATCATATTTTTCAATTTTTGTACATGCTCTGCCATGCTTTTTTTTATCTCTTCTAATCTTTTATTTAAGATGTCTATTTCCTCATGATTTTCTTCGATGGTTCCTTGAAATGCTACTTGATTCAGAAAATCTTCATATGCATCTAATTCTTCTAATTTTAGAAGAAATACTTCATAGATACTCTGTATGTTTTCTGGATTTCTTCTTTCAAAAAGAATGGATAATCTTTTCTCATCTTTGATGGCATTTCTATCCGTTCTCACTTCATTTAATAAACTATACCTTGGATTCTGATTTTCTTCTAAACCGATTTGATTCTCTCCTGTTTCTACGACATGTCTTAATTCATGAAGAACCATACGATCTAAGGATACTACTCCTTGATATCTCATAATGGGAACATAACAGATGCATCTTTTCTTTCCCTCTTTATCTACTACAGTACCCGTAATGGCTGAAAAATTCTCTTGATAGAGGATTTCTGCTAATTGTTCTACCGATAACATGGGGTATTTTCTGATCAGATTTTTTCCCCACAATGTGTTACTGAGAAGAGCAATCTTTTTTGCCAGTAACAATCTTTTCTTTTCTTCTAATGCATCACAAGCTACACCAAAACCGTATTTTTCTTTGAGAAGAGAGTCTCCTTCCCATAATTCTTCTAGATGTGTTTCTCCATAGATTTGATGTTTTGATTGCATATATTCTTGAAAGATCTTCTTTACTTCTTTTGATAATTCTTTTTCTCTTTGTAGATAGTCTCTATACTCTGCTTGTGCAATCAGAGACATGGGTGTTAATTTTCCAATTCCCATTTTTCTACAAAATTCTACTCTGTCTTTTGGAAAATCTTCGAAGATAAAGATGGTATTCTCCCATCTTTTTCGAATGATCTCCATAGAGTCTTCTCCATAATCTTCTTGATACAATTGAAATAATTGTTCTTTTCTTTCTTCCAATGCTTTTCCTGGATTGGTATAATTTACCATACGAATCCCCCTTTTAACGAAAAAAGAGCCTTAATGGCTCTTGAATTGATTATCCTTCTACTGGATATACTGAAGCTTGTTTCTTATCTCTTCCATGACGTTCAAATTTTACAATTCCGTCTACTGTTGCATAAATCGTATCATCATTTCCACGACGAGTATTTGTTCCAGGGAACATCTTTGTTCCTCTTTGACGGTATATAATTGAACCAGCTGTGATGAATTCACCATCTGCTGCTTTTGCTCCAAGTCTACGTCCTGCAGAATCACGACCATTAGATGTTGATCCTTGCCCTTTGTGGTGAGCAAATAATTGTATATCTAATTTTAAAAATTTCATAATTCTCCTCCTTATTTCACTTCTACATTTTCTGGATATTGTTTTTCCAGTTCTTTCAATAGATTCACCATATTATGGATTAATAATTGGGTTGTTTCTTCTTCTGTTTTAATATCGATTGTCATTCCCTTTTTCCCAACCATATATGATAGACTTCCTTTATTTAATGTTAGTATTCCGTTTACCGTAGTTATTACGATACTACTGACAGAGCTACAGACAATGTCTTTCCCTCTATCGGCATACATTGCATGACCTAGAATACTAATTTTCTTATACTTTTTATTCTCTTTTTGAATATTGATTGTTATCATAAACTATCCAATTTTCGTAATTTTAATTTTTGTATAAGGTTGTCTATGTCCTTGTGTAACACGGTTTGATCTATCTTTACATTTATATTTGAAAACTTTAATTTTCTTTGCTTTACCGTTCTTTAGAACTTCTCCTTGAACCGTAACACCTGTAAGATAAGGATTTCCAATTTTTGCATCAAGCATTAATACTTGATCAAAAGTAACTACATCACCAACATTGCAGTTAATCTTTTCTACATAGATTTCTGCTCCTTCTGTAACATAGTATTGCTTTCCACCGACTTTAATGACAGCGTTCATATTTTTACCTCCTTTATTAAACTTAAGACTCGCTCTCGAGGTACGAATAATTCGTTTTTACCTTTTCAATGCGGTTTGAGCATGAGGCGTCAAACACATAGATTATAACATAATCACCATTATGTGTCAATGATTCCTTCCTAGTTTTTACAATCAGTAGAACCTTTTAACACTTGCATCATTTCTAAAGAATCGATGTCTTCCCCTCTTATTTTTCGATATTCCTGAACATAAGGAGCCATATCATCTTCTTCTGAAGATTCCATGGTACTTTGAGAATCATATACTTTTGTTTCTGCATCCAAAAGGGAAGGACGTTCTTGTCCTTCTTTAGGTAAAGCTTCTAATTCTCGAATTTGTTTTCGTACTTGAATCGATTCGATATGGTTCTGTTCTAAAAGATCCATTAATTCCTCTATTGTGTGTTTTTCATCGAATGTTGCAAACATGGAATGTCCCCCTTTTTAATAGTTCCCTATTATACCACAAAATCCTTCATTTGAAAAGTATTACTTTTATGATACACTAGTTTTAGGAGATGATTTTTTGAAATATAAGAGAATTCTTTTAAAACTCAGTGGAGAGGTTTTAGCAGGAGATAAGAAAACAGGAATTGATTTTGATCGAACGATTGAGATTGCGAAAGAAATTAAAGAATGTGCGGATTTAGGATATGAAATTGGGATTGTTGTAGGAGGGGGAAACTTCTGGAGAGGAAAAAGCAATGAGTATATGGATCGGGCAACAAGTGATTATATTGGAATGATGGGTACCGTTATGAATGCTTTGGCCTTAGGAGATGCCTTTAAACAGATTGGAACTCCTGTTCGGGTACAAACGGGTGTTGAAATGAGACAAATTGCTGAATTTTATATTAAAGATCGTGCCATTCGTCATTTAGAAAAGGGACGTGTTGTGATTTTTGGATGTGGAACGGGTAGTCCTTTCTTTTCTACCGATACGGCTTCTAGTTTGAGAGCTGCTGAAATCAAAGCCGATGTTTTAGTAAAAGCTACGAAAGTAGATGGTGTCTACGATAAAGATCCTAAAAAACATGAGGATGCGAAACGATATCAAGATATTACTTATATCGATGTCTTGAATCAAAAATTAAATGTCATGGATGCAACAGCCATCAGTCTTTGTATGGATGAAGATATTCCTATCTTAGTATTCGATATTAATGGAAAAGGAAACTTGAAGAAAGTACTAGAAGGAAAAGGTACTTGTACGATTGTACATAATTAAAAAGAGGATTTCTCCTCTTTTTTTATCGTATCATGGCGATATCTTCATCTTTGATTACTTTATCAAAGTTTCTTTCACATAAATCTTTGATGTAGTCTTTGTCTTTATTTAGTTTCGAAACTTTTTTCTCTACTCTTTTCATTTTATAATGAAAATCATGATGGGTATCACTTCCTAGGAAGGATATCCATCCTTTTTTGATGTAGTATCTCAATAATTTTTTTGCTTTTCTTCCATATTTTCCATATAAAGATGGGTAATTTCCTTGCATCAAAACTCCCATTCTTAAATACTCTTCTGCTAAATCTGGACAATCTTGAAAGATTTTATACCGTTCTG
>JAGCSA010000049.1 GCA_017964405.1 Bacilli bacterium
ACAACCAGAACCAACAGAAGAGATTGAATATCACATTTTTGCTTATAATGATAGTTTATCAACGGTTCAAGAAGAACCTAAACATCATATCTTTGCATATGATGATAGTCTATCAACAGTAGAAGACGAAATCATTCCTCAAAAAGTAGAACCAAAACCAATTGAATTTGCACCAGAGATGAGTCTACCTGAAATGGAAGTAGAGGAAGAACAACCAGAAGAACCGGTAATTGTATCGACATTTGATACGAATAATTTGATGAATCCAGATTATTTAGCACAACTAGATCAATTGGATTTACAAGCATCCATTGATCAAATTATGAGAAAAAATCAAATGGAACCAATTTCTCAGGAAGAAGAGTCCCATCCAATTATGGAAGGATTATCTTCTGCATTAGAATCTGGATGGGGCATCGGAGAAGATCAATAAAAAAGAAACATGAAAATGTTGAGAATAAAAAGGAGAAAATAGAATGGAAATCGGAGAAAAATTTTTACCAATCGGAACAGTCGTATTACTAAAAGGTGGAAAGAAGGAATTAATGATTATGAGTTACTGCATCATTCCTGCAGGAGAAGTATACGATAAAAATGGAAAAATTGATGTAGGAGATGTTATGTTTGACTATGGTGGATGTGTATACCCAGAGGGAATGATTACCAGTGATCAATTATTTGCATTCAACCATGATCAAATCGAAAAAGTCGTTTATATGGGCTATGTAACCGATCAACAAAAAGAGATTTCTAAGGTATTAAGAGGTGGAATGGAAGAGAGGGCAAAACGTCTTGCAGACCAAACAGCAGGAGCAACAAAACCTGTTATTCCAAACACAAATATCGACCCATTGAAAAAAGAAGACGAATAAAAGAGTAAAGTACAAGTAAAGAAAGGGAAAACCTTCTTTTTTTGTTTGACTAACAATCGGACCTATTTTATAATTAATTATAGTAGAGATAGTATGCAAAAGTATGATTTCATAAGGTCTGGAAACAGATGTTACAGATTGGAAGGGAGAGAAAACTATGGGTTTGTGGCAAAGTTTTTGTAATTGGATTTCAGGTAGAGATGCCAAAGAAGCCGATGTTTATGCAAACTATGGGAAAGTAGAGCAAGTTACTTCCGACATTCGAACCATTGCAACAACAGGCGTTGGAAATGCACAAGATGCAATTTATGGTGCATTCAATGCTTTAAATAATGTCAATGGTCTTGCAGAATATGTTGGGTCTGTGCAAGTGGAGAATTACGATACGGTGTTTGAATCATTAGCTTCTACAATCAATGGAATTGCAGACAGTATTGATTCAAAAGCACAAGATATTAAGACATACGAAGAGGCATCCCCTCTAGAGAAACTTGGAAGTTCTGTTGTAATGGGAGCTTGTAAAATTGGAGAGGGACTTTTATCAGTAGTTGAAGATGTTGGAGATGCAGCCTTATCAGTAGTAGGTTGGATTGCACCTGCAGATTCTGGTCTAGAAAACTGGTGTAAAGATGCCATTGAAGCAGAATGGTCACATGATGCATTTAACTTCTATTATGATAGTGAATTTGCTAAAAAGAGTACGTTTACGGAAAAAAGTGGTTTAGCAGGTACCCTATATATGGGAGGAAAAATTGCTGGATATATGGCAGCTAGTATCGGAACAGCAGGAGCCTTAGGATTAGGAACCAATGTCGTAGCAGGTTCTGGATTATTAAGTGCATCCGGTGGTACAATCGGTGGTACGATTGTAGCCGGTGTAACAGGACTTGGTAACAGAACAGAAACAGCTTTAAGAGAAGGGCAATCCTTCGATGAAGCATTTGGTTCAGGAGTTAAAGGAGCCGTTGGAGATGCAGCCGTTGCCTTTGCTGCTGGTAAAGTAGCAGAAAAAGCAGTTGACTGGATCAAAGGAATAAAAGGAGCCAAAACAGCAGCTGCTAATGCCGATGACGTTATTCGTACAGGAGTAGATAGTACAGATGATGTTCTTCGACTAGGAGCAGATAACACGGATGATATTTTAAGATTAGGTTCTGGTAGTGCCGATGATATTACAAGAGGCATGATTGAAAATGCCGATGATATGGCAAAAGCAGCAGCAGGAAGTTCAGATGATGTATTACGATTAACAGCAGGTGAAGCAATTGAAAATACAGATGATGTAATCAGAGCCGGAATGGATAATGTAGACGATATCATAAGAGTCGGAGAAGAAGGCTTTGAAGATATAGTAAGAATTAGTGGAGATAGCGTAGATGATATCATAAGAGTCGGGGCTGATAATGCTGATGACATTGCAAGAGCAGCAGCAGGAAGCTCAGATGATGTTGCAAGAGCAGTAGCAAATAATGCCGATGACGTTGTAAGAGCCGGACTAGAAAATGCAGACGATGTAATAAGAGTCGGAGAAAAAGGCTTTGAAGACATTGTAAGAATCAGTGGAGATGGTTTAGATGATGTCGTAAGAGCCGGAGCAGAAAATTTAGATGATGTAGCAAGAGGAGTAGCAGGAGGAGGAGTTACATCAGGAGTAGATGTTGCTTCTATCATTACAGCTAATAATCATACAAATGATGGAGAAGGAAAGATTATTTCTATTAAACCAGTTAATCGTAATCCAGTTCCACCACCAACAGATGGACAAGGCGGTGGTATAGGCACAATAGGAGATGATATACAAGCATTGTATGCTCCACCTCCAACACCATCACCAGACCAGATTGATCCTGGAAACACACAAAATGATGTTACTCCAGGACAACCGAATGGTCCTGGACAAAATACGACAATAGAAGCTGATGAGACACCAATTGTACCTCCACCAACGAGTGGACAACCTGCACCACCAACAAGTGGACAACCATCACCATCAGGACCATCAGGTCCATCAAGTCCATCAGCACCAACAGTGCCAACGACACCAACACAACCAATTCCAACGGCACCTACAACACCTACGATACCACCAACACAGCCAATTCCAACAACACCAACGGTGCCACCAACACCAACTACAGGAGAATTACCAACGACACCAACACCACCGACAGCACCAACGGCACCAATTTCGATACCAACACCTCCAGGAAAAACAACACCAGGTGGTATTATTCCAACACAACCACCAGAGCCTACACATAGTGGTGGAGGATATGGTTCAGAAGGATATATCGGTGGAGAAAGTGCTGCAGGAGGTATTGCTGCATCTGTTACAGATGTATTAGATGATGCTGAGAAATCCATTGATGAAATTATCAAGGGAAGTAAATATAGTAGAATTCCTACTTCACAAAAACCAATTTCTGCAACAGGAAGTGGAGGAACAAGTTCCGTTATTCCAATTGCTGCTGGTCTAACCGTAGCATCTGCTGCTGGATTAGGTGCAAAAGCATATTTGGATCATAAGAAAGCACAGGCAGAAGAAGAGGAAGATGAATACGGAGAAGAAGATGAAGACTTCGTTGTAGAAGGATGGACCGAAGATGGAGACACCTTAGCAATCGGAGAAGATGAAGAGGATTCAATTGATACAGTTAATATTGATAAACAAGATGATGATGAATATTATAGAGAATCTGAAAATCCATTCCCAATCATGGGAACAGATGAATTAGAAGAATTCTAAAAAGTGTAAAGAAAGAAGAAGTTTTTCTTCTTTCTTTTGTTTTCTCTTTACAGTTTGATATAATAATATTAGTAGGATGAAAGGAGAGAGAGTTGTATGATGGTAGCAGAGTCTGGACTAGGTTCTTATCATAGAGGAAAAGAAGCGGATTTTTATGTTGACTATGCAAAAGTGGAATATACAACAGATCGGATTCGAAATGTAAGTGTAACAACTCTTTCTGAAGCTAGAGATGCCATCCATAATGCAATCAAACGATTAAATAGTGTAAAAGGCTTTAAACAATATGTAGGGGAACTAAGTGCAGCCCCTTATGATGATGCATTCGATTCTTTAGAAAACAGAATTGAAAAATTAGCAGATGCAATGGATGATAAAGCAATATTAGCTCATAAATATGAAGATGGATCTTTAGGAAGTGATGAGTTTTTCTCGAAAAACGCAAATATCAATACAAGTGATTCACTATTAACAAAAGAATTAAAAGAAAAAACAGAAAACATGGGAGAAAATGCTTTCTATTTAATAGGGTATGATAGTGCCATATTAAGAATTGCTAATTATGCAGAAGAAAGTGGAGTTTCAATAGCAGGAACAGTTGCCGATAATGGAAGAACTTTAGTAGGAAGACTAGTAGATAGTAGTGATGTATCCTCAACAGACGTATTGAGTGCTGGTGGAGGTGGAGGAGTAGATCCAGTGGCATCAGAATCCAAGAATTCTTCCCTAAATGGAAAAACATTCCAAGAAGCTTGTCTAATAGATAGAGAAGAATTCTTAAGAGAATTAGGAATCGAACATGCATCAGAACCAGAAATCCCTTCACCAAGCACAGCAGGACATGAGCCAGGATTAAGATTATCACCTAGTCTTGGACATATAGGATCAATAGTATCATTAGCAGCTAGTGTAAGCCCAATATCGGACAATCCTTCTTCAGGTTCCCCATCTACATCTGCCCAGGAATTAGCAACTTCGACTCCAGAAGTCACGAGCCTTACAATCACAGGTGTTAAGCTTCCAAGAAATGGAGAACCTACATCTATTACCAGTTCTCCAATGTCTCAACCAGAACATGAGCAAGATGCAGGAAGTCAGTTTGATCCGAAAGGACAAACACATACCAATCCTCAAACCAACAATCAAAATAAATCAAATCCTCAAAATAGAAGAAGACCACCAAGACAAGAGGAAAGTCAAAAGCAGACAACCCCTCAGGGAGGATATACAAGTGCACCATCAACAGCAGCACCCCCACCATCAGTAGGAAGTCAAACACGTCCACCAACGACAGATGTACAAACAAAACCTGCAACGGTTCCATCAACTGTTGCGACAAATCCAGCAACCGTGACGCCAATCAATTTAAAAAATACAAAGACAACACCAAATATTAAGACAAATCCACCAACAAGACCAAAAGAGCCAATTCATGCCGGTGTTGGATATACAGATAGAGGAGAAATAACGGTAGATTCTGGTCCATCTGCTTCTCCAATCAGTGAAATGAATGTAGGAGCATCTGCGATTGCTCGTCCAAAGACAATCACTGATACAGAACAAACCATTGATGAAATCATCAAAGGAACGAAATATACAAGAGTTCCAACTTCTGAAAAACCAATCTTTGCTGACAAGAGTGGAGCATCTTCTCCTGTTATTCCAGCAGCTGCAGGAATCAGTGTTGCTGCCGCAGCAGGAGTAGGAGCAAAAGCTTATATTGATTATAAGAAAGCAAAAGCAGCAGAGACGAATCCTCCAGTCGAGATAGAAGAAGAACATACAAAAGATATTGTCAATTATGATAACCAAGAAAGAATAGTGATTGATGATTACTTTGAAGATCCAGAAAAAGAGGATGACGGTTTAAGACTAGAAACATGGGATGAATCAGAAGAAGAGGATGAACTAGAACAAGAAAATGTTCCAGAAGAATATCAATTATCGTTTGGAAAAGAAGAACTAGAAGAATTAGTATAATAAAAACGTAAATCAGAAGGGGAAACCCTTCTTTTCGTTTGACTAACATTCGGATATTTACTATAATGAAAGTATAAGAATAATAGGAGGGATGTCTATGGCAAACGTTGACTGGATTACCTGGAAAACAGATCCAAACGAAATCATAAACCCCGATCAAATAGAAGAAGAAATCAATGAATACTTTAATCATTATGATTCTTATATGAGTTCTATGATTTACGAACCATTAAAAGAAGAAATGAATCAAGGAGGATTATCGAAAGATGCTTTTCAAATTTCAGGTATTTCTCCTGCTTATGAAATGGCTGCTAGTATTCTAAAAGAAATAGAAGAGATTAAAACGACAATGGAATCTCTTCAAAAAGAGATAAAAGAGTCTTCCCAAGAACAAAAAGAAATTGAAAAACAACAATTAATTGATGCGATTGAAGATAAATTATCCAAAGAAAAATTATTCTTAAAGACCATTGAATCTAGACAAGGAATTCAAGATCAAATAAAAAAACTTGGAGAAGATCCACAAGATATTATTGGAATTATTAATGATAGAATTTATAAATTAACAGAAAGACTTGAGGTAGCAAAATCACTATAATAGGAGGGAGACTATGAATAAAGAGGGACATATCGATTTAGAGAAAATATCGGGAAGTATAGAACCACTTTCTTCTATGGAAAATATAATTAACGTAGTAGATTTATCAGATAATTTTTTAGATATAGAAAAAAGTCTACGTCAAATTAATTTTGAACATGCCAATTGTCTACCATATAAAGAATCCATGGAATTAATTTTCTCTGATTTAGAATCTGTCAAAAGAAAAATTAATTTATTAGCAGATGCTCTTCGAAAAACAAAAGCCAATTATACAGATATTAGTTCTTTCTCAGAAAGAGATCTAAAAGAGTTTACGAAAATCTATAAAGAGACTCCTGCAGGAGAAGATTTATCCAAATTAGTAGGAGAGGCTTTAAAAGGAAAAATAAAGAGTGTTGTATCCGAAGTAAAAGCAGAATTACCAACAGAGATGACAACGAGTGATAATGGAAATGTAACAACAATTCCAATTCCAGAAACAACACCTACTACCGAGGAACCTTTCAATACTGTTCCAATTGGAATTGCAATCGGTGCAACAGGAATTGCTGGATCGATAGGAGCTGTCATTGTAGATGACATGTATAGTAAGAAGAATAAAAAGAATAAGAGAATTAGTCATAATGATGTTTATATTGAAGAATATACAGGAGACGACATCTTAGATGATAGTAGTTATTCAGCAACCCAGAGAGATCTCTATAACGATCCTGGAATTGTACAAGGACCTTATCGAGCAGCTAGAATGGAAAGAGAAGCAGATAGGTATTATGGAAATCAACTACAAGGTATGAATTTATCAGAAGATGATAATATCTATGTAGATGCAGATGATGATGACGACGATAATTATAATTAAAAGTTGATAAATAAAAAGAAATGAGTTATAATTACTTGCAGATGCAGTGAATCTGAGGAGTACTTATAACTTTTTTAATAGAGAGTTTACGGTAGGTGGAAGTAAATAAAAAAGAATAAGGAAGGTAGCAGAGGAGCAGGAGTTCTGAATGCAGTAAGTTCTCCCGGAGAAGTCCGTTATCAAAAAGAAGCTACGTAAGTAGAAAATAAGGTGGTACCACGAGATTTTCGTCCTTTGGATGAAATCTCGTTTTTTATTGAAAGGAGGCCTATATGAAAGAGAAAGAAGAACAATTTATCAAATATGCAGAGCCCTATCAGAAGTATGGGCCTAAGATTGACTTAAAAGTCAAACACACCGTACGAGTCAAGGAATTGTGTAGAGAAATAGCAGAAAGTCTAAATCTAACGGAAGAAGAAGTAGAACTTGCTTCTTTATGTGGCCTATTACACGATATAGGACGTTTTGAACAATGGAAGAATTATCAAACATTTGATGATTTAAAATCTATTGACCATGGAGATTTAGGAGAAAAAATATTAAAAGAAAACAAAAGAATTCTATCTTATACTAAGAAGAATCAAGATACGGTTTTAAGAGCCGTGAAATATCATAATAAATATAAAGTACCAAAAACTTTATCAAAAAAGAATCAATTATTTGTCAATATCACAAGAGATGCTGACAAAATTGATATCTTAAAACTATTCTGTGATCGAGTGATACCGATTTCTACAAAAGATAGTTGTATCAGTGAAGATATCTATCAAGCAATTCTAAATAAACAATTAATACTAGGAAAAAATACAAAAACAAAAGCAGATGGAGTGGCGATTCGATTAGGATTTATTTTCGATTTACATTTTCAAAAATCGTATGAAATCATTCAAAAAGAAGATTATATGAATCGATTACTCAATATCGCATTAGAAGATACCCAAAATGAAAAATTAAAAAAACAAATAGAAACAATAAGACCATTCATAAATCAATATATAGAGGAGATGATAACATGTTAGATAAAAAATATAATCATTTAGAAGTAGAACAAAAGAAATATAATATTTGGAAAGAAAAAGGATATTTTAAAGCTGATAACAAGTCTGATAAAACACCATTTTGTATTGTAATTCCTCCTCCTAATGTTACAGGAAAATTACATATAGGGCATGCTTATGATACGGCATTACAAGATGCCATTGTACGATATAAGAGAATGCAAGGATATGATACATTATGGTTACCAGGTATGGATCATGCTGCTATTGCAACAGAAGCAAAAGTTGTTAAAAAATTAAAAGAAGAAGGAATTGATAAATACGAATATGGAAGAGAAAACTTCCTAAAAGCTTGTTGGGATTGGACCCATGAATATGGAGATTCCATTCGTTCTCAATGGGCTGCTTTAGGATTATCAGTTGATTATACAAGAGAGAGATTTACCTTAGATGATGATTTAAATTATGCAGTAAGAAAAGTATTTGTAGATTATTACAATAAAGGAATGATTTATCGAGGAGAAAGAATCATTAACTGGGATCCTTCAGCACAGACAGCACTATCCAATGAAGAAGTTATTTATAAAGAAGAGAAAAGTGCATTCTATCATTTAAAATACAAGTTAGAAGATTCGGATGAATACTTAGATGTTGCAACAACACGTCCAGAGACATTATTTGGTGATACAGCAGTTGCTGTTAATGAAGCTGATGAACGTTATAAGAAGTTTGTAGGAAAGAATGTAATCTTACCTCTTGTAAACAAGCCTATTCCCGTTATAACAGACGAACATGCAGATATGACGAAAGGTACTGGTTGTGTTAAAATAACGCCTGCACACGATCCGAATGACTTTGAAGTAGGAAATAGACATAATCTAGAGAGAATTGTCATTATGAATGATGATGCTACGATGAATGAAAATGTTCCAAAGAAGTATCAAGGAATGACAAGAGAAGAATGTAGAGAAGAATGTCTAAAGGATTTAAAAGAATTAGGACTTTTATTAGAAGTAGAACCATTAACCCATGAAGTAGGTCATAGTGAGAGAACAGGAGTTATGGTAGAACCAATGGTAAAAGAACAATGGTTTGTTAAAATGGGACCTTTAGCAGAAAGAGTATTAAAATTCCAAGAAGATAAAAATAAAAAGATTAACTTTGTTCCAAAAAGATTTGAAAAAGTATTAAAACACTGGATGGAAATTTCCTATGACTGGTGTATTTCTAGACAACTATGGTGGGGACATAGAATTCCTGCTTGGTATAAGGATGGAGAAATCTATGTAGGAATGGAAGCACCAAAAGAAAAAGGATGGGTACAAGATGAAGATGTATTAGATACATGGTTCTCGAGTGCACTATGGCCTTTCTCAACATTAGGTTGGCCAGAAAAAACAAAAGACCTAGAAAGATACTTCCCAACAGACTGTTTAGTAACAGGATATGATATTATCTTCTTCTGGGTAGCTAGAATGGCATTCCAATCAGAATATATTACGATTAATAGACCATTCAAAGACTGTGTTATTCATGGATTAATCAGAGATAAACAAGGTAGAAAAATGTCTAAATCCTTAGGAAATGGAGTAGATCCATTTGATATGGTAGATAAGTATGGAGCAGATTCTTTAAGATACTATCTATCAACAGATGGTTCTATGGGTATGGATTTAAGATTTGATGAAGTAAAACTAACCGCTACTTGGAACTTTATTAATAAGATCTGGAATGCAGCAAGATTCTCTCTTATGAATATAGAAGATCTAAAAGAAATAAAATTAGAAAACTTAAAGAATGAAGATAAATGGATTTTAACTGTATTTGAACATACTCTAAAGAATGTAACGAAACATATGGATAAATATGAATTTAATCTAGCAGGATCAGCTATCTATGATTTTACATGGAATTATTTCTGTGATTATTATATTGAGATGGCTAAGTATTCCTTAGAGGATGATTCTACAAAATCAACCCTATGTTTTGTATTAACCGGTATTCTACAAATGTTACATCCATTTATGCCATTTGTAACAGAAGAGATTTATCAGATGTTACCAGTTAAAGAAAAAGATTCTATTATGATTACAGAATATCCAAAATATAATAAGAAATTAGTATTTGATAAAGAATCACAAGCAGTAGCTGATCAAATAGAATTTATTAAAAACTTCAGAAATGTAAAAGCAGAAAACAATATTTCCAAAGATATGAAAGTCATGTTTGATACAGAAGATGATAATGATTTAATTGTTAAGATGTTAAAATTACAAGATAATATTGTAAAAGAACCATTAGGAATTAAAGCATACAAAGTATTCTCTAATCGAGTAAAAGCACAAATCTTCTTTGAGAAGATAGAAACAGAAGCAGAGAAACAAGCAAAAGAAGATCAAATTAAACAATTAAAAGAATCCATCGCAAGAAGAGAAAAATTATTATCCAATGAAAACTATGTAAATAAAGCACCTGCAAACATAGTAGAATTAGATCGACAAAAACTTTCAGAAGAAAAGAAAAAGTTAGAAGAGTTAACCAAATAAAGGTTAACTCTTTTTTATAAAGAAATAAAAAAGATTTATAAAGAAAGATATTGACTTTCATGATTCTCTTGTGTTATAAATGATGCTATACAAAAAGAGGTGACATGTATGATGAGAAGAATACACTGTTGTTATCTTATAAAATCCATTCTCATGGAAGCTTTCAGCATGTCACGAAACGAGCGATTCAATTAAAAGTATTTTGATTGGGTCGTTTTTTTGTTAGGAGGGTAGATGTATGATGGAAATTCAAGATATTATTTCTATATTAAAGGAAAAAAATCAAGAAGCGATTCCAGATGTAATAAAAGCATATGAAATAGCAGAATCTGCTCATAGAGGAACACTTCGAGAAAGTGGGGAACCATATATCATTCATCCACTACATGTAACCAAGAATTTACTCGATATGGAAATCTATGATAAAGACACTCTTTGTGCAGCACTCCTACATGATGTCGTAGAAGATACAGAAGTCACACTAGAGGATATTGAACATGCCCTTGGAAAAACAGTAAGAGAATTAGTCGATGGAGTAACGAAAATGCGTCGAATGAATTTTCCTACCAAAAAAGAACAAAACGATGCAAATGAAAGAAAGATTGTTTCTAGTTTAACCAAAGACATGAGAATTGTGATTATTAAACTCGCAGACCGTCTTCATAATATGAGAACCCTACAATATAAAAAACCTATTAAACAAAAACAAAATGCAGTAGAAACGATGCGATTATATGTACCATTATCTCTCTATATAGGAGCCTATCAAGTAAAGAGTGAATTAGAAGATCTAGCTTTAATGTATATGGAACCAGGAGAATATCAAGATATTCTAGGACAGAGAGAAGAATTAGGAAAGGTAGAAAGAGCTTACCTACAAGAAATCAAAACGAAAATGGAAGCTATTCTAAAAGAACAAAATATTCCCAATGATATCTTAGTTCGTACAAGAAATATTGGTACCATCTGGAGAAAAATCAGAAAAGGATACGAATTAAAAAATATCTATGATATTTTCTATTTAAAAGTATTAGTAGAAGAAGTCAATGATTGTTACAGAACTCTTCGTTATGTTCATGAGTTAATTCCTCCGATTAATGGTCGATTAAAAGATTATATTTTTACTCCAAGAACGAATGATTACCGATCTCTTCACACAACAGGTTGTGATCAGAATGGAAAAGACATTAAAACAAAAATTAGAACCATCGGAATGGATAAAGTATCTGCCAATGGAAAAACAGCCTATTGGATTATCAATCCTAATTTAAAAGAAGGGGAGTTTCCAAGAAGAAAAAGTATTCCAGAAACACAAGCAGAGATTGTACAAAATGTTCAATGTAAGATGTTACAAGAACATGATAGTACCCTAATGGATGATGAAGAATTCTTAGAAGCCATTACCCAAGAAACCTTAGCAGAACATATCTATATCAATATGCCTGATAAAGGAAC
>JAGCSA010000050.1 GCA_017964405.1 Bacilli bacterium
GATGATGAGGATGACGAAGATGATGATGGTGAATATAAACCAAAACCAAGCCCATCTCCAAGTGATTCTCCAAGTCCTAGTCCAAGTCCTACATCTGATCCAGATGATGATGAAGGAGATTAAAAAGAATGTATTTAGTACATTCTTTTTTTTTGTCAAAAAAAGAACTACTATTGTAGTTCTACTAAACTTAATTTAACTCCATCGTGGATAAACTTCAAAGTAGCACTCTTTTGATAGGTAGCAAAGTCACTATCCGTATAATCCCAAGTAACAACTACACTATAAGCATTCTCATCATTTTGATCTCCATAAGCAAAGGGAGCTTTCTCTACACTTTGAATTTCGATATCTTTTACGATGGGAAGTTTTTGATTTCTGTTTCCATAGATATTACTTTCTACATATTTATAATATGTATTTTGTGCATTCTGTAAGAAGTTTTCTAAGGTACCAGAATAGACAAAGTCTACTCCTCCAATATCTGTTTTCGCATCTTTATCATTTAAAGAATAGAAGTCATAGATAAACATTTCACTAATCTTTTTGACATATGCTTCTTCATCTACTTCTTCTGCTTTTAGAATCTCTTCTAGTTCTTCAAACATCTTTTTATACTCTTTTGGTTTGTTTTCTTTTAGTTTGTATCCATATTCATCAATCTTACTAACAATCTTTACTTCTTTTACTTCTTTTTCTTTTGGAGTGAATTGTTTATAGATTACAAATCCAAGTAAAACCAAAAGTGCTACTATGATGATTCCAATGATAATTCTTTTTATTTTTTTCTTTATTTTCATTTTCTCTCCTCCCCGTCTTTTTCTGTAATACTATTATTTTTTTCTGGGTTTAATAAATCAAACACAATCATGTTATTGGATACATCTAACAATTTATTTGCATACTCTGTATTATTGGCAATTTCTTCTTCTGAGATTGGTTGATCTGACAAAGATAAATATTCTGCTTTTTGGCTGTTGTAGTAAACGTTGTTGGTTACCCAGTTACCATTTGGGAATACGACGATATTATTCTCTCCTATCGAGAAGATATCGTGTCCTAAAGCATACTTATTTTGATATCCAATCATATTTCCTAAGGTAGGTTGTACATCATACATACCCATTACATTATAGTATTCTCTGTTCTTTTCGGTACCAATTATATCTTTTGACCAAATAATGAAAGGTACTCTTCTTCCTAATTCATATAGGTAAGAATCATATTCTCGATATAACTCATCCTCTTCTTCTCTCATTTCATGTGTTTCCATATTGTAGTTATAAAGTTTATTATAATCTTTCTTTGGAAGTCTGGCATCATGATCTCCATAGAGAATGACTACTGTATTTTCTAGGAGTCCTGCTTCTTCTAATCCTGCCATGAATTCTCCTAGAGCAGCGTCTGCATAATGAAGAGATTTAAAATAGTTTCCTAATTTGGTTCCTTCCATATATGGATAAGTTGTTTCTTCTGTTGTTCCATCTTCTAAGGTAATGGTTTCTGTGATATCGACATTATACTCTCCATATTTTTCTGTATCAGAGAAAGGTGTATGATTTGATAACATAATTAATACACCATACCAATGTTCTTGTTCTTCATTGATCTTTTGAATTTTTTCAATGGATTGACGGAAGAATTCTTTATCAGATAGTCCTAATCCAATGACATTTTCTTTTGTAACATCATAATCTGATTTACTATAGAATTTATCATATCCGATGGCATTATACATTTGTCTTCTATTCCAGAAGTCTGCATTATTCGCATGCATACTAAAGGTATAATATCCTTGTTCTTTTAAGAGTTTTGGAATCGATACATACGTCCGATCAGAGTAAGATACAAATGCAGTACCACTCTTTGTAGGCATTAAAGATGTATTATACGTTAATTCAGAATCACTACTCGTTCCTACACTTACTTGAGAATAGAAGTTTGAGAAGAACATTCCTTCGCTTGCCATCTTATTTAAATTAGGTGTTAATTCTTCTCCATTGAATGATAATACCATGGCATTTGTCATCATACTTTCGCCGTGAAGAACAATGACATTCTTTCCTTTTAAAAGGTTCGTATAATCATTTCCCACTGGTTCTCTCTCTTCTGCAAAATAATCCATGAAATCTTTATTTGCTTTATCATATCCAAACATGGAATTAATCTTTGGTTGAATACTTGTTACTACATCATTTGCTTGGTAAACATAAATACCAAACCGCATAACAATATACTCTTTATTCCATTGTTTTAAGAATCTAGATACATCTAGAGAAGACATTGTCATGACAAAGATAATTCCTAATAATCCTGCAAAAGCAATGGTATGAATGGTCTTTTTCTTCCGATCTGACTTTAAATCTACTTTTTTATAGTGATTTTTCTTTTTTAATTTTAGATGAGCGATTGTAATTGCAATCGGACCTATTACATAAATCATATCTTTTAGCTGTAATACATTTTCAACAACTGCATCTCCTACATCTCCAATATATTGTGTAAGAGATAGCATTGAGATCGATGCAAAAGACGTATAGAATGTATAATAAACAGAATTTACAACACAGATTCCTGTTAGGAAGATATTAATTCCTAACCAATAAGCAAATCGACTCTTTGGTTTTAATAAATGACCAAAGGATCCTAATAAGACTACTACTGCCGTATCAGCTACTAAAGCTTTCCATGATAAGAAGTTTTCAATGGAATGCATGCAGAAAAATCTTAAAATCGTAGCATTTAAAACACTTGCGATTACAAATGTTACAAACAATACATTCTCTTTAAAATAATTACGTATTACATGATCCTCTTTGATATGTTTCATTTTTTTACGTAGTTTTTTAACCAATTTGTGAAATCCATTTTTTATTCTTTTCATATAATACCTCACTATGTCATTATATCATTTTCTATGCTATTTTACAACAATCTAGGTATCATAAAAAAAGAAGAATTATTTTAATTCTTCTCGATAACTACTGGCATTAATAACCATTCCTAATACAAAGATATAGGATAGTAAATAAATCCATAAGAATAATACTAAGATATTGGAAATACTTCCATAGAATGCATCATAATTGGCAAACTTCTCTAAATAGAAAGAGAAGATCTCTGTTGATAAAATCCATCCGAGAGCTGTAAAAAGGGCTCCTTTATTGGTTGTTCTGGATGGGATTTCTTCATCGGGAGCAATAATATACATTAACTTAATATTAATAAATAAGAAACCAAAGGTAATTGGATATTTCAATAAAGTTAATAACTTTCGAATGAGATCTGGGAATAATCTACTTCCTGTTGCATTCATAAAGATTTCTGAAATGGTTCCTCCAAAGACTGGTACTGCTAGTAAGAAGATTAATAGTACCATAATGATAAAGATCATGATGATTGCCTTTCCTCTTCTACTTAGAATATTCTTTGGCTTTACTTTATAGATTTCATTTGATGTATTAATCATAGAATACGTTCCATTACTTGCTAATAGAATCGCAGAGAAATAGAACACAATAATATTAAAGTTAATTCCATCTCCTGAAATAATTCCATTTAAGATATTGGCAAGTCCGATTGGAACGGATTCACTAATCGCAATTCTTACGGTTTCTACAGAGATCGATAAGGCTGCTGCTATGGTAACAATTAAGGCTAGTAAAGGGATAATTGTCATCACAAGAAAAAAAGCAAGTTGTCCTGGTAATATTCTCATTTCAGGTCTCATTAAATACCTGAAGATCTTTAATATAAACTCTCTTGCTTTTTCCATAGTTTCACCTTTTATTTGTATTCTTCTTTGTTTGTAATCATCTCTAAAGTTGCTTCATTAATCGCATCATCTAGTGTTTTGATTTCATCTGTAATCATACTATATCCAACTGCTGCTCCAAACTCATGTGGTAAGTTCTTCATCTCTTTGGATAATTTCTTTGTATACGTACTGATTTGTCTTTCACTATAACCTACTAAGTAGATTAAGAATTCATTTCCATCGGTACGAATAATTTCACTGTTTTCTAATTGAGTATTTACTAAAATACCAGCTGCTTTGATAATTAATTGGTCTCCTTCTTCATGACCATAATTATCATTAACATACTTCACGTTATTTAAATCTACCATAACGATTGATTGAGGGAATATCTCACAATCTTCCCATTCTTGCATCTTCATATTCAAATAGTTACGGTTCTTTAAAGATGTAAGCATATCCGTATATTTATGTCTATCGGTTATTTTTACTTTTTTCTTACGATTCTTTCTCTTAATAATTAACGTAATCAATCCAATAATCAATAATGGAATAAAGATAATTGCTAAGACAATGGAATATACTTGTTCTAATGTAGAATCTTCAATAATTAAAGCATTTAGATTCTCAATACCAGAATTCCGATAATTATAGTAAGAATTGGTATTGATAATATAATTGAATAAGTCATAGAAAGCTTCATTATCTTTCTTGACCATGAACTTATAATCATTCATCATATTATCTTGATATAGTAATTTATATTTCTTAAATTTATTATTTTGATAATAACGATAGACTTCACTATCTACTACAATAATTCGATTCTCTGCATTTTTTACTAATTCATCTATATTTTTATATGTCTTAATATTTGCTCTTGAATTACTCTTAAAATAACTATATAAAGCATCATTTTCTAACATCACAATTTCTTGATTCTTTAGACTTTCAAAAGATGTAACAATATGATTATCTTCTTGTAATCCTAATACAGAGAAGTCTTCAATGAATGTAGAAATCGTTGGTAAATAATTATCATTCGTATAGTTGTAATAATCAAAGTAGATATCTACTTCTCCTTTTTCTATTGCTTTCTTTAATGCTTTTACAGAACTATACTTTTTGAATTTAAAGGTAATATCCGTTAGTCTTGATACACGATTAACATATTCTCCAGCAATTCCTGCTACTCGATCATTTACTTTCTTCTCATATGGTAAGTTTTCTACATATCCATATACATAGTTTTTAGAAACAAGTGATGCTTTTGTTTTGGCATCTAACTTATTGTTCTCTAGGTAGTAATTCAAATACTCATTATTGTATTCTGTTACAAAGTTTAATTGTCTCCATTTATTATAGTATTTTGTTAAAATCGCATTTAATTTTGGTTCATTATCACTTAATGTTAAGACAATTTGTTTCTTAGTCTCTGTTAAATAATAATTAATAAAATACTTATCTTTTTGAATGGTATAATTCAAATACATAATATTAGGAGCTACTAACATATCGATTTCTTCTTTATCAAGTGCTTCATACATCGTAGGAACATCTTCATAGGTTACGTAAGATAGATTACTTGCTCCTTTTAAATAGAACATAATCTCTTCTTCCTCTGCTTTTAAGACACCTATCTTTTTATTTTTAATATCTTTAATATGATTAATTCTTTCATATTGTTTTCCTACAATGACATAATTATCATTAAATAAGAATAAATCTTTGTCTGTTAATTCTTCATCATTTCCTAGAATACGAATTCGATAACTTTTTCCAGAAGGTTCTTCTGTTTTTAAATAAGAAATCTTATTAAAACTAATTCCAATGTTATCTTCAAAGTCTTCTACGAAATCAAAGATGACTCCTACTCCATTTAATCCATATAATGGATAATCATTTACGATTTCAAAGTCAAATTCTTTTTCTTGATTTTCTTCTACCCATCTTTTTTCTGTTATGGTTAAAGTTGTTGTTTTATCTTCTTTGTTGTAATAACGATAGACTACAACAAAGGCAATAATGGCGATTAAGATAGGAAGAATAATCATGATTTTCTTCTTCATCTTAACCCTCTACTTTCTCTCTATCTTTTGTCCAGTTAATGGCATCTCTTGAATGTTGCATATAACCAATAATTGGGAATTGAGATTGATTCTCACTATTATCAATTAAAAATTGAAAATCATAGAATGCCTTTTGTTCAGGAGTAAATAATTCTAATACTGCTGGTCCCATAGCTTTTGCTTCTTCTAATGTTACTTCTCCTTTTGTTTGTACAATGACATTGACTAATTTTCCTGCCACACGTACTGTTACAGAAGTAGATTTTTCTTTTAAAGCATCTTCCACAGACTTCTTTTGATCTTTGGTTATTTCTACTGCTTCAATTCCTTCTAATCTATTTCCATATACTGCTGTAGATTCATCAAAATTAACAGTATCTTTTAATATAAAATAAGCTATTACTAATGCGATTAAAATTAGTAATATTAGTGTTAAACTTCTATGTTTTTTCAAAAATTTCATATCATCACATCCTAATCATTATTATACACTATGAAAGGTCTTGTTTCAATCTATCCCTTTAATTCTTCTAATAGAATTTCGTTTGCTAAACGAGGGTTTGCTTTTCCTTTTGTTTCTTTCATGACTTGTCCCATTAAGTATTTAAGGGCTCTATCATGACCATTTTGGAAATCAGATACACTCTCTGGATTATTCGCAATAATGTCTTTAATCACTGTTCTAATTTCACTATCATCGGTAATATTCTCTATTCCTATTTTCTTCATAATATCGGAAATAGAATCTTCACTCTCTAGAATCGTATCTAACATCTCTTTTAGATTCTTACTTGTAATCGTACCATCTTGGTAGTATTTTACTAATTCTAAGAATCTTTCTTTCGTAAGAGTTGTCTCTGATAACTCTTTTTCTTCTCTGTTTAAGTAAGCAGAAATATCTCCTAATAACATATTGGATGCTATCTTAAAGTCGATATCTTCTTCTAGTAATGTATTAAAGAAATCACTTAAAGGTCTATTTTGTACTAGTTTATTAGCATTTGTTTCTAGTACCCCTTTTTCTACATAGACTTTTCTTCT
Source organism: Bacilli bacterium (assembly GCA_017964405.1). Lineage (GTDB taxonomy): Bacteria > Bacillota_I > Bacilli_A > RF39 > UBA660 > UBA3789. Next base: position 6,868 of record JAGCSA010000050.1, read on the forward strand.
TTCATCTGGTAGCATAGGGATTCCTTTTTTGGCTTCTTCTATCATTTCATCTGTTAAAATGACAAATGGAATATCTGGTTCTGGGAAATAACGATAGTCATTTCCTGTTTCTTTAACACGCATTAAGACGGTATCTTGTAATTTATCATCGAAACGTCTTGTTTGTGGTTGAAAGGTTTCTCCCTTATCATATAGTCTTCTTTGTCGATCAATTTCTTTATCGATACTTAAACCAACATTGGAAATAGATCCAATATTTTTAATTTCAGCTTTTGTATTAAAAGGATCTGATTCTTTCTTACGAATGGATACATTGGCATCTGCTCTCATAGAACCTTCTTCCATCTTACAATCACTGATATCGCAATAGAATAATAATTCTTTTAATTTCTCTAAATATAGTTTTGCTTCTGTACTACTCTTGATGCATGGTTTGGTAACAATTTCAATTAAAGGAACTCCTGCACGGTTGAAGTCCAAAAGTGTCTTCGTACCACGATGGGCACTCTTACAAGTATCTTCCTCAATATGCATTTCTTCAATTTCAATTCTTTTTACTTCTCCATTATCGTTAATTTCTACATATCCATCATATCCAATCGGAGTTCTTGCTTGGGTAATCTGATAATTCTTAGGATTATCTGGATAGAAATAATTTTTCCGATCAAAGAACATTTCCCGTCTTATCTTACAGTTTAGAACGGTTGCAGCACGAATGGCTAAATTAATAACTTCTTCATTTAAAGTAGGAAGGGTTCCAGGATATCCTAAATCTACTACATTGGTTAAGGAATTTGCCATTTGTCCATATCCATTTCTGGAGTTAGAGAAAATCTTTGTCTTTGTCTTTAATTCAACGTGTACTTCTACACCAATTGTTGGAATATAATTTAACATGATTTCTCACCTCCTGGTGTAAGATCTAAGCTCAATTCTTTTTCAATGAAAGATCCTAATTGATACATCTTTGCTTCTTCAAAAGAGTTTCCAATAATCTGCATTCCAATTGGCATATGATCTTTATCAAATCCTACAGGAATATTCATTCCAGGAAGACCTGCCATATTCGCAGGAATGACTAATACATCATCCATAAAACTCTTTCTAGGATCATCCATTGGATCTGTTAAATCATAGGCAGTTGATACAGAGGTTGGTCCAATAATTAAATCATATTTTTTAAATACTTTTTGAAATTCCGTTCTCATATCATCCCGGATAGAAAGAGCTTTGTTATAGTATACTTTTGCATTCTCTCCACTTAATAAGTAAGAACCTACCATAATTCTTCTCTTAACTTCTTCTCCAAAACCTTGTCCTCTGGTTTCAAAATACATGTCTTCAATATTTTTAACATTCTCTGCTTGAAAACCATATCGAATACCATCGAATCTTGCTAAGTTCGAAGAAGCTTCTCCCATCGCAATAATCTGATATAGAATCATAGCTTGATCTAGATATTTAATATCAATATAATCTACGGTTGCTCCATTCTTCTTTAATAATGCAATTGTTTCTTTAATTTTATCTTTTACTTCTTTTGCAACTACATCTCCCATTAAGAAGTTAGGAACGGCTATTTTCATTCCTTTAATATCTTTTCCAATCAAACGAGTAAAGTCCTCTTCTCCTCTTTTAGCAGATGTTAAATCTTTTGGATCTCTTCCTACAATAGCATTTAATAATACTGCATTTTCATATACATTCTTGGTCATTGGTCCCATTTGATCTAGAGATGATGCAAAGGCAATTAGACCATATCGAGAGATTCTACCATAGGTTGGTTTCATACCAACAATTCCACAGTAACTTGCTGGTTGTCTGATAGATCCTCCTGTATCAGAACCGATTGCAAATAAAACATCTCTTGCTGAAATGGTTGCAGCAGATCCACCAGAAGATCCTCCTGTAATCTTATTCAAATTCCATGGATTCTTAGGAGCTCCAAAATAACTCGTTCTAGAGGAAGACCCCATCGCAAATTCATCCATATTGGTTTTACCCACAATAATCATATGTTTTTCTTTGATCTTTTCAATGATTGTCGCATCATAGATTGGTACAAAGTTCTCTAAGATATGAGAGCCACAAGTGGTTCTTAAACCATTCGTACAAATATTATCTTTAATAGCAATGGGAAGTCCAAATAATAAATTATCTACTTCTAGATTTTCTAATTCTTTTGCTTCCTTTAAAGCCTCTTCTTTATTTAAAGTGATATAAGCATTTAACTCTTTATTATTCTCAATATTTTCAAATGCTTCTTCTACTAAATCGATTGGTTTAATCTTTTTACTTTTTAATAGTTCATGTATTTCATCAATACCTTTATTTAAATATTTCATCTTAAGCACCTTCACTTTCTCCGATAACGACAGGTACTTCTATATAGTTACCAGCATGACGTGGAGCATTTTCAATGACTTGTTTTGGATCCAACATACTACCTTCTTCATCTTTTCTTAATTCTGTATTTTGATCCCAACAAGCAATTAGGATATCATCATCATATCCTTCTACTTCATTAATTTTTTCTACATCATCTAATAGTTTTCTTAATTGAACACGGTATTTTTCAATCTCTTCTTCTGTTAGTTTAATACGAGCAAGATTTGCTACATGTAGTAATTCTTCTCTAGTAAGCTTTTCTTCCATGAAAAACACTCCTTTCATAACTCAATTTATTATACCATAATTCCTATATAAAACAAAAGAAAAGAAGAGTAAAAACTCTTCTTTTTTCTATTCTTAATGACTTGGTTGATATAACTGATATGGATTACTTTCTGTACCTTCTCCTGTTAGCTTTAGGGAAGATGTTAGATAGAAGGATGGATATGTTTCATAGTCAGTATCAGGCTTGTAGGAATCATCTATATATTGTTCTAAAATCATATAAAGATGTCCGGAAGATATCACATTGGAAACTCCTGACACAAGGACAGATCGAGCGTGATTTTTTAGCCAATTTGTATCTTTACAATTATCTATAATCCTTCCTATTCTTGATGATTTTGAAACATTTCCACAATTATCAATATCAGAATTTGCTTGGGCATAATCTGTAGCAGACATAATGGCTATTTTTCCCATCCATTGATACAGTTTTTCATCACTTATGTTTTCACTTAGTGTTTTTTCTGATAAAGGTAAACCTATATTGAACAGATGCTCTACAATTACATTTTTTACATCTGCTGGTAGTGTAGAATACCATCCTGGAAGAGTCACTTCATAATAGGTCCCTCCATTCAGGTAGATATTTAAATATGCATCAGTATCAGGTAGAGCTTGACGACCCGCAGTACTTACATGTGTTCCATTCTCATTTAGGGTTGTGGAAGAACTTCCCCAAGCATTACATCCAATATAGCCGTATCCTGTTACTATTTTATTGCAAAAATAATCAGTCGTTCCAGATGGTTGATTTCTTGTAGTTGTTACACCATCTGGCTTTCTTTTCCCAGCATCAAAAAGAATCATTCCTATTGAACTGTTTTTTACTACTTTTACGGTATTATCTGGTTCAATAGATATCATACGATACATGTCTTCTCCTAGCATAATATAATTATCTGGATTGGCTCCTCGATAGATGTATTTGTTTTCTTCTACTGTTGATAGAGATAATCCTTCTCCTGAAGAAATTGCCATTGCTTTTAAGTCTTCTACATCAATATATTTCTTTCTTTCATGAGCATTTTCATCTGCTTGTACATCATTCATGGTAAAGGTAAATGCAAATTCTTGATCATTTTCTGGTAATTCTTCTGGAGTCACATCTAA
>JAGCSA010000051.1 GCA_017964405.1 Bacilli bacterium
AACAATAATAACTATACTCCATCACCAACACCAACACCTACACCTACACCAAGTACGGAACCTGAAACCAATCCACCTGCTACTGAAATAACAGAGAAGATTGAAAAAGTAGATCATGTTAAGGTAGATAAGGATAAGTTAACAGATGAAATGAAGAAAATTTTTGATGCTGTTAAATATGATGAAGCTGGTTATGCATTATATGGAACAATGTATGTTATTGCTTGTTCTGCTGCTGTTGGTAAAGTAGGAGAGATTGTTGAATTTACGATGAGTGATGGTAAGACAATGCGTTGTATTGTTGGACAAAATCTAGAAGGTACAGGAGAAATTCATTTCTTTATCAATGGAGATTGGAAAGAAAATGGAGAAAAGAATCCTACGAAAGATTTTGTTTCCAAACTATCAAAAATTCAAAATATGGGTGCTAATGATGGAACACCAATTGATCCAAGTACGTTACCAGCCATTGGAGAGCATACTTCTAAATGGTCTAAGTTAAATGATGAATGGACCGTTGTTACAACAAAGGTCAGTGTTCCAGATTATGAAAAAGTAGTTGCTTCTAAACATATTAGTCAAAATTCTGATACGTCTAAATATAGTGATTACTGTTTAGCATTTTCTTATGTACATGCTTCTAATATGTATAATGGTAATACTTCTGATACGGCAGAAGCTGCTGGTAACTATCGTCATGCCGGAGAATTTACAAGTTTCTATAGTGATAGTAAAACAGAAACTCTACAAAAGATTTATTCAGAGATTGTTAATGGTAGACCTGTTGTTATGCAAGTAAATGGTAATAAAACAGGTACTAGTAGACACTTTGTTACCGTTGTTGGATTTAGAAATAGTGTTACGGATCCTAATGCACTTACGGAAAAAGACTTGTTGATTATGGATTCTTGGGATGGTCAGATTGAGAGAATGGATCAAGCTAATTCCAGATTCATGACAACTGGAAAACAAACCGGAAAAGATTATACCGGATATTATTTAAGAACGTTAAAAGCATAGAAATTCTTTCTTGCTTTTTTCTTCAAAGGAGGAATAGTATGCCAATTCTTTCAGCTTATATGGTTCCTCATCCACCGATGATTATTCCTGAGGTTGGTAGAGGAGGGGAGTCGCAAATCTCTCTTACGATAGAGTCTTATCAAGCGATTGCAGAAGAGATTGCTTCCCTAGAACCCGATACAATTATTATTTCTAGTCCTCATGCTCCTTTCTATAAAGATCATTTCTATTTATCAGGAGATCCCGTTATGAGAGGAGATATGGGTGCTTTTGGAGCAGATTCTGTTCAATTTTCGGAAGAAATTGATACAGAGTTTGTACAGGTATTATCTTCTCTTACGGAGAATTCTCATCTACCTGTAGAAGTTGAAAAGAATATTTCTTTAGATCATGGTACGATGGTTCCTCTTCATTTTATTCGTAAAGTTTATAAAAAGGGTAAGATTGTTATTTTAGGATGTTCTTCACTACCTCTCATTGATCATTACCGAGTAGGGGAGTGTGTACAAAAGGCTATCTTACAAACGAATCGAAGAGTTGTTTATATCGCAAGTGGTGACTTATCTCATAAACTCAGAACTTCTGGTCCTTATGGATTTATTTCTTCTGGACCTGTTTATGATAAAGCTGTTCTTACCTCTTGTCATTCCTTACATTTTGAGGAGTTATTAGAATACGATGATTATTTCTTAGAAAAAGTGGCAGAATGTGGTCATCCTTCTTTTACGATGATGGCTGGTTGTTTAGATTGTATGGCTTTAGAATCCAAGTTCTATTCTCATGAAGGAGTTACGGGAGTAGGGTATGGTATTTGTAGTTTTCATTTGATGGGAGACGATCCTACTCGTAATTTTGGAGATCAATATCTTTCAAAAAAACGAGAAAAAGTGGAGAATGATCCTTATGTCATGCTTGCGAAAGAAGCTGTATATCAGTATGTAATTGATAAAAAGGTAGATTCATTACCTTCTTGGATTAAAGATGAAATGCCTGGAAAAGCAGGAGTGTTTGTTTCCATCCATGAATTTCATGAATTAAGAGGATGTGTGGGGACTTTTCTTCCTACTACTCCTGTTGTTTGGAAAGAGATTATTCGAAATGCGATTGCTGCTTGTTCAGAAGACAATCGTTTTCAACCCATTCAACCAGAAGAACTTCCTTTTTTAAATATTACTGTAGATGTTTTATCTCCTCCTAAATATATTGACCGTATGGAAGAATTAGATCCTAAAAAATATGGAATTATTGTTTCTAGTGGTCCAAGGAGAGGATTACTTCTACCAGACTTAGAGGGAATTGATGATGTGGATACTCAAGTTAAAATTGCGATGCGAAAAGGAAACATTGCACCAAAAGATCCGATAACAATTCAAAAATTTCAGGTCGTTCGTCATTATTAATGAAAAAGATAGGTTTCTATCTTTTTTTGTATTGAAAAAAATAGAAAAATAGAGTAAAATTACTAGTAGGATAGGTGATTATCTATGAATAATAATGGGGTTGAAAACAATTCAAATGTTGTTCCAGCTGCACCTGTATTAACACCAGTTCCACAGCCAGAAGCACCTGTGATGGTGGATCCTAATACGGTTGCTGCTGCTGTTACACCACAACCAGCTCAACCAGCACCTGTTGCTGCTCCTCAGCCTGTTGTTACTCAACCTGTTATGACGCAACCAGCTGTTCCTCAACCAACTGTAACACCTGTTCCAGCTGAGCCTGTTGTTCCAACACCTGATGCTACACCAGAAGTTCCTGCTCCTGCTACAGAAGAGGTAAAGAAAAAGAAGAAATCTCCTCTTCCTGGACTTTTATTTATTATACTAGTAGGATTAGGTGCTTTTACTTATTATACGGTACAGAATAGTCAGAGAAAAATCTCTGAATTAAACTATAAATGTACCCCGATTACAGAATCAAAAGAAGAGATTCATTTAGACTTAGAATCTACTTTAGTAAAAGATTTGTATCAGAAAGTCGCCACTTCTATTCGAGAGGATTATGCTCAACCAAATTGGAATGATACAATGAAGCTTTATTTAGCATTCCGTCAAATTCCTGATTATAAGATGTATGATTCTAACTGTAATTACTTTAGTGCTGGAAATATGGAGCCTTATACTTGTGAAGTATCTCTTAACTTTGTTCCAAAAGCCTTTTTACCAGAAACACTTGCATTAGAATGGAAAAAGCTATATGGAGAAGATACTCCTATGCCTATACAAAATATTAAGTTAGACAATGCTTGTATTGGTGGGTTTGAATATGTACGAGATCGAGATGAATTTGTACAAGGTTCTTGTAAACAAACAACAGCTATTCCTTATAAAGCTACTAAGACGTTAAAGGATGCTGTTAGTTCTCGTAATACAATTATCTTAACAGAAGAAGTTCAATATGCAGGAACGGAAAAAATGCAATTACCTGATTATTTAAAAAGTGGAACGTATTATTATACTTTCCGTTTAGATATGAATTATCATTATATATTAATTAGTAAGACCTATGATGATAAATATTCTTAGAAAGAAGGATTACTCATGGAGATAAAATGTGTTGTTACTGGCTATTTAGATGAGAATTGTTATATTCTTATCCATGATGGAAAATGCTTAGTCGTTGATCCTGGAGATGATTTTATCAAGATTAAAGATACCATTGGAGATAATCAAGTATTAGGAGTTCTTATTACACATTCTCATGCAGATCATATTGGTGCTTTAAGAAACTTCTTAACAAAACGTTCTATTAAAATCTTTAAGAGAAGTAATCTAGAAGATGGAATGCATTATGACTTAGGAGATTTCCATTTTCAAGCATTTCATACACCTGGTCATTCAAAAGACTCTGTCTCTTTCTTCTTTGAAGAGGAAGGATTTATGTTAGTAGGAGACTTTATTTTTAAAGATAGTGTTGGACGATGTGATCTTCCAGGAGGATCTGAATCAGAACTAAAAGAAAGTTTATTAAGAATGAAGGAATTCTCTCCAGAAATCATCTTATATCCAGGACATTATGAGTCTACTACTTTAGGAGAAGAAATGAAAAACAATCCTTACTTACAGTAAAGATTGTTTTTTTATTTGTTTTATGGTATTATAAGGAACTACAAGAGGTGGTTGTATGAAAGTATGGACCAAAGTTAGAATTAAAGATCAAAATCCTCAAGTAGAACGTGTATCACGATCTTTTGTCAATTATTTATATGGATATGGACCTTTCTATGATTTTTGTAGGAAATATAATGTATCATTAGAAGATCGTCATTTTATAGAACAATATACGGGAAATCGTATTTCTGGATTATTACTATTATTCTTATCTAGAGATTATACTCGTATTAATGATATTGCGAATAAGTATAATATTGATGCAACGCAGAATGTAGATATCTATCCTGAAATAGAAGGTTATATAGAAAAATAAAAAATATAATGAAATTCATTATATTTTTTTATATAAATATCAATACACTTAAGAAACTAACAATGGTTGCTATCAGCATTACAATTGCGACTATTTTAATAACTTTATCACTCATTATAATCACCTCACTGTATATATTTTATATCATTTTATCTGTTTTGTAAAATGATATTTAATTTATGAATTCTCTAAAATAACAAAATATTTTAGAATGTGTCAATTTACACTTGCATTTTTACACGTTTCTCCCTATAATTATGTTAGGAGGGTAATTCATATGAAAGAATTAAATACAATATTAACAGAATTAGGCATTAGTAAAGTACGTTTAGCAAAATACCTAGGTGTTTCTCGTCAAATGCTTTATAATTATTTAGGGATTGATGATATTAGTAATTGGCCTAAGGAAAAAGCTGCTAAATTATTAAGCTTATTAAATATAGAGGATATTAATGGATTAAAAGATTTAAAAATTACAGGAGAATATATTATTGAAGTAGAGAATCGTCTGAATGAAGGTGTAAAAGATTCTTCTAATAAAGAAGTGATTGCTGATCTGAAAGGATTTAATAAGAAAGAGCAAGAACTATTATCGGATATTATTTCTTTATTAAAAGAGAAGTTATCTAGTGATAAGACAAAGGATTCTTATAATGCATTTGTTTATTTATATCATTTTATTCAATCTATGGAGACCAATGATGAATTAAAATATAATTTAGCTTATTTCTCTAAGTCTTTAGGATTTACAGATCCAATGGAATTTAGTTTTAATAAAGATAAGCAATTTGTATTTGAAAGTATTATGTTTAGTGCAATGACCTTATATAATAATGGAGGATCTTCTAAAAATAAATTAGGAGATGCTCATAAGAGATTTGTACAAAGTATTGAACAAAAGAAAGAAGAAAAGTTATCTCGTACACAAGAATTAAATACCGTTAAGATTCAAGCATTAAAAGAATTAGGTTATATGGAAATCAATGAAGATAATGCAAAAGAGGTATTTGAGAAGATAGCAGAAATTCAGTCAAGAAAAGTTTAATTTTCTTGACTTTTCTTTTTTTATAGGTTAATCTTATAAAAGAAGGTGAAACTATGTTTAAAGGTAGAAATACAATTCTTCGTAATATGATGATTATGGGTGGTTGTGTTTCTATTTTTTCTTATTAGAAGAGTCATTATTGATGATTCTTCTTTTTTTATAGTTTTACTCTCAAGAAAGTGAGGAGATTATGAAAGAGTCTAAAATGACTTACGACATTGAGGATATGCCACCTCTTGGGAAAAGCATAGTATTGGCATTTCAGCATTTATTTGCGATGTTTGGAGCAACGATCTTAGTTCCTATCTTAGTAAATGCTGCAGCAGGGGAGGAGGTATTAACCATACCAGTAGCTTTAGTTACTTCTGGAATTGGTACCTTAATCTACATCTTATGTACCAAAGCAAAATCACCTGTATATTTAGGTAGTTCATTTGCTTTTATTGTTCCAATAGCAGCTGCCTATACAAAAGCAGGAATAGGGGGAGCCATGACAGGTATTATGGCTGTTGGTCTATTATATGTTGTTGTTGCCATTCTCATTCGGTTGATTGGAAAGGACTGGTTAGAAAAACTATTACCAGCTGTTGTTATTGGTCCTATGATTATGATTATAGGATTAGGACTTGCTCCTAGTGCTATTTCTCAAATAGGACTTGCAGAAGGAACTGCTTTTGATTGGAAAGTATTGTTTGTAGCAGTTGTATCCTTCTTAGTAACGGCTTTTGTCATGACAAAGGCAAAAGGTTTCTTTCGCATTATTCCATTCTTAATTGGAATCTTAGCAGGTTATATTGTATCTGTTATCTTAGGAATGGTTGATTTTCAACCTGTATTAGATGCAAAATTCTTTGCAGTTCCTAAATTTGTCGTACCATTCCATGATTATAAAATTGAATTTGCTGCCTTAATTACCATTCTTCCAGTTGCTTTAGTAACCCTATGTGAACATATTGGAGATCATACTTCTTTAAGTAATATTATTGGAAGAGATTTAATTAAAGAACCAGGACTTGATCGTACCTTATTAGGTGATGGTCTTGCAACCTTTGTTGCTGGTCTGTTAGGAGGTCCTGCTAATACGACTTATGGTGAAAATACTTCTGTTGTCGGTATGACAAAAGTAGCTTCTGTGAAAGTCATTGGTATGGCTGCATGCTTTGCGATTGTAATTGGATTCTTAGGTAAATTTACAGCTATAGTATCTACGATTCCGAATGCTGTATTAGGAGGAGTTAGTTTACTTCTATATGGATTTATTGCTGTTAATGGATTAAAAGTATTAATTAAGAATCGTGTTAATTTTGAAGAAAGTAAAAATGTAGTCGTTGCGTCTTCTATGTTAGTGATTGGTTTAGGAGGAGCTGCTGTTAGTATTGTTAGTGGAGATTTATCTCTTACGATTTCTGGTATGAGTTTAGCTGCCATTGTAGGAATTATCTTAAATATTATTATTCGTTCTGAAGAAGATGAGAGAAATAGATTATTAGCAGATGAAGGAAGATACCAACAATTAAAAGAAGAAATTAAAAAAGAAGTTCTTCATGAATTAAAGAAAGACAATTTTAAAGAGAATATTCATCATACGATGAAGAAAGAAGGGAAAAGAAAAGATGCATAAAAACGTCATTGAATTAAAACATCCTTTAATTATTCATAAATTATCTATTTTAAGAGATAAGAATACCTCTACCAAAGAGTTTCGTGAAATAGTAGGGGAGATTAGTATGTTTCTTTGCTACGAAGCCATGAAAGATGCTGAATTAAATGATATTACGATTGAAACTCCTATTGCGAAAATGGATACGCAACGTTTAAATGAAGATCGTTATGCATTTATTCCAATCTTAAGAGCAGGTCTTGGTATGTTAGATGGTGTTATTAACGTTATTCCGAATGCAAAAGTTGGTCATATTGGAATGTACCGAAATGAAGAGACATTTGAACCCGTTAATTATTTCTTCAAAGTTCCGAAAGATATTGAGAAAAGAGAAGTTATTTTATTAGATCCGATGCTTGCAACTGGAGGAAGTGCAGAAGATGCCATAGAGCTCTTAAAATCGAAGGGAGTAGAGAAGATTAAGTTCTTGAGTATTATTTCGGCTCCAGAGGGCTTAAAAAGGGTCTCAGAGAAGTATCCAGATGTAGTCTTCTATACTTCCTATATAGATGATCATTTAAATGAAAATAAATATATTGTTCCAGGTCTTGGTGATGCAGGAGACAGAATCTTCGGAACAAAGTAGGGGAGTCACAAAAGAGAAGTAGTTCTTCTCTTTTTGATTTATACATTATAAATAAATAATTAATTATTAGAATACTTTTAAAAAAATATTTTTATTAATTAATTATAAATTATTATATTAATAGAATATAATTAAATTAAAATATGTATATAAATCATGTAATTATTCATGATTCGTTTTAAGCAATTTAGGCCCTATAAGAGGGGGATTTCTCCTCTATATTCCCCTGGATAGGTTACTTCCTATAATTGATATTATGTTAACTTCTATATTAGTATCTATCTAATCGTACTACTCCCCTCTTGCAAATACGTGTTTTTTTATAAAAATAATATCATTATTCATAATTGTATTTATATACATAAAAATTAATTTCTCTTTTTTCAATGAATTCTGATTGATTGATATGGATAATTGTACTTGATTATTCCATTCATTCTCTTATATGACGCCCCTATCACTACCCCTCTTTCCCTCTCAAAAAGGGAGATGCATTTTAAGCGATTTAGGATCTATTAGATGGGTATTTATCTACCTAAAATGCTTAAAATGACAGGGTGTATTTTCATGGATTTAGAGATTGTTAGCTGTAGGATTCATTGGATAAAATTCTTAAAATGAACGATGCATTTTAAGCGATTTAGAATTCATTTGATGGATCATTATGCGTTTCAATTCATTTTATCAAAATACTATTATTATCTATATTTATATATTATAAGGATATAGAGTCATTATCCATTTTTTCTCTATTTTGATTGATAGTAGGGGAACTTCCCCTACTTTATTTCTTTGATAGGGGACGTATCATTTTTTAAAAATCTTTATTTTATTTGTATTTTTTTTGATTTTATGGTAGAATAGTAACTCAAGTGAGGTGAGATTGAATGAAGAAAGGAATCAAAGTGATTCTTACAGTTCTAATCCTATTATTATCATTTACGTTTGCATCTGCTAAAAGTTATAAATGTGAAACTGTAGATGGTGCTTATTATGGAAAAGATGGTAGTGAAGTAGATAAAGTTCAATATGAGAAAGAATGTCTTGCTCATACATGTGAAATTATCGGAGAAACGTATTATGGATCTGATGGAAAAGAAGTATCACAAGGAACTTTTGAAAGTCAATGTAATACAACTGTTGTTACAGAGTTACCTGATACTGCAAGTTCTGCTGATATCATTTCTATGATTATTGGTGGTTCTCTACTATTAGGAACTGTTATTATTTCTATCTCTTATCGTATTGCGAGCGATAGAGCTTAAAAAGAAAAAAAGAACGAAATGTTCTTTTTTTTTATTTTGTTTTAGTTATTTCAATATTAAATCTTTCTTCTTTGACTACCCTATTATTTTCATCATAATAGATTGTGATTCCTTTGACAGCTTCTTCTCTAGACGTTGTAATCTCCCCTTCCCTATTCATGTAGATGGTATCTCTTCTTAGATGATTATCATCTGGGAATAAGTCTTTTACGGTTAATTTTTTATCTGTTTCTATTTTTTTCATTTCATATTTCATAAGATAACCTCATTTCTTTTATTTTAATAAATCTAGGTATGCTTTGATGAGAGCTGCTCGATTCGGATAATTCTTTCTAAAATGATCATAGTCAGTAAAGTATTTTTCAAATGATTCTGCAAAATCTTCTCCTACCGTATGTTCTGCATAACTCGTAGGATTATGTTTCCTTGAGATAGTATAATCTGCATCCATGGCATTTTTCCATGAACTTTGATTAATTGTCGTGATTCCCATTTCATTGTCGATTAGATGTCCCATTTCATGGATCACAGAGTCTGCGTTATCTGCTGGATTATAAATGGTAATGGATTGGTTTCTTGCATCAAATGCCATAGCGGATTCAAATCGTCTATTTCCATTATATCCAAATTTTGTATGGGATGAATTTGAATTAAAGGTATGATAGATATCATCCGGAGAATAAGTATCATATTCATAGATAATCCTTGTTTTTTCTTTGACTCCTTCTGGTAGAGAGTCTATTCTATCTAATATATCTTCCACTGTCACTTTATTTTGAGAAGAGTTTCTAAAGTCTTTTTGACGATAGACTGTAACCGTAGAATCTCCTACTTTTACTTCATATTGATCGAAACCTCTTCTTTCAATTCCAAACTCTAAACCATTTTTAATGGATTCAGAAGCTTCATTTGGCATGACTCCATATTGTCTTACTAAATCATCGTACATCTTAAAGGTTACTTCTCTTGTGACGGCAGATGTATTATAAGCTTCTGTTCCTCTAAATAATTCTGATAATAGGGTGGTATCGGTTAAGGCTTCTTTTCCAATTCCTGTATGTCCTAATAAAGCAGGAATATCATCGTATTTTCCTTCAAATACTAATGAAGTTGCTTTTATTTTTGACATATTATGAGAAGCAAATAATTTGGATGCAATGGTATCTGCCATTGTATCAATATCTCCCTTATATCCGACAATCTTTAAATAATCTTTTATATCTTCTTTAAAACCTTTTGTCATTAATAAAGCTGTTGCATTTGGATCATTCTGCATATTTAAACCAAGTGATTCTGCTTTATATTGAGCATTGGCTCTTTCATATTCATTGAATCCTTTTAAGTCTTGTGCTTCTATACTTTCTACTTTTATTTTTCCGTCTGATCCTTTTACTTTGGAAGCATATTCTGGATATTCTTCTTCAAAACTCTTAAATATTTTTTCTCGGTTTGTTTTTTCTGCACTTTCTCCTTCATATCGGTTGAGTCTTTCATTTTGTTTTTGATTGTTTGTCGTTAGTTTATGTCTCATGAAGACTTCTCCTGCTGTATTTAATGCTGCCCCTACTCCGGCATTGATTAGGACATTGTTCCATCCACCGGCTGCTTCAAAGGCTTTCTGGTAGTTTTCTGCAAATGTTTCTCCTCCATAATCTTTATAGATGGTGGTAAGAGCTGGTCTTATAATTTCAGATCCTCCAGCATCGGCTGCAACTAATGTTGTTCTAAGTACGGCTCCTGTATTCGCACCAAAGATACCGGATGCTGAAACAGAACCAATTCCTCCTGCTAATTTGGAAATACCGACTCCTACTTCCCATTTCGCAGCATCAAAGATTCCATTCGCAATTCCATATTTTAATCCTTGTTCTAGGGTTCCTCCCTCTGACCAAGCTTGTTCTGCTCCTTTAGAAATACCTAATGTTCCTGCAACGGCTGGAAGAGCTGCACCTCCTGTTAGAGCTCCTACTGCTAGGATTCCTGCTCCATAACCAAGCCCACTTCCAACACTTCGTACTTTATCTCCTGAAACAAATAACGTATTATCTGCCATCTGTTTTATTTCTGGTACTTCTGTGAATAATTGATCAAATAAGCTCTTTGTTTTCTTTTCTGCAACATGTGCTTTTGTGTTCTCCCATAATTCTTGGGTCTTATTTTCTCCTGTTAAAGCATCATATCCCAACAAAAAAATACTGGCTGCTCCACTCACACCCATACAAACTACATCTGCTGCTGTTTCGATCAAAGTACCTAGTCCTTCTGCTATTCCTAAACCCAAAGAAGCAAAAAGAGATAATCCCCCTACTACTGTATTCTTTAAGGATCTATCAAACGTAATATAACTATCTAGGGAAGATAAATCTAATTCTCGATAATCTTTATTGGTTAAAGAATCTAAGAACTGATTGATACTATTTTTATCTTCACTATAAGCTAATATTTCTATTTCTGTTTGTTTGATTTCTTTTAAAAGATTACTCGTATCTTGATAACAATCTACTACGGAACTACTCATGAGATTGGAATCTAATCCCCCTACATACGTCTTAAATCCTCTTGCCGATAAAATCTTATTCGTAGAGGCTTTAATAGAATCTGCTAGTAATGGTAGTTTTTCAGAAACCGTATACATGTCTGAAACAGATTGATTTGTTTTTTCTACACTATATTTTATTCCTGCCATATGGATTCCTCTTTATTCTCCTACAGAAGTACTTTGACGTCTATAGATTTCTTGTTTGTCATTGTATTCTGCTATTCGATTATAATCTTCTTGTAATCGATTATAGGCATTTACTGTTTCTTCTATTATTTTACTAGTTGTATTATTAATATATTCTTTTGCATTTTTCATTTTATTGGAACATTCTTCAATGGTTTTTAAGAATGTTTTTCCTTCAACCGATAAGACTTCTTCTGTTAACCCAGATCCGTTAGACTGAAATTCATTCGCACGACTTACAATATCAAAAGATTGTTCATCAATTTCACTGCAAGCACTGATTACTGCCTGTACATCTAGATCTTTACTAGCATCTTCTGCACTGACATATGTTCCACGATAGGGTTTCACAAGATTCATTCTTATCACTTCTTTTCTTATTCTAAATCTTCTAGAATTGATTTTCCTATTTCAGGAGGATCAATATCAAAGTTTTGGGCAATGGTTGCTCCTATATCTGCTAAAGATTCTGAAGGTGGTAGACGATGAGGAGTTTTAAAATTGCGACTATAAATGATCATTGGTAGATTTTCTCTCGTATGACCATTTCCAGTAAATGTTGGATCATTTCCATGATCGGCTGTAATAATTAATAAGTCATCTAATTCTAATTTATTTAAGATAATCTTTAAATCAACATCTAATTCTTCGATTGTCTCAGCATAGCCTTCTACTTCTCTTTTATGTCCATAATTATCAAAATCATTTAAAGTAACCATACATAAACCAATAAAGTCTTTATCAATAATATCTAATAGTTTATTAATCGCTTCATTATTATCATTGGCCTTAATCATCTTATTAATGCCTTCTCCATCAAAAATATCGTTGATTTTACCAATTCCAATAACATTGTAGTCTTTCTTTACTAAAGCATTTAAAATGGTCTCTTTAGGAGGTTTCATGGCATAATCACGTCTTGCACTATTCATTAATTTATACTTCTCTGGAGTTCCATTAAAAGGTCTTGCGATGATTCTAGCAATCTTATATCCTTTTTTTAATGTAATCTCTCTTATCTTTTCACAATAACTATAAAGGGTTGCGATTGGGATACAATCTTCATGAGCAGCTACTTGTAAATCGGAGTCTGCTGAAGTATACACAATTAAAGATCCATAATTTACTTGTCTTTCTCCTAGTTCTTGAATAATGGATGCATCTTGACAGCACTTATTCCCAATCACTTTTCTTCCTGAAATGGTTTCTATTTCTTGTAGTAATTCAAATGGAAATCCTTCATTAAAGGTTTGAAATGCTTCTTCATTTTTTAATCCTACAATTTCATAATGTCCATTTAGGGAATCTTTTCCATTATTCGTTGGTTTTGCAATTGTATAATAAGCTTCTACTTCTTTGTCTTCTGTAAGTGTTAGTGTATCTGTAAAGCCAATTTTCTTTAAGTTTGGAATAAACAAATCTCTTTGCTCTAAAATATGCCCTAATGTATTTGCCCCATTATCTTTATAATTAATGGCATCTACTGCTTCCCCTACTCCTAAGGAATCTAATATAATTAAAAATATTCTTTTAAATTTCATAATCTACTCCTTATTACTTCTTAAATGATATTTATTATAATCTTCTATCACTTTTTCATCACTGACTCTTGTATAGATCTTGGTTGTTGAAATATCAGAATGTCCTAGCATCTCTTGAATACTTCTGAGATCTGCTCCCCTATTGATTAAATGGGTTGCGAAAGAATGTCTCAACGTATGAGGAGATACTTCTGGATTTAATCCTTTTTCTTTTAATAATTGTTTTAAATTCTTAAAAAATCCTTGTCTTGTCATTCCTGTACCATGATTATTGATAAATAATTTATTACAGGATTTATTTTTTAATAATTCTTCTCTTACTTTTAAGTATTCTTTTAAATAATATAAGGCATATTCTCCTACGGGAATATCTCTTTCTTTGGATCCTTTTCCCAAAATTCTAATCAAACAATTTGTTTGATCGATATCATTGATTTCTAAGTTAATACATTCACTCACTCTCAATCCACAACCATACATTAATTCTAGCATAGCCTTATTTCGGTAGTCAAACGGTGTATTTAAAGGAATATCAAGGAGTTTATCTACATCTTCCATGCTTAGTGTTTTAGGAAGTGCTTTCTTCAATTTCGGTCTTTCTATAAACTCTGATACATTTTCTTTTACGATCTTTTCTTTTAAAAGATAACTATGAAAATTCTTAATAACCGTTAAATTATGAGCAATTGTCGTTGTTTCTTCTTCATTTCTTACTTTTAAGAATTCTTTAATATCATCACTTGTTATATGCTCTACTCTACTAATATTTCTTTTCTTTAAAAACTCTCGATAGACTTCTAAATCATTTTGATAGGATTCTTTTGTTTTGTCAGATAATCCTTTTTCAAATATACAATAATTTAAAAAGTCTTTGACTGCATCTTCTATATCCATCCTATCAACTCTTTCTATAATCATTTTATCATAAAAGCAAGGATTTTAAAAGAAATGCCATGAAAAAATAGTATCTTTCGATACTATTTATTCTTCTTTTTTAACTATTTAATATAAAGTTTTCGATTTCATTCTTTGAATCATTGTCTGTTGTCTTTAGACGATAATCCATATCACTTAATTGTTGCATCAAATGAAGAAGATCTTCTTCTGTATAGAGAGCAATTAATTCTCTTGTCTTTTTAATTCGATAATCAGACTTTTCTTCTAATTGCTTTGCGATTTCACTATCTTTTAAATTCTTTTTTGCAAGTAATTTTACTTGATAGATAATGCGTAATTGACTTCCTAATAGACCGATGATACTAAATGGTTCTATATTATAGTCTAATAATTCTCTATATTTTTCTAAAGCTTCTTTTTTGTCTCTTAGAGCTAGTGCTCTTGAGAAAGCAAAGGTTAAGTCTTTGGGATCTCCTAGTTTTTTGACAACAAGTTTTTCTACATCTTCTTTTGTAATTTCTTTTTCTTCTGTTTTATAATCCCTTAGTTTTTCACATTCTTTTTCGATTTTTGTTAGATCTCCTAATGAATATTCATCTATTAAATTAATCGCATCTTGGGATACTTTATATCCTTTTAAAAGTTCTTTTATATAATTCTTAGGAGATAATTCTATTTCTATTACTCTACATCTTTTCTTTAATTCTTTTGATAATTTTGTTGTATTATTTAGTTTTTTACATTCTATTATGAGTAAATTATCTTCATAAGGATTATCTATATATTTATAGAGATGGTCTAGATGAGTTTTTTCTTCTTCAGAAGAGATGGTTTCGATATTTCTGATGATGACTATTTTCTTAGAAGAAAGAAAGTTATACGTATCTAGATCTTCTAATGCATTTTCTAGAGAATTCTCTTCTAAATCATAGATAGAAGTAGTTGCTTCTTCAAAGTGTTCTTTTTGTAAAATCTTTTTTACTTCTAATTCTCTAGCAGCATAATCTTCTGTTTCTAGTAAATAACTAGTCATTGTCTTTCAAATCCTTTTCGACTTCTTTGATTAGATTTTCTGCTTTTAGAATGGCACTGGTTCCTCCTTGCGCAAAAGTAGGACTTCCTCCTCCATTTCCTTCTGCATACGTGGCAATCTTCTTCATAATATAGCCAGCATTTACTTTGGAATTACTTTTTGCAATAAAGTTCATACTACCATCTTCTTTTTGATTGATAAAGAAGATAAATCCTTCATTCATTTCATTGATCATAGAGTCTGCAATACTCTTTAGTATATTATTATCTTTATTGTTTACTGCCATAATAATGGTTTCAATATCGTTGATGGTTTTAATATGTTCTCTATAAATATCTAGATTTTGTAGAGATGATTTTTCTTTTAGTTCATAGTACTTCTTTTCTAATTCTTTTTCTTCTCCGTGAATATACTGTAATTCATTTCGATTGAAGATAATATCCTTATAAGAAGTTGGCTTATCATTATTAATATCGACATCAAACTCTAATTTCATGCCATTATTTCTAGCTTCTTCTAGGATTTCTTTTGCTTTCATTAAGACTCTGATCTTCTCATCATTATATGGCTTAATGATTTCATATAACGTATCTTCAATTTTATCTCCTGTAGCAGCTTCTATACGGTAGACGTTGCTTCCTTTGGATTCACATGATGTAATGGCAAGTCTCTTAATATCTTTTGTGTTAGTAGCATGCGTACCACCACATAATTCAATAGATTTTCCAATCTTTACTACTCTGACGGTATCTCCATATTTTTCACTAAATAATGCCATGGCTCCTAGTTTCTTTGCCTTATCAATTGGCATTATTTCTGTTGAGACGATTAGATTCTCCCCTATCATATCATTGGCAAATTGTTCTACTTCTAAAATCTTGTCATCTGTCATTTTACCAGCATATGTAAAATCAAATCTTAAACGTTCATCATCGACATAACTTCCTGCTTGATGAATCGTATTGGATACGACTTGTTGTAGGGAATACTGGATAATATGAACACTAGAGTGATTACACTCGATATGTTTTCTTCTATCTTTGTCGATCACTAATTCTACTTCATCCCCTACTGTAATGACTCCATCTAGTAATCTTACTTTATGGATATGTTGACCATTTGGTCCTTTAAATACATCGACTACTCTTGCTTTAAAGTTTTTACCTAGAATCATACCGGTATCACTTACTTGACCACCTGATTCTGCATAGAAACAAGTTCTTTCAATGGATAAATACGTATCTTGATCGATTGACTCTACTTGTTCATCTTTTGTAAAGATTGCTTGTATTTTACTCTTTAAACGATAGATATTATAGACAAATTCTGATTCCTCTTTGAAATCTAATAAGACTTTCTTTTGAGATGCCATCGATGTTTTTGTCTTTGCATTCTTCTTTGCTAAATCTTTTTGCATCTCCATGTATTTATCAAATTCTTCTCTTGATACTTTCATTCCTTTTTCAGTTAGATATTCTTCTGTTAACTCAAATGGGAATCCATACGTATCATATAATTTGAATGCATCTTCTCCACTGATTGTTCCATCTGGAGAGGAATCTACTAATTCTTTTAATCTTTTTTCTCCTGCTTCTAGGGTCTTTAAGAATAGTTTTTCTTCTTCTAGGATGGTTGCTTCTACAGATGCTCTTTTCTCTTTTAAGTATGGATAAGCATCTTTCATAACATCTACTACATCCGATACAATTTTATATAAGAATGGACATTCAATTCCAATGTTCTTTCCAAAACGAACACTTCTTCTTAATAATCTTCTTAAGACATATCCTCTTCCTACATTTTCAAAACAAGCACCATCTGCTAAAGCAAAGGTAATCGCACGAATATGGTCTGCAATAATTTTAAATTCTTTTTGACCAACATATTCGAAGCTTGATAATTCTTCTATATGTTTTACGATTGGTTTAAATAAATCTGTTTCAAAGTTAGAATCTACATTTTGGAAGATACAGCACCATCTTTCTAGTCCAGCTCCTGTATCAATATTCTTACTTGGTAATTCTTTATAGTTCTTTCTCTCTACTCCTTCTTTCGAATTAAATTGAGAGAATACATTGTTCCAGATTTCTACATAACGTTCTTGGTCTTCATCTTTTTTGAATTTTTCTAGGGCAGTACCATCTTTGTCATACTTTTCTCCTCGATCAAAGAAGATTTCTGAATCGGGTCCACAAGGTCCTTCTCCAATTTCCCAGAAGTTCTCTTCTAAGGGAACAATATGAGTTGGATCTAGTCCTACTTCTATCCATCTGTTTTTTGCATCTTCATCCTCTGTATAAACTGTTACGTATAATAAGTCTTTATCAATTCCAAAATATTCTTCTGACGTTAATAATTCGTAAGCAAAACCAATTGCTTCTTCTTTAAAATAATCTCCAATGGAGAAGTTTCCCATCATTTCAAAGAATGTTTGATGTCTTTTCGTTACTCCTACATTTTCAATATCGTTCGTACGAATACATTTTTGAATATTGACGATTCTTCTAGAATCCGGTGTTTCTGATCCATCAAAGTATTTCTTTAAGGGAGTTACTCCTGCATTGACCCAAAGTAAGCTATCATCATTAATAGGTACTAATGGTGCACTCTCATAGATCTTATGTTCTTTCTTGGTAAAAAATCTAAACCATGTATTTCTTATGTCATCGTGACTCATGTATTTCATATTCATTCTCCTATATCTTCTAGTATTTCTTTTAAACGTTCAATCTCATCTTCTTTGCTTCTATTATTGAATATATAATAGTCTGCAAAAGCAATGGGACCTCCTTTGTATAAATTCTCAATTTCTGATAGATCTCTGTATTCAATGGCTTCTCGATCGAATGGTCTATCGGGACGTTCCGCGACTCTTTGATATCTTACTTCTTTATCTACTACGATACACACTAATTTTAATTGTGGATATCTTTCGATTAAATATTTATATTCATACCATGAATATAATCCATCTAATACAACATCATTATTTTTCAATGCTTTTTGAATCTCTGGATCTAGGAATTTTGCATAACATTCTGGTCCATGTTCTTTTCTTAATTTTTCACGGAATTCTTTTTCGCTTTTTCCATCTGGGGTCCTTTCAATTCCTTGTTCTTCCATTAACTTGTAGGTAATTCCTCCAAAATATAGTTTTTTCCAATGATTCTGTTCTAGATAATCTGTTACAACACTTTTTCCAGAACCACTCATTCCTACGACTGCAATACATTTATGCATTTTAATCACCTCCATAGTTTTCTTCATTTCTTACAATTTCAATGGCACTTGTTTCTAAGTCCTTTAATGTTTTATTCTCGATAATATAATCAAAATCATCATATTGATCTAATTCTGTTTCTGTAATGTGATTTCTTTCTTCTTCTGTCATTTCATCTTTGTAATTTTTTCTTTCTAATTTAATGGTTACAACATCATCATAATGTTCTTTTAGTGTTTCAAATTCATGAATTAATCTTGCATCTGTAATGATAAAAGCATCAAAGAATTCACTTAATATATCCATATCTTCCATTAAACGATTTAATAGAAAATCTTTTTTTCCTAACTTCTTTTGAATAATTTCAATTCCCATCTTTTGTAAGAATTCTCTTGGCTTTGTATTTTCATTGCCATCCCATTCAAAATAGTTTTCTGCAAAGGCATATAAAGGTTGTGTAATATGCATGACACAAGGTTTATATCCATAGTCTTTTAACTCTTCTCTTAAATACTCTCCAAACGTATTTTTTCCTGTTTTTGCTTTTCCGCCGATCACAAATATTTTCATTTTTATTCTCCTTTTCATACAAATAAAAGACCATCCCAGGAGGGACATATTTGCCCGGTACCATCCTAGTTTGGTCTTGATTGTTATAACGGTATCCCGAGAAAACTCCAAAAGTAGCTTCTAAGAAGATTATGATTAACTTCCACCAAACGTTAACTCTCTATTCATAATGATTTCTTATACTCATCTGTTATCTTCATTTTCTTATTTATGCTTTTTTTGTTTGTCTTTTCTTAGGTGCAGGTTCTTCTTCTACGATTTCTTCTCCTGCAATCTTTTCTAAGAAGTGAAACTTCTCATTCAAGAACATGGTTAATTCTTTTACACAAGCAATAACTGGTGTTGCGATAACCATACCTATAATACCAAAGAAGTGTTGGAAAAGCAATAGTCCAATAATAATTGTTACAGGGTGTAATTTCATCGTATGACCCATAATTAATGGTTGATAGAAATTGTTTTCTAGTATTTGTACAATGATGATGGATATTAATACACAGATACCTGTAATTGGAGAAATCGTAAATCCAACAATCACAGCTGGAATTCCTCCAATATAAGGTCCAAAATATGGAATAATATCGGTTACAGCACAGAACAATGCGAAGATTATAGGTGCTTTCATTCCCGCAAGGGTCAATCCAATGGATTGTGTTAAGAAGACTAATAACATGATGATTAAAACTCCTTGTACATAGCTTCTTAAAGATGTATTTAATCTGGTAGTTAATTCATCATAATTCGTTCCCCAATGTTTTGGTAATACTCTTTTAATGCCATCATTTACTTTATTAAAGTCATATAGCAAATAGAATCCAATCATCAATCCTAATACAACATTCAATCCACCACTCACTAATATCTTTCCAATATCTACTACGTATTTTGGAAAATCAGATACAATTGACATTCCATAGTTTGTTACAACCGTTGTGATATTTCCTTTTAAATCCGACATATCAATTAGTTTTTCTAAGTTAATTTTTTGTAAGATTCCAATACAGAAATCTGTTAATTCTTCAAAAATACCCGGAGCTGCTGTTACAAAGTCTTTTACTTGGGATACTAAGGTTGGAATGAAGAAATAAGCAATTCCAATCATACCACCCAATATGATTAAATAAACTAATAGACAAGAAACAATTCTTGGTATTTTTCTGTTTTGTAATTTGGTTACTAATGGTTCAAATAACCATGCAATAATCAATCCTATAAACATAGGAGATATTACGACTAGGATATCTTGGATGATTCCTAGTATTTTTAATTCTTTTAATAAATAAGTTCCTAATAATACTAAGGTTACTATTGCCATAAAGTATACTACTTTTAAAATTCGATTTCCGGTTTTAATTAAACTGTTTAATGAAGTAATGTCCATCTCTTTATCTTTGTGTTTCTGAAACATACTCTCAACTCCTTACTGTAATCATTATACCATGTTTTTCTTAAAACCTATAGAGAATCTTCTAATTCTTACTATTTTTTTGGTATAATGAAATGGGTGATGTATATGAAGACGATTTTGCATCCAATTTCTCATGAAATTGTTATCAAGAATTCTCGTTTTATTGGAATTCTTCTTCCCATTGATTCATCAGATATCCATTCTTATTTAAGAAACATCCAAGAGGAATATCCGAAAGCGACTCATTATTGTTATGCTACTATCTATGATCAGGAAAAACACTCTTCTGATGATGGAGAGCCTGGTGGTACAGCAGGAATGCCTATTTTGAATGTATTAGAAAAAGAAGATTTAAATCATATTCTTGCCGTTGTTGTTCGATACTTTGGAGGAATCAAATTAGGAGCTGGAGGATTAGTCAGAGCCTATACGAAAACCATTACAGAAACTCTTAAGAATGCAGAATTGATTGAATTAGTACCTGGCTATAAAGTACAAATTGTATTTCCTTATGAAGAAGAAAAAAATGTTTTATATTTATTAAAGAATTCTACTATTCTTTCCAAGGAATATTTAGAAAATATTACTTATACTTGTTTCGTCGATTCTGAAATTTATTCTAAATTATCTTCCTATTCCGTTTCGATATTAGAAGAGTGTTCTATACAAAAGCTCTAACGATTGTTAGAGCTTTTTCTTGTCTTTTGATAAATTTTGGCTTTTTCATATTTTCTGTTTTCTTCTTCAAAGCATTCTGGGCAGAGAGAATCATAGGTTACTTTTCCTTCTCCATCGATCGCTACTTGATTACCATCAAATACAAATACACCATTTACTCTTCTTCCATTCATCGTTGCTTTTTTGCCACATCGACAGATGGTCTTCATTTCTTCAATTGTATGAGCAATTTCTAAGAGTCTGGTACTTCCTGCAAATCCATTTCCTAAAAAATCCGTTCTTAATCCATAACAGATTGCTGGGATATCATCTTTAATGACAATTCTCATCAAATCATTCACTTGTTTTCTTTTTAAGAATTGTGCTTCGTCTACAAAAATACAACTGATTCCTTCATCATGAAGGGTTAAATACCGATATAAATTCTCATTCGGTAATAATAGATGATCTACCTTTCTTTCTAAACCTGTTCTAGAGACAACTTTATCTTCTCCTTTCGAGTCAATCACTGGTTTTAATAATAAGATTTCTAATTCTCTATCTTCATAGTTATGGATGGCTTGTAGTAAAGAGGCAGTCTTCCCACAATTCATTGCTCCATATCTAAAATATAATTTTGCCATATTCCCTACCCTCCTTGCTTAACTATATCATAATGGTTTTTATTAATACAAGGAGAATACAATTTTTTGACAAAAAAAAGCGACTATGTCGCTTATATTTTTTTCTTATGAATAAAGATCTTAATAATATATCCTAAGAAGATTGCCATAATCGCTACAAAACACCATTTTAAAATCATACATAATATAGGAATGGAATACGTATATTTTTCAATGATAGCAATGACACTTTCTGGTAAGTATTTTCCAATTACTGTCGCAATATCTTTGAGACCAATATTATTTTTAATGAAAGCTAATATTCTTAAAAAGATATCTACAATTGCAACAAAAAATACAAAAGATGAGAATCTTCTAAAGAACATAATGACTACAATAATCGCAATAATTAAAACAATCAAATCAATATACATAAGCATCCTCTTTTCTATTCTAACTACTATTAGTTTATCATGTTTTCTAGAAAAATGAAATGTTTTTTTCTTTACACTTCTCTCTTCTTTATCCTTTGATTTTTATTCTTATTTTCTATATAATAATATTGGAGATGATTTAGATGGAGAAAGTATCTATCATCAAAATTGGAGAGAATTCTTACTATATTCTCAAAGAGATTGTCTATCAAGATATTCATTATCTTTATCTTTCTAATACGATGGATCCAGATGATGTTTTAATACGGAAAACGATTTCTTCTGAACCCGATCATTATTTTCCTTTAGAAAGTTTGGAAGAGGTCCATTTAGCATCTTTTCTATTATTAAATGAATAAAACAAAAAACGATTAACATCGTTTTTTTTTATTCTTCTACTTGGAAGTCTACCATTTCTCCATTTTCTTTTACTAACTTTGCGATAGATTCTTCTGCATTCTTTAGTTTCTCATCACAAGATTTTGCGAGTTTCATTGCTTTATTAAATTCTGTAATCGCATCTTCTAATGGGACTTCTCCTGTTTCTAGTTTTTTGACAATTTCTTCTAAGCTTTCTAGTGATTCTTCAAAGCTTAATTCTTCTTTTTCTTTCTTTTCAGCCATAGTTCCTCCTATAATACTTTTGCATCGACTGATCCATCTTTAAAATCAATCGTGAGAATTTCTTCTTTTTTGATTTTTTTACAACTATCGATTACATGATTCTCTACCTTTACCATGGTATAACCTCTCTTGAGTGTTAATAGTGGAGATAATGTTTCTAATTTCGATATTAATTGTAAGTACTTATTACTCTTTTTTTCAATCAATTGATATGGTTTTTGTAAGATATAGGATTGTTTTACTTTTAACAATTCTTTTTCTTTGATCGATACGACATTCGTTAAACTATATTTTAATTTTTCAATCAAATTATCAAAAATCATTTCTTTGGTTTGATAGATTGTCATTGGATTTCGAAAGATATTTCTACTGGTGATTTCCTGTAATTTTCTTCTATCTCTTTTTAATTGATTAGAAATCGAATTCTTCAATCGAATCTTTACTTGATTTAAATACTTTTCTACATCCTGTACTTGTGGTACTGCCATTTCGGCTGCTCCTGTAGGAGTGGGTGCTCTTAAGTCCGCTACAAAGTCTGCTATCGTAAAATCGATCTCATGTCCTACGGCACTGATCACAGGTATTTTACAATCATAGATTGCTCTGGCAACCATTTCTTCATTAAAAGGCCACAAGTCTTCAATAGAGCCTCCTCCTCTACCTACAATTATGGTATCTAAGGGATAGTTTTCAGCTCTTTTGATTTGTTTTACAATATCTTCTTTTGCTTCTTCTCCTTGTACCAGAGAAGGAAATAAATAGATTTCTGCTAAAGGCCATCTTCTAGTAATCGTTGAAATAATATCTTTGATGGCTGCTCCTGTTGGAGCTGTTATGACTCCAATTTTATTGGGTATTTTTGGAATCTTCTTTTTATGTTCTTCTTTAAATAATCCTTCTTCTTCTAATTTCTTCTTTAATTGTTCAAAGGCTATATAAAGATTTCCTACTCCATCTTCTAGCATATCATTTACATAGATTTGATATTGACCAGTTGATTCAAATACACTAATTTTTCCGGTTACTAATACTTTCATTCCATCTTGGGGAATAAACTTTAGTTTTTTTGTAGATGATGCAAACATAATCGCATTGATTCTACTTCCTTCATCTTTTAATGTGAAATAGAAATGTCCTCTACTATGTGCTTTAAAATTAGAAATTTCTCCTTTTAGGAATACTTCATCTAGATTGGGATCATTATCTAATTTATATTTGATATACCGAGTTAATTGTGTTACTGTTATATATTTCTCGTTCAAGATTCCACATCCTTTAGTCTTCTTTTACCTCTTCATGATAAATTTTATCTAATACTCCATTGATCATCTTAGTAACAGCTTCTTCACTGTATTTTTTTGATAATTCGATTGCTTCATTGATTGCTACCACAGATGGGGTATCTGTATATAATAATTCATAGGTACCTAGTAAAAGAATGGCTTGATCTACTTTGTTTAAACGATCCATGGTCCAATCTTTTAGATACTTATTATCTACTTCAATCATTTCTTTTTTATTCTTGATGATTCCTTCAATGGTATCATTTACAAAACTATTTTCTACTTCTAATAATTCTTTTACTAAATCTTCTGTTTTATATTCAATGTCTGTTTCTTTTAATATTTCCATTTGATATAAAACTTTCATGATGATTTCTCTTAACTCACTTCTATTCTTCATATTATCACCTAACTTATTTTATCATAATCCTATAAGAATGGGAACTTTTCTAAATGTTCTCTTGCTTCCTCTAGGGTTTTATTTTGATTCTTCATTTTGATAAAGTATCCATCTACTTCATAAGCATTTTTCATGATGAGTAATGGATAATTCTCTAACATTTCTTTGATCTTTAATACATTGTATTCTTTTAGTTTATAGATGAGTTCTTCTATGTCAGATGGATCTCTTAATAACACTTCTGGTGTTACGATGATGATTTTTCTTAAAAGAGGCATATCACATTTTTGATCCGATAATAATTTAATGATTTTACGAATATTATCAGGAGATACTTTCTCTAATTCCGGGACTCTTTCTCGTAG
>JAGCSA010000052.1 GCA_017964405.1 Bacilli bacterium
GGTAGATGAAGTGAAAAAAGCAAAGAAGAATGCTTTCACAACGATATTAGATGTCTATAATAAATTTCTAAGTGAAAAAAGAAATATGGAAGAAGCTTGTCAAAGAGAAGAAATACAGGCAGATGGTAAAATGTACCAATCTATTCAAACAATCAAGAATACAGGAATTGTAACATTCGTATTATCATTTTTATTTCCACAATATGCTCCGATTATTATTGCAGTCAATCTTCCAAGAATTGGGAAAGCAGTGATTGATAAAAAAATTGCAAAAAATAGATTAGAAAGAGCCATCCAAGGAGCATCTGTTATGGGAGATGCTCAAAACCCATTATTTGATTTTACTTGTGATTTAAGAGAAGATTATCATAAGAGTAATCGGGAATTAGAGGAATTGAGGAAGAGAGCAATGATGGGAGAAAATGTAATCAAAGAATTACTACCCATCATTAGTCTAGAAAGATTAAATCTACAAAATGTAGATTTATCCATCTTACCAAATACACAGGAAACAGATACGAAAAAAGTATTTCAAAAAAAAGAAGACAATTAATGTCTTCTTTTTATTTCTTCATAAAATGGCATAAAGGCAGTAGGAAGAGCATAATTCTTCTCAATCTCTTCCAAAGTAACCCAAGTATATTGAGGATCTTTTTTGTTAACTTCTATATAATAACTATTCATATACCATTTCTTATGAGTAAACACATGAGTATTTGTAATACTTAATGCAATCCTTTGAATCGAAGGAATCATCTTTCTAATTTCTTCATAAGTAAGAAATCCTTCTGTATTAGGAAACTCCCACATATTTTTTAATAGACCAGACTCTCTCTTTCGTAATGCATAAGAATCTTTATATCTTAATAAGAATAAAGTATATTCTTCTTCTTTGATTTTAATCTTTTGTACTTTTCTAGGAATCTCCGTTTCTTTGTGTTTTAAATGAGCCTTACATTTCTCTTTCAAAGGACAAATTTCACATTTAGGAACTCCTCCAGGAATACAAATTACTTCTCCTAGTTCCATAATGCCTTGATTAAAATCTCCAGAATCTTTCGGAAGAATCTTTTTTATTTTCTCCCCAATCTCTTTTTTTACTCTTAAATCTCCTACATCCAAATCAAGACAATTCACTCTACAATAGACTCTCATAACATTCCCATCGATAGCAACTTCTGGAAGATCAAAACAAATAGAAGAAATAGCACCCGCCGTGTAATCTCCAATCCCAGGAAGTGACAAAATATCGTCATAAGAATCTGGAAAGTTTCCCTGAAAATCATTCATGATTTTCATAGCCGCTTTTTTTAAGTTTCTCGCTCTAGAATAGTATCCTAATCCTTCCCATAGTTTTAATAATTCATCTTCGGATACTTCAGCAAGACTTTGAATATCCGGAAGACGTTTCATAAAACGTTCATAATAGTCAATGACAGCTTCAATCCTTGTTTGTTGAAGCATAATCTCACTAATCCATACATGATAAGGATTTTTATCTCTTCTCCAAGGAAGCATTCTTCTATTTTCATTATACCAATTTAATAATAACTCTACACAATCTTTCATAAATTGATTATAACATAAAAAGAAGATATATTTTTTTTGATTTATTTGTTATAATAGATTTATAGTAGAAAAAGTAGAAAGAAGTGAATGATATGAATCAAGATCCAAATAACTTAGTTCAAGCAGTTCCTGAGACACAACCACAAGTAGATTTAGCACCTATTGCACCTACTGTTGCAGCTGCTCCTCCTGTAGTAGAACAACCAGCATTACCACCACAACCAGAAGCACCAACAGAAGAACCAGTTATGATTGCTGCTAACATTGATGAAGTACCAGATTCTCCACCTGTTGATATTCCATCTCAACCATTAATGCCATCAGAGCCAGCAATGGGACCTGATTTAGGACAGCCAGGACAACCAGAAACAGAAACAGTTCCAACGTTCCAACAACTAGCAGAAGTTCCTGTTGCGAATGCACCTGTTGCAGAAACTCCAGAAGTGGCAACACCAGAGCCAGTTGCAGCCCCTGCAGAAACAGCACCAGTAGCTCCAGTGGAAGCAGAAACAGTAGCTCCTGTAGAACCTCAAGCATTGGCACAAGCTGTACAACCAGAGGCAGAGACTCAACAAGCAGAAGTTGTTCCAACATTCCAACAATTAGCAGTTCCACCTACACCAGCTACTCCAGAAACAATGGTAATGCAAGAAGCACAACCACAACCAGAAGCACCAGCAGTACCACAAGAAAATAAAAAGAAAAAGTTTATTCCAATTTTAGTAGCCATTATCATAATTGCTTTAATTGGAGGAGCGATTTCTATTAGTTTAAAACATATATCTACGATTGGAAAAGCCGATGCAATTCAATCTTTAAGACCAGCTAGATCAGATGCTGGTAATATGAATATTGCTGTATTAGGAGCAACCGATGCAAGAAAAGATGTTTATGTTCTTTTAAATCAATTATTTGGAAAAGAAATCACGAAAGAATCTCTTGATACTTGTCCATCTTTTAAAGGAAGTCATATTACTTATACAGCTCATAAAGAAACCATTAAATCAGAAAAGAATTATAATTTACTATATTTATGTGATTTAGAAACACAAAAGAAATATCTAATTGAAGCAGAAGGAGATAATACCATTGATGGAGTCTTCTTAGTTGTCAATGTAGAAGAAGGAATGACTTCTGAAACAGTAGATTTAATAGAAGCATTAAAAGCTGCTAATATCACGCAATTAGTAGTCTATATAGTAGGAGATCAAGCAACTATTGAAAATGATTTAAAATCTGTATTAGAAAAGAATGGATTCCATTTCGATACCATTTCAAAAATAGAAGGACCATCTGTAGAAGAAGAAAGTGTAAAAGGTCTTATGAGAGAAGCAGATGCTGCTATGATTAAAATTGAAGAAAAAGAAGGACCATCTGTTATCCAATCTTTCAAGAAAGTATCTTTATTAACATACTTTAAAACAACAGAAGAAGAAGGCCTTGATAAATCATTAAAAACAGATCAAGTAAAAACAATGGCATTAAAATTAACAGAAGATCCTCTAGAAGGAAAAGTATCATTCCAAGGAGGAAAAGAAGAAATTACTCCAGGAGAAATTACAACCATCAAAGTAGAATTAGATGATTTAATGCCATTAGAACTAGGAATGAGAGTAGAAGTTTACTACAATAATAAAGTAGTAGGTATCGGAGTTATTTCTGCATTAGAATAAAAAAAGAAAAGTTACGTTTCGTAACTTTTTTTGTTATAATAATAATAGGATGATAATCTAATAGGAGGTTCTATGGGTATTAAAGAAAGAATTATGAAACTAGAATGGGTAAAAAATGATGTTCTAGTAAGAAAATTTGGAAAGAATATCCATGATATGGATTTTGGAGAAACCATTAAAACAGGAGTGGAAGATCGTCTAATGCAAGCAAGAGAATTAAATGTTCCTTATTGTGTTGTTTTTGGATGTCTACAACCATCTGGTACTTCTTGGGATCCCTATGGAAATGGAGATTGGAATCCTCCAAGAGATTATATTACGACCTATGATATCGCAACAGAAGAAAATGACAGAGAAAAAGAAAGACAAAATGTATATGCCTTCTTAAGAGGAGAAATCTTAGAAAAGAAAAAAGGTAATCGAAAATGACAGAAAAAGCAAAGTTATTAATATTTATTATTGTTACATTGATTGCATTAACCATTATTGCAATTGGGATAGAACAAGATAAGGGTAAAGAGGAAGTGAAATATTATGATTTGTCCAAATTGCCACAGTAATATTAGTGGAGGAACCGTAACATGTCCTATTTGTAATCAAATCATACAAGCTCAGACGGTAGAACAACCAGTACAACAACAAGAAACAACTCCTGTAACACAACCACCAAAAGAAAAGAAACAATTTGTTCCCAAGAAACCAATCCCTAAGATTCCTATTTTAATAGGAGTAGGAGTGATCATTATCATCATTGGAATCATTGTTTCTATTTCAGCTACTGGAAATAAAGATGTAAAAAATGATAAAAAAAGTGCGAAGTATCAACCAACAAATGGATATGATTGTATCTTTGAAGGAAAACTAGAAGCAGGAACATCCTTTACCAATGGACAATATACGTATCATTATAAACAGCAATCTTTAGGAATGAATAAAGGATGGGAAGATATCAAAGAAGATGGATGGGGAGTCATTCTAAATGATAAAGCATCTAAATCCAGTATCACATCTAAAATCTGTGGAAGTATTAATCACAAACCAATCGTATCGATGAAATATATGTTTTCTGAATCCAATGCAGAATCCATTGATCTAAATAATATTGATACGAGTCAAGTAGTGAACATGGATAACATGTTTGAAAAAGCAAATATCAAAGTAATTGATCTATCTCACTGTGATATGGGTAAAGTAAAAAGTATGAAAAACATGTTTTTATCTGCAAAAACAGAAACAGTATATGTAAAAGATGATAATAGTAAAAAGAAATTAGAAAATATTAAAAATAATCCAAAAGGATTAGTAATTGAAATAAAAAAATAGAGGCTACTTAAGCCTCTGTTTTTATATACTCTTTATGTTTTTCTTTTAAGTAATTTTCTATCTTCTCTCTTAATATTTCAAATCTTTCAATATAGTGATGTTTATGAGGAAGAGTATCTTCCATTTCATCTTCACAATCCCTCATAATCTTCTCTAAAGTTTCCGTATTTAAATTCTGATACATTTCTAAGAATAAAACAATATATTCAGGTGGAAACGTATCTAAAACATTCTCAATCTCTGTCATAGTACTTCTGTTAGGATTCTCACAAGAAGTCATTAAAGAATTTTCATAGATAAATGCTAGATCATTATCTAAAACACATAACTCTGTATGACCATCTTTTTGAAGAAATCCCCAGGTCACATTATTTCGATCAATATTCAAAGTAAGAAGATCCATAAAATACATTTTCATAAAGTCTTTCATAATTTTTTCAAAATCATTAGGGTATTTTAAAAGAATGGCATCTCGAATTTCGGAAATAGAATGGAAATCAATTCCTGCATCTTCTGCTGTAACAAAATTTCCCTTGGCATTTAAATCTTCACTAATATAATATTGAAGTCCATGAACCGTAGTAGGATAGTAATGAGCATGATTTAATTGAAAGAAATCAGCTATCTTCTCCATTAATATTTCTACATCCGCATCATTTCTTTTAAAGTAAAATTTTCTTCCTTTATCTTCGACCGTTCCACGATCTTTCCCCTTCATTTGAGCTAATACACGATACATAATATCCCCCACATTTCGCTCCTATTATATCATAAATAAATAAGTTGTAAAGAGCAGATAAAAGGAAAGAAATAAATGTGATTAATACCATTTATATTAAGTGTGCATCATTATAATTAGAAATTATATATATTATAAAAAAATTGTATTGGATTATTGTGAGAATATGATTATAATACAAAACTAATAAAAACCAAATGATTGTCTGCAAGAATGAGTGCCGGGGAGATAGGAGGAATTATGGAAGTTATATCTTTAGATGAATCCAGAGTACAAATACTTGATGATTGTGTAAAGAAAAAAAGTGGGGAACAAGAAGTTGAAAGTTTAAGACTAGCGAAAAATTTATCATGTAACTTTGACCCATTTGTGATTCATGGAGAAAGATATAAACTTGCAGTTCCAGAAATCTATGACTATCACCAAGGTGTAATCACAATGGAAAAATGTGTTGGGGATAATTTGGAGTTAACGTTAAGAACGTTAGCCCAACACAAGAAGGGGGTCGAATATACTAACGAGTTATTAAAACTATTTTTGAAGAAGTCATTCTACTGGCATGATTTTGCACCTAGAAATATTATGGTAGATGACGACAAGATTTGGATAATGGATTTTGAGAGAGGATTATCTACAAAAGAAAGATTATCTCTATACTTCTTAAATAATGTATATGAAGAGTATTCTGCATTTCTTCTTCCAGAAGAAAGAAAATATAATCTAGAAAAGATTATTAGAAGAGATAGAAATAAAATGATTAAAGTAAAAGACTTAACAAGTACGAGAGTAAAAGAAATTGTAGAAGTCTTATTTGGTAGAAGAGCAGAGATAACAATCCAAGAATATTATGAAGCTTTAAATGTTATTTTAAAAGCAGAAAGACCTTATCGAAAAGAAGATGAAATCATTTATCCATTAATTGAACTAGAAGAGTATATGCATGAAAATGGTAGAGAAGAATATGTAAAGAAAGTGGTGAGAAATTATTATGGTAAACATTAAAACGTATAATCCGTTTAATACGAAGGATTATTATATTTTAGAAAAAGAGGGTAAAAAGTATTTTAATTATAAAAATAGTTTGTTGGAATTGTGTGATGGCGGATATGTTCCTAAATCTGGATTATTATATGACATGGTTTTAGATCCAAAATCATGTGAAGGAAAAGATGTATTAGATTTAGGATGTGGATACTTAGGTATCTTAGGAATGATTGCTTACTTTAATGGAGCAAAAAGTGTAGATTCAATTGATTGTGATCCTGAATGTATTAAATGGTTTAATAAATTAATTAAAGACAATCGATTTCAAAATATGAATTGTTTTGAAAGTGATTACTTTCAAAATGTAAAAAGAATGTATGATATGATTTTAGCAAATCCACCTCAAATGCCAATGATTAGTGGTAGTGTTCATGATTCCGGTGGAATAGATGGAAGAGAATATATTCTACAAATCTTAAAAGAATCACTAGGACATCTAAAGAAAGATGGAGACTTATATGTCTTAATGTTTGACTTCTTAGGATTAGATAGAAGAACAGGAGATATGCCTAGTATCTTAGAGATTAGTAAAGATTATGGATATCAAGATACTGAATTAGTATATAGTGCTGATAAAGAAATTAAAAAAGGTAGTGTAACAGAAGAAAGTATTCCTCATATTCAATCTATTTATCCATACTATGATTTTGGGGAAGAGGAAAAGAAGTGCAAAATTAATATTTTAAGATTTAGGAAGTGATAATATGAAGACTTATTTATCTAAAATATTAGACGATGATATGAGTATTACACATGGTGTTTATGAACCACCTAATAATGTTCCTATCATGCGATATAAAATCCATAAACAAGGATATAAGACAATTTTACTAGCAGATAGTGATATGGCACTATCTTGTGAAAAATGGTTACATACAGAGTTTATAAAACCGGATTATGTATTCCATTCTATCGAGGAAATTAAAGGATTAAATCCAGAAGAAAAATATTTGTTAATCTTAACAAATCCAAATTATAAGTATCCTACTTATATAGAAAAATTACAAAAGAAATTACAGACAGAACCAATTGATACTTATATGTGTCCCTATGATTATGAAAAAATACCACGTCATGATTTAGACTATCTAGCATATTTCCAAAAACATAAAGATAAGATTATTGGTATGTTAGATGAACTACATGATGAGGAATCTAAAAAAGCATATGTTGAATATATTAGAAGTAAAGTATTTTATGATTTCTATCGAGAAACACAATTACCTACATGGGATAAATATATAGATGAATCTGTTTATCATCATAAAGATGATGAAGTATTTGTCAATTGTGGTTCTTCTAATGGAGATACCATCTTCTATTACTTAGATAAGTTTGATACTTTCAAAAAAATCTATGCAGTAGATGGAGATCAAGAAAGATGCAGACAATTAAAAGATAATTTAGGAATGTTACCAGAAGAAACAAGAAAAAAGATACAATCTGTTCCTATCACATTAGATACCAATGAACATACATTAGATAATCTATTTGGACATGAAGATGTATCTTTAATCAATATGGATATTGAAGGAATGGAATTAGATACTCTAAAGAGAGCCAGAAGAATTATAACAGAAAACAAACCAGTTATTGCTGCCTGTGCTTATCACTTACCAAGTGACTTATTAGAGTTACCATTAACTTTAAAAGCAATGAATCCAGATTATGAATTACTATATAGAAAATATGCTTCTACTTCTAGAAACAGATTTTGTAATGCGGAACTTGTTTTATATGCA
Source organism: Bacilli bacterium (assembly GCA_017964405.1). Lineage (GTDB taxonomy): Bacteria > Bacillota_I > Bacilli_A > RF39 > UBA660 > UBA3789. Next base: position 8,091 of record JAGCSA010000052.1, read on the forward strand.
GTTCCACAAAAAAGACTAGTAAGATAATTACCAGTCTAAACTTAATAGATCTTTGAAAGAATGAAAACGATTGAGTACAGAAGGAACAACTTTTTCTTGGGAAACAAGTTCTTCAAATTCTTCTTTCCCAACAAATCTAACCTCACTAACTTCTTCTTCCTGTACTTTGATATCATGAATATCAATAGAAGTAACTGTCTCATAAATATCAACAAATTGTTTTTTATACAATTTGGTACCAATATATCTGGTATTAGAAGAATCAACTTTGACACCAACTTCTTCAGACATTTCTCTAACTAAAGTATCAAAAGATTCTTCTCCTGCTTGGGAACATCCACCAGGAACTTCCCACATACCAGGATGAGACTTTTCAGGACTTCTCTGAGTCATTAAGATTTTATTATCACAAATAATAAAATCTTCAGCTCCCATATTATATTCATGATCTAATAATTTTTCACCACGTTCTTTCTTATAATCCAAAGATTTACGATTACAATCTAAAACATCAAAGTATTCTTTCATAGTATTCACCTATGATTATTCTATCAAATTTTATAAAAACAAACAATCAAAAAGTAGATAACAACGTTATCTACTTTTTCTTTGAACTATGATAGAATAAGTATAGAAGAAAGAAGTAAGAATATGAAAAAGATATTTTAAAAATAGAAATAAGGGAATATCAAACCTTTAGTGCAGATGCTACAAATGCAAAAGAGTTATTAGAAAAAGCTTTGATGAGAATAGAAGCAGAAATCAAAAAAATAGATAAATAATTGATTTTGAAAAGAATTATCCTTTATAATAATAAGTTAACAAATCATGATGATGGAGGATCAAAAATGGAAAAAGGAAAATTAATTGTATTTGAAGGGGCTTGTGATGGAATTGGAAAAACAACTCAATTTGATCAATTGAGTGATCATTTAAAAAGAGATGGAAGAAGAATTGCTAATCATCATTTTCCAACATATGGTACTTATCATGGAGCACCTGTTGAAAAATATTTACAAGGAGAATTTGGAAAACCAAATGAATTATCTCCCTATTTTATAAATAGTTTATATGCAGTAGATCGAGCAATCACTTGGCAAACAGAATTAAAAGAATTGTATGAACAAGGAGATATTATTTTATTAGATCGATATACAACTTCTAGCTTAATCTATCAATCTGCTTTAATAGAAGACGTAGAAGAGAAAAAGAAATTCTTAGATTATGTTATTGATTTTGAATATAACAAACTAGGAATTAAAGAACCAGATCATGTTATCTTCTTACATGCTCCCTTTGATTTAGTTACTAGAATGAGACAAGCAAGAAAGCAAAATGATGGAGTGGCAAACGATATTCATGAAAGGGATTTAGAATTCATGAAAAAGGTATATCAAAGTGCGATGTTTGTAGCAGATTATCTTTCATGGGATAAAGTAGAATGCAGTGAAGGAGATCAAATGAGATCCATTGATGATATTCATGAAGACATCTATCAATTAGTAAAAAAGAAATAAAAGAGAGTATTGGTACTCTCTTTTTGTTATAATAAAATAGAGGTTGATAGTATGAGTAAAATCCAATTAATACGGGGATCTTGTGTAGAACAAGAAGTAGATGCCATTGTAAATGCAGCAAATGGATATATGATGCATGGTGGTGGAGTTGCCAGAGCAATCCTCATAAAAGCAGGACCAGAATTAAATAAAGCATGTCAGGAATATGATTTACCAATAGAAGATGGAGAAGTTATCGTAACTCCTTCTTATAATATCAAGAATGCAAAAATCATTATTCATGCAGTAGGACCAAATTTTAATGAAATACCAGATGCTTTTGATAAATTATATAATGCATACTACAATTCACTAGTTGCTTTAAAAGAGAATGGATATCATTCCATTGCATTCCCTCTCATCAGTAGTGGAATCTTCGGAGGAGATTTAGATAATCCTGTAAAAGTATCGACTGAACAATGCTTAAAAGCCTATCAACAATTTACAGGAGAATATCCTAATTATGAAATCAAAGTAATATTATGTGCTTTTAGTGAATCAGAAATGATAGAAGCAAAAAAGATAATAAAGTAGTTTCATCATAAAAAAACTATTGACAAATAAGGATGGATTGTAATACAATTGAATTCCACCAACGAAAAATACATAGGTTCAGAAAGAAGGAATTCTTATGAAACAGATATTGTATTTGAGTTTAAAATTACTCATATTGAGTGGTGGATTATTTGGTTTGAAAGAAACACATGTTTAAAAAACATGTGTTTTTTTTTAACCATTTAAAAAATCTTTCAGAAAAGGGAGGGTAAAATGCAAAGATTTTTTAAGTATGTCATTACCGGAGGTCCTTGTGCCGGTAAGACAACAGCTCTTGCTATCATGACAAAAGAGTTTCAAAAGAGAGGATACTCGGTGGTGATTGTAGAAGAGACTGCAACATTTCTCATAAAGGCAGGGTTGAAGCCTTTTGGAGAAGAAAGGGATAAGCTAAAACTGTGGGACTTCCAAGACCTAGTATTTAAAGGACAGCTTCTAAAAGAAGACTTAATACTAGAAGGAGCCAAGAAGATCCCAAATGAAAAGATCCTAGTACTATTCGATAGAGGAACTCTAGACAATAGAGCTTACCTAGGAGATGAAGACTTCGAAATCTTGATGAGTATAGCCGGAGTCACAGAAGAGGGACTAAATGGACGATATGATGGAGTCATCCACTTCGTATCAGTCGCAATTGACAAACCAGAATGCTATATCATCACAGATGAGAGAACAGAGCCAATTGAAAAAGCGAGACAACTAGAAATCGAAACAGTAAGGACCTGGAGAAATCATAAGAATCACATCGTCATCTTCAATGACTGCACGATGGTAGAAAAAGCAGACATAGCAGTAGAAGCAATCCTACAAGATATCGAAAGAAAAGAACGAGAAGAGGAAGAACAAAAAGTCTATCAAAAAGCCACGAAATAGTGGCTTTTTTTCTGTTTTATGATATAATATCCATCGATTAGGGATGTGATACTATGAAGAAGTTAATAATAGCAGGACCTTGTACGTTTGGTAGTTATGAAGAGATTTATGAAATAGCTTCTTTACTAAAAGAAAGAGGAATTGAATATTTAAGAGCAGGTGCTTTTAAAATGAGAACTTCTCCTGATTCTTTTCAAGGATTAAGAGAAGAAGGAATGGAAATGTTACTAAAAATCAAAAAAGAATTAGGAATGAAAATTGTAACAGAATTAACTTCCATTGAACAAGTACAAAAATATGGAGATAAAATTGATATGATTCAAATTGGTACCAGAAATATGTACAATTATGAATTACTAAAAGCAGTAGGAAAAACAAAGACACCAGTCATATTAAAACGTTCTTTTGCAGCTTCTTATCATGAATGGATAGAAGCAGCTGAATATATCAAAAGAGAAGGAAATAAGAAGATTATTCTTTGTGAGAGAGGAATTAAAGGATTCTCAAATGAAACAAGAAATGTATTAGACTTACAAGCAATCCCTTATATTCATAAAAATACAGATTATAAAATTATCGTAGACCCTTCTCATGCATCCGGACATGCTTATATGGTAGAAGATATGTCAAAAGCAGCCATAGCTGCAGGATGTGATGGACTCTTAATAGAAGTTCATAAAAATCCAGAAAAGAGTTTATGTGATAAGGAAGAAACAATTGATTTGAAAACATTCGATCAAATATTAAAAAGCATCTAATGATGCTTTTTAAATTTTATAAAATTGACTTTTCTTACAAAAAGTGTTAGAATAAAGCACGATTTCTACTAATAGGCATTTAAAATGAATGGGGGTTCATTATGGCTAATCAAGCAATCAAAAGATTATCTCTTTATCTAGCAGCAATCGAATTATTTGCATATGGATTGATTCGTCCTGGCAAAGGAGAAATAGAAACCATTACTATCTTTGATATTGGAAATATTCAATCGCATCAGTATGGAGCAAACCAACAGGATTTTAGAAAACATTTTGAACAATTGATTGAAGATCCTCTTATCTGGAATGAAATGCAAAAGTATTATCCAGTAGAAGATTTTGAATCAGAAGAAGAAGCATATTTTTTCTATCAAAAATATTTTGATTTAATTTATGATAGTGGATGTGGTTATGCAGCAGCTGCTAATCTAATCTTTCGTTTATATGAAGGAAAAGAAAAAGAATTTGAAGAAAAATTTGGTTATCCAATATATACTATCAAGAATAATGAAATTGATTTTAATTATGAAATGTTAATGTTAGAGTTCTTTAATTATTCAAACTTAGTAGTACAAAAGAACCAAAAACTAATTGAAAAATCCATGAAGAAATCTCTTCTAGAATTCAAGCTTATGCAGTATATTCGAAAGAATGATTATACACGTCTTGGAAAAGAAGATATTATGTCTTGGACAGAAGAAGATTGGGAAAAATATCATAAGGATGAAACAGAAAGAAAAAAGAAAATCGAAGAATTAAATGAAGCCGTTCGAAATGCAAAAAATGAATATACAAATTTTGGAATTACATTAGATGCTCGTTTCGGATATTTATATAATTTCTTAGGAAATCATGGAATACATGTTGATATACGAATGAAAAGTAAATTTAAAAACCCATCTCCTGATGAAATAGTTGCGAGTGATGGATATACTCTTTATAAAGTCGATATGAATGGTAACCTAGGAGTACCAAAAACAGAAGGAGACCACTACATGTATATTACAAAAGTAGAAGATGATGGAGATGTCTTTGTATCTAGTTGGGGAGACATGTATCTATTTGATAATTCTACAGCATCTTATACAGAAGAAGTGGTAATTACACCTTCTAGATAAAAAAAGTATGTTGAAAACATACTTTTTTTGATATAATCGATTGGGTGTTGTTTTATGAAAAGAATCAATGAAAGATTATACCGTATTTTTAAATGGAATGTATCTGAAATAATCCAAACATTTATTGGATTAGTTTTATTCTGTATTGGGATTAATTTCTTTGTAGAACCTAATCACTTATATAGTGGAGGAATCCTTGGATTATCTCAGTTATTAAATCGTTTGATTAATGATTTATCAGGAAGTGATATCTATCTAACAGGATTGATCTATTTATGTATTAATATACCCTTACTAATGACTGCTTATTTTGCAATCAGTAAGAGTTTTTGTGCAAGAACGATCTTTGCAGTAGGAGTACAGACCATTCTATTAGATATCATTCCCATTCCTAGTGCACCATTGGTACCAGACTTATTAACCAACGTATTAATTGCAGGAACACTAGTAGGAATAGGAATTGCCCATATCTTATCCGCAACAGGATCAACGGGAGGAACGGATATTATTGGAATTATTTTAACCAGTAAATATCCAGGATTTAGTGTAGGAAGATTTGCGTTAGGATTCAATGCAGTAGTCTTTGGAATCAGTGGATTGTTATATGGAGTAGCTACCATGATTTATTCCATTATGTACTCTATCATCGAAAATATATCTATTGATAAATTACATGAACAAAATATTAGTAGTTGTGCAACCATCTTTACTAAAGAAAAACCAAATGAATTAATTCAGTTTATCAAGAAAGATTTAGATCGAGGAGCAACCTGTTGGGAAGGAAAAGGAATCTATGATGATTCCAAAACCTATATTACTTATATTGCTTTATCAAGATATGAATTACATAAATTAGAAAAATTCTTATCCGTTTCCAAACAAGAAGTATTCTTAGTAAAAAATGACTATGTAGGAGTCGATGGAGAATTTAGAAAGAAACTATCAAAATAAAGGATAGAATATTTCGAATAAAAGAAATATAATAAAAATGAACAGGAGAAGAATATGAAAAGAATTGGAATTATCTTCGCAATGGAAGAAGAACTACAAAGTTTATTAAAAATAGTAGAATTAAAGAAATCAAAAAAGATTTATGATATTACTTTCTATGAATGCAAATTAAAAGAAAATGAATTAGTACTAGCAGAATCTGGTATTGGAAAAGTAAATGCTGCAAGATGTACCCAAATTATGATTGATAAAATGAATGTAGATTGTATCTTTAATATAGGAGTAGCAGGATCTTTATCTAAAAAAGTAAAAATAGGGGATATGGTCATTGGAGAAAAACTAGTTCAACATGATTTTGATTTAAGAGCTTTCAATCATGAATTAGGATATGTACCAAAAGTAGGAGTGTATGTAGAAAGTGATCCGATGCTAGTAAAACTAGCAGAAAAAGTAGAAAAAGAGGCTCATAAAGGAATTATCGCATCAGGAGATGTATTCTGTACCGAAAAAGAAATGAGTGAAAATCTATCAAAAACATTCCATGCAATCTGTGTAGAAATGGAAGGTGCTAGTATTGCACAAGTCTGTTTCTTATCTAATATTCCATTCTTAGTGATTAGATGTATTTCAGATTCTCCAGATGGAAGTAATAATAAAATGACCTATGATGAGTTCTTAAAAATGAGTTCTGAAAAGGCAGCTAAGTTCTTAAAAGAAATGATTTTAAAAGTAGAAAAGTAGAAAATACTTTTCTTTTTTTATGTTTTGTGATATAATATAGCCTTGCGAAGAGGGGTATTATGGAAAGACTCAAAGTAAGAGATAAGTATTTCTATTATAACTGCTTAGGTAGTGGATCGGAAGGAAATGTATATTCCTACAATGGAAAATATGCGATAAAAGTATTTCCAGATTATATATGGACTCATAATGGTCTTACTCTAAAAAAACGAAAACGTAAGATGCAAAAAGTAGAAGCCATGATGTCTTTACGAGATCCATCAGCAGCATTTCCATTAGGATTTGCAAAAGTTCCAGGAAGAGAACCAGCATACTATATGGAAGAAGTGAGAAGAACAAATCGAAATCATCCAAAGGATTTAGTGGATTGTTTGCATGAAAAATATGATGACAAAACAGAAGAAATCTTAGTAAAAGCAGATGCTGCACTACAGAGAATTCATAAATTAGGTGTAGCAGTAGGAGATATTAAAGAAAATAATATCTTACTACGAGATGGTAGGGAACCTGTTTATGTAGACTTAGATAATGCTATCTATCAAGGGTTTATGTATGATTTAATACCAGATCGTGCAGGTTGTCTTTTTAAAATCTATGGTGGGAGTGCAATTGCTCATCAAGATAATGATATTTTGCTATTTGCACTAATGGCACTTCATATGAAAACAAAAGATGATCGATTTAGTTTTAGAGAATGCAAATTATCAATAGCAGAAGGACTTCATCAATTAAAAAAAGATGATAAAGAAACAAAAGAAATATTAAAATGTATCTTTTCCGATGCAGAAAATAAACCATATATTGGAAAAGTACTTCATAAGATACATTAATAATAAAGGGGGAAAAAGTATGTATCGTTTAGTAAAAGTAGAAGCAGAAGAAAAAGTAAGAGAATTAGAAAGAACAGAAAGAGATGTATTTGGTCATAGAAAAAGTACCAATCCATCTAGAAAAGGATATTTTTCAGAAGATATTAAATCTGGTCAAGTATTAGCTTTTCAATGTTTAAATGACAATGAAGTCATTGGAGGAATGCTTCTAGGAAATAGTGACGGAGCAATTATGATTCATAGATGCTTTGTTGAAGAAAAAGAAATGGGAAAAGGAGCAGGAACCTTTATGATGCAATATGTTACAGATCATAAAGATTTCTTTGATGAGTACTATGGACAAAAAACAACGGGTATTGTGATTGAACCAATCAATGGAAGAAAAGAAAATGAATCAAGAGCCGTTCCACAAAGACCTTTAGTAGATGGAAGAACCCATAAATAAAAGGTATAAAAAAACAAGATATCACTAGATATCTTTTTTTGTGATATAATAAAAAAAGGAGGTATCTAATATGATATTAACAATGAATTCCATCAATACAACGATTGATGAAATTGAAGAATTAGACCGCACCAATCCTTATAATGTAGTAGGGGCTTTTATTCAAGCAATTACAGAATTTAATCCAGAAGACCCAGAACCATTCTTTGAAAAACTACAAGTATTACAAGGAGAAATGCAACCATTAACAGAGGGTTTAAAACAAAATGTTCAAGAAAAGATGAATGAACATAGTAAGTATGAATATATAGGGAAATCTTATTTTATAGGAGCAAAACCAGAAAATGAGTATGAACCACTGGAACCATACCAAATAGAAGTAACAGAAAATCCATATAGTAATATGGAAAATGATACATTAAAATTATTTGTAAAAAGTGGAGGATCCGATGCTTTAAGAGGAGTAATGGTCTGCCATGGAAAAGATAGAAATTATTATATTTTAGATAATTCTTTTATAGGATTATTAGCAGATATTAGACAATTAGATTCAGAAGAAGCATGGACATAAGGAGACAATATGAAAGCAATCATTGGAACAGCAAATCCTGGTAAAATTGAAGGAGCAAAAAAAGCTTTAGAAGCTTATTTTGATTCTGTAGAAATAGAAGGATATAAAGCATCTTCAGGAGTAGGAGATCAGCCTGTTTCAGAAGAGACAAAAGAAGGTGCTAGAAATAGAGCACTGAATGCTAAAAAATATGCAGAAGAAAACGGAATAGAAGCAGATCTATTCATGGGAATAGAATCCGGTATTATCGAACTATATGGAACTTGGTTTATTGCCAATGCAGCCGTAGTCATTGATAAAGATGGATATGAAAGTACAGGATATGGACCTTCCTTTCCAGTACCAAGTCAATATGTAGAAGACATTATCAAAACAGACTTTGGACAAGTAGTATCTAAAATATTCCATCAACAAGATCTAGGAAAGAGTGTAGGAGGAATTGATAGTATTACCCATCACTCTATCAGTAGAATTGATATTACAAGAGATGCATTTATTATGGCTTTAACCCAACATGCAAACGATTATTGGAATGATAAAGCTTATCAAAAAACAAGAAAGGATTCCTAAGAATCCTTTTTATTATGTTATAATAAGATTGAGGTAAGAATTATGAAGAATAAAATGATTGATGCCCTAGTAATATTAGCTTTTATCATTGGACTATTATTTTTCTTAAATTATAAAAAAGCTTATCCTACACTAAAAGAAGCTGTAAGAGCAACCTCCGGAGGAGGACAAGTAGAAGATAAGATTAAATGTAAGAAAGGATACTATGTCTTTATTAAGAATTCGAATGTTATTACCAGTGGTTATTACTATGAAAATAATAAAAAATGGTATTATGATTCAAATATTGTAAAAAAGAATTATCAAGTAAATGATAATATAGATGTATCTGTCTATTACTTAGTAGAAGAAAATATTAGTGTATTGGAAATAACACAAAAAGAAAAAGAACAATTAGTTCTATCCGACTCAGAGAATTCTATCTTTATAGAGAAAAAGGAAAAGGAAAAAGAATATATGACTGCTATTAAAAAGAAATTAAATCAGGATTATACTTTAACTTGTAATGAAAAAGAATATCAGTTCTTAAAACAAGAAAACAACCAATAGGTTGTTTTTTTATTTAAATGGAAAGGGAGTATGCTCAAAAGGCATCTCTTTATCAAAACGAACTAAGTATTCAATTCGTTTATTTTGTTCTCTACATAACTCTTCATATTTATCATCCCAAGAAAGAGGATAAGCAAATTTTTCATTAAAATGAAATTTCTTCATCCATTTCTGAAGGATTTTATTAGGATCTTCTGAATCTGATTTATTTTCAATCTCCACACATAATCCAAAAGGATATTCGTCTACTACAACTTCTACTTCTTTATTTTGAAATATATGACGATATCTCTCATAACTCTCTAATAAATATAAATGAAGGACATTGACAAGTAAGAAACATAAATTTTCATAGTCTTCTGGAGAAATAGATACTTCCATTTCTTCTTCTCTGTGGATTGTCTCTCCTACATGTAATCTTCTTTTCCAAGAAATCATACATTTGGAAGAATCTTCTCCAATCGATTTACGAACACGAAATCTACCATCAATTTCATCACTATAAAAATCATAATCTTTCATAGGATGATTATATTGATCCGTACATTCATAAAACTTTCCTAAGTACTTTAATTCTTTAAATTTTTGAAAGTAATTTAATACTTTTTCTTTTTCTTCTAAGGAATAATAAAATCTAACTTCTGTTTCCATAACATCCTCCTATATTAATATTATACCATAAGAAAAAGTATGTTATAATAAATATATGATAATAAAGAGAAAGAGGTGAGAGAATGTCAGAAAATAATATAACAGTAGGAGAATATCAGATTTTTCAAGATTCTTCTTCTACCATTCACACACTTCTAACTTCTTTTTCTACACAAAAAGAAGTAACGATGAATTTAAAAACACAATTAATGGATGGAAATGTATTTATGGGACCTGCTGCAGATGAATGTGCATCCCAATTATCAAAAGTAGATACAGAGTATTCATCCATACTTTCAAAATTTCAAGAGATGAATAACTTCTTAGCAACAACTTCTGCTTCTTATCAACAAAGTGATAAAGAAGCAAAAGAAAATGTTGCGGGAGATACAACAGTAACGACTCCAACAACAGGTACAGAAACAACACCAGTTACAACAAATCCTATTTCAACAATCCCTGCTACAACAGTAGAACAAACAAGTAGTAAGACAGGAGAAAATGCTGCTAATAAAGCAAAAGAAATTAGTAAAGATTCCAGAAATACGTATGCCTTAGGGTGGGATAATACTAAAGACTATTTCTACGGAGATTGTTTTGGTTTTGTATTAGCTTGTTATGAAGATGCGAATCTTGGATATGATCCCCAAACAATGGGAGGAACCAATCCCAAAACAGCTTCTACTTGGTTAGTCGATAAATTAAACAAATTTGATAAAGTAGATTATACGGGTACGAGTAACCTACAACCAGGAGATGTCGTAATCTGTGCAAAAGATGGACAAGAACATGCAGAAATCTATGTAGGAGATGGACAATATGCAGCAGCCCCTTCTTATGGAAAAGACATGGTACATGACTGCTATGACTTTGGAGCAACCTATGTCCTACGGTATAAAGATCAAACAACATAAAAAAAGCACTAATGATCGTTAGTGTTTTTTTTAGGATCCGATATTTGTTTTCTATTTTTCACATAAGGATGATTAGCACCTGTCTTTGGAACAGTTCCTTTTTCTTCTAAGAATAATTGATATCGTATTTCAAGAGTTCTAAGAGCATCCTTCTTTAATAAAGCACTATCTTCTTTTGTTAATTCAGGATCTTTCAAAGAAAAATCACTTTCTTGAATGAGAGATGCAATTTCTTCCTTAGAACGACCTGCTTCTAATAATTCATCAATCTCTCCAATTAAACTAACAGAATATCCCAATAATTTATCATTTCCAAATAATAGGAAATCATCCATATAATTTCCCATACTTCCTAGAATCATAGGAATAGCCATCAGTTTTGTTATTTTCTCTTTACTCATAATAATCCTTTACTAAGAAAGAACTCTCATCCATTCCCCATTATAATTCATCGCAATCATAGAAATATAATTAGGATGATTATACATTAATAAAAAGTCACAATACTCTGTTCCCTTTAAACAAGCATAACGATAAGAGAAAGTAGTAGGACTATACTCAGATACATAAGTATTATCTTTAGAAAAAGTATAAACAGTTCCTCCTATTTTAATATCTTTTTCTAAAGAACCATCTCTTGTCTCAAAAAAATCATCGATTTGAGTAGAAGGAATATGATAGATTGCAATAGAAGGATCTCCCTTTACTTTTCGTTCTACCAACATATATTCTTTATCAGGATCTACGTATAAAATATTCAATTGATATTCAAAACCATCAGAATTATAAGTAACAGTATTATTTTCTTCATCATAGATATAAGAGATCTTATAATTTTCCCCTTCATCATTATAATGAACATATCCATCACTACCGATTGTATAATATCCTTCCGTAGGTTGAAGAGCATAAAACTCGATATCAACAAATTCTGCTTGCACATTATTCCACTGCATCAAAGTAAAATAAGCTAATATAAATCCACTAATAATTAAAATAACCGCAATACAGATTATCATAACTACTTTATCCATAAAATCACCTATTATGATTATAACATAAAAAAATAGAATGTAGTAATTTATGGTTTTGGGTTGAAGATGGTGCATATGATAATTGTAGAGAAGATGATAAAGAAGAAGATATTAAGTATACAAAACTAGTAATAGATATTATTAATAGAATTCAAAATATCTTGTATGAAAATGATATAAAGTTTAATAATTTGGATGATGAGGATTGTAATGAATAAAAAAAGAATTAGAAAGATCTAATTCTTTTATTTTTAAATGGCACGATAATCATAAGGGTTTAAAACTTATCTATGCCTTCTATTAATATAACTAACGTATGATTTGATTAAATCAGCATCCATTAAGTTTTCCGGTACCTCATCAGCAGCAAAAAATCTTAATCTTTTAGTTTCAGAATCCCCTTTTAAATTAGAAGCATCTTCCATTGATACATCTGCTAAATAAAGTGATGTATTGTTATAAACAATATCTCCGTTTGGATAACTGTTTTTTCTAGACTCACCTGATAAAGTATCTATAAGTTCAATTTCATTTGGATCAAGTTTAATTCCTGTTTCTTCATATGCTTCTCTAACCGCCGTAACTCGTAAATCCTCTCCTAAATCTTGGCATCCTCCAGGAAGTCCCCATTTATCCCTATCAGTTCTTTCCTGTAAAAGTATTTCACCATTTCCGTTTCTTATAATTATAGCGGCTCCGGTTTGTATAAATGGTATATGACTAATTCTATCATCTAAGGCCATTCTAAATAATACTGGATAGCCTCCATAATTAGCACTAAGTTTTAATAATTCTTCTTCACTTAAATTCTTAACTAATTCTACAAATTCCTCATGTGTGTATTCTCTCATTTTTTTGTAATCCATCTTAATCACCTATAATTATTATATCATTAAAAAAGTAGCCGAAGCTACTTAATATTCTAATGGCACGAGTAGTTACCGGTTGAAAATAATATATCATAGATCAATAATTTAGTAGCTGTATTTACTAAATTATATACACTATACAGAACATTTACTTATAATTGACATATAATAATTTTATGCTATAATAACTATTAATTTTTTTAGGGGGATATTTTAATGGAAGATTTTAAATTACAATGTGAAAAGCAATATGATGATAGATTATGGGA
>JAGCSA010000053.1 GCA_017964405.1 Bacilli bacterium
CAATGTAACCAATATGAGTTCAATGTTTCAGAATATGGCCCAGGCATGTTCTACTTTTACACTCAATTTGGGGAATCAATTTGATACAAGCAGTGTCACGGATATGAGTGGAATGTTTTCAGGATTAGCTGTTAATACAACAAGTTTTTCTCTCGATTTGGGAGATAAATTTGATACAAGTAATGTAACAAATATGAGGGCTATGTTTCATGCCTTCGCTTATAAAAGCCCATCTGTTACTATAGATTTAGGAGATAAATTTGATACCAGTAATGTAACCAATATGGAAAATATGTTTTATTTTGTTGGAAATTATGATCCAAACTTTACTTTAGATTTAGGTGACAAATTTGATACGAGTAATGTAACAACAATGAAAGAGATGTTCTATTCTACTGGAGGGACTAATTCATCGTTTGAATTAGATTTATCGTCCTTTGATTTTAGTAGTGTTACCTCTTATTCCGATATGTTTAGAAGTTGGAAAACGACCCAAAAAATCTATGTAAAAGATGCAGCTGCTCAAAACTGGATTATTAATAATAGTGGAAACTCTAATTTAACAATGTCCAATGTATTAATTAAAACTTAAAAAGACCTTAAGGTCTTTTTTATATGTAAAGTGCTTTTTAAAATGATTGGTTTTATTGAATGAGCCTAGTATTTTTCATATAATTAAGATAATAGGTGATACTATGAAGAGAAGACATAGACATCGTTTTAGTCATAAAAGGAAATATATTTTATTATTCCTTGCTTTTGTGTTGTCTTTAGGAATTGGCTTCTCTTTATTTGATACAGGATTGGGCATACTTGGTAATATTAATTTAACAAGATATAAAGAACCCATTATTCGAACTACTAGTGGATCAGATAAAACAGCTTTTCGTTCAGATGCCTATCGTGAAAGCATAAAGATCATCAACTTAGATGATGAAATTCATCAGCCTGATAACGTAGTTGCAAGCTGGGATATTGGAGAAGCGGGTAATGGAAATGTAATGGCTTATCTTACAACCAATCAAGATGATAATACAATGTATGATTTGTATATACAAGGGGATGGACATCTCTATGCGAATGAAGATAGTTCTGACTTGTTCTATCAATTAAAAGGTGTAGATCAAATTAATGGAATTGAAAAATTAGATGTTTCTCGTGTCGAAATAATGACAGGGATGTTTTATGGTTTGGGATATAATAGCACTACTTTTTCTTTAGATTTAGGGGATAATTTTGATACCAGCAATGTTACTAAAATGGATGCTATGTTTCGGTTTACTGGTTACAACAGTACCGATTTCACTTTAGATTTAGGAGATCAATTTGATACCAGTCAAGTAACAACGATGGTTTTTATGTTTGGCGCTACTGGTTATCATAGTTCCTCTTTTACCTTGAATTTAGGAGATAAATTTGATACTGGTAATGTCACAACTATGTCATACATGTTTTCTGAGACTGGTCGATATAGTACAAGTTTTGCATTAGATTTAGGAGATCATTTTGATACGAGTAAAGTAACCAGTATGGAATATATGTTTAGACAAGCCGGATATAACAGTACCGTATTTACCTTAGATTTAGGAGATCAATTTGATACTGGTAATGTAACGAATATGAGTGAAATGTTTTATTCTACAGGAAACAGTAGTGAAATATTTACAATAGATTTGGGAGATAACTTTGATACCAGTAATGTTACTAAAATGAATAACATGTTTGATCACACCGGTGCTAATAGTTTGGTCATGACCTTGGATTTAGGTGACAAATTTGATACGAGTAATGTAACTACTATGTTCAATATGTTCTATTTAACGGGTTATAACAGTCCTACTTTTACTCTTGATCTAGGAGACAAATTTGATACCAGCAGTGTAACCAATATGCAAAGTATGTTTTATCAAACAGGATATACTAGTACAGTTTTTACTTTAGATTTAGGTGACAAATTTGATACAAGAAATGTGGCTAATATGTCACAGATGTTTTCAAAAACAGGATATAGCAGTACAGTATTTACCTTGGATTTAGGTGACAAATTTGATACCGGTAATGTAACCACTATGCGATATATGTTTGAAGATGTAGGATATAAAAGCCCAGTCTTTACATTGGATTTGGGAGACGAATTTGATACTGGTCAGGTAACTGATATGTATTATATGTTTGAAAATGCTGGATATAGTAGTACAGTAATGACTTTGGATTTAGGAGACAAGTTTGATACTTCGAATGTAACGAATATGCTTTCTATGTTTGATGGAACTGGAGAAAGTAGCCCTATTTTTACCTTAGATTTGGGAGATAAGTTTGATACAAGCAATGTAACATCGATGACAAGAATGTTTGCCAATACGGGAACAAATAGTACAGTGTTTACTTTAGATCTAGGAGATAAGTTTGATACGAGTAATGTAAAGGATATGGGACTAATGTTTCATTATGCAGGATATAGAAGTCCAGTATTTATGCTTAATTTGGGCAATAAATTTGATACAAGCAGTGTAACAAGAATGAGTTGGATGTTTTCTTTTTCGGGATATTATAGTCAAGTTTATACTTTGGATTTAGGAGACAAGTTTGATACGAGTAATGTAACGGATATGTCTTTAATGTTTTATAATACAGGGCATGAAAATCCTGCTTTTACACTCGATTTGGGAGATAAATTTGACACAAGTCAAGTAAAAAATATGAATAAAATGTTTTCCGATACTGGATTCAAAAGTACGATTTTCACTTTGAATTTAGGGAACAAATTCGATACGGGGCAAGTGACAAATATGAGAGAAATGTTTAATTATTCTGGATATCTAAATCCAAACTTCACATTAAGTTTAGGAAATAAATTTGATACAAGTAATGTTACTGATATGAGTGGTATGTTTTATAGTGTTGGTTATAATAGTACGGTTTTTACTTTAGATTTAGGAGATAAATTTGATACGAGTAATGTAACAAACATGTATAGCATGTTTCATCACACTGGTTATAGTAATCAATCCTTTACCTTGGATTTAGGAAACAAATTTGATACTGGTAAAGTAACAAATATGATTTATATGTTTTATGGAACTGGTTATAATAACGATAATTTTGTCCTTGATTTATCAACTCTTACGTTTGACAATGTTACTTCTTATTCTTATATGTTTGGTTCGAGAGAAGGAGGAAACGCTTCCTATGGATCTTTTAAATCTTCCCAGATAATTTTTGCGAAAGATAATGATTGTATTGATTGGATTGTGACACACGTTGGAGGCGAAGCAAGCAATCCTTCTATTGCCAATGATCAAGTTACAAGATCCAATGTACTTATAAAACAATAAAAAAGACCGAATGGTCTTTTTTTTAATAGTGTAATATGATTTTTTTTCCTATTTGTTCGATGAAGCCTTCTTCTTTTAGATATTTTAATTCTCTTGTCATGGCACTTCTATCTACGGATAGATAGTTTGCGAGTTCTGTATGAGTAAGAGGGAGTTTGAATGTTTTAGAACCGTCTCCTGTCTTTTGGTCCATATATTTAAAGTAAGCTAGTAGTTTATCTCTTGTAGTTCGTTTTGTTAATAATTCAATTCTTATATTTCTTGTACTTAATTGCTCTGTTAGAATTTTGATGAGGTTTTTGACAAAGATGATATAAAAATCGTTTTTAATGATTTCATCGTTTGTAATTTGATCATATTCAATAAACGTAATTAATGTTTCTTCTTTTGTGATACAGGTAATTCCTTCTGAACGGATGGAGGATGTTAGGGTACCAAATACTTCTCCTGCTGTTAATTCTTCAATGACTGTTTTATTTCCTTCATAGTCTGTATAGATTAATTCTACGGTTCCTTTTTCAATGAGAGCGATGAAATCGTCTCGGTTTACATTCGATAAAATATTAATATTTTTTGGATATTGAAAGGTACTAGCACGTAGAATTCTTTTTAATTGCAACATTTCTTTTTCAGAGATATTTTCAAATAATTTTATCATTTTTTTCTCACCTTAAAAAAATTATAACAAATAATGTAAAGTGTTGCAAATGCAACACTTATTTTTATAAAAACGTGTTATGATTAGTTTATAAAATAGGAGAGAGGTCAAAGGCTTATGAAGGTTATCAAGAGAGATGGACATATGGTCGAATATATGCCATCTAAAATCGAAGATGCCATCGAAAAAGCAAATTTGGAAGTAAATGAAGAAGATAGGGCTTCTTCTACACAAATTAAAAATATCATCAAGTATATTGAACATTTGGGTAAGAAAAGAATATTAGTCGAAGATATTCAAGATATTATCGAAATGAAATTGATGAGTATTGGGAAATTTGCTTTGGCGAAGCATTATATTACGTATCGCTATACAAGGGAGTTGGTGAGACGTAGTAATACTACAGATCAATCGATTCGTGAATTGATTGATGGAGGTAGTGAATATTGGAATACCGAGAATTCTCACAAAGATGCGAAAGTAGTTACCACACAAAGAGACTATTTAGCGGGTATTACGAGTACCGATATTACCAAAAGATTTTTATTACCGGAGGATATTGTGGAGGCTCATGAAGCCGGCATTATCCATTTTCATGATGCAGATTATTATGCACAAAATGCATTGCATAACTGTGACTTGATTAACTTAGATGATATGTTACAAAATGGAACCAATATGAATGGGGTTATGATTGAAAAACCACATCGTTTTTTGACGGCTATGTCTATAGCAACTCAGTTAATTACAGCTGTTACTTCTTCTCAATATGGAGGAGCAACGATTACTTTGACTCATTTAGCTCCTTTTGTAAGATTGAGTAGCGAATATTATGAAAAACGTTATAAGAAACGTGGACTTACTAAAGAACAAATTAGTAAGTTTGTAGAGGAAGATTTAAGAAAAGAAATAACGGATGGTGTACAAACATTCCAATACCAAATTAACTCTTTAACGAATACGAATGGACAAGTTCCTTTTTTAAGTGTCAATATGTACTTAGGAGAGACAGATGAGTATAAAGAAGAAGTTGCGATGATTATCGAAGAATTCTTAAAACAAAGAATTGAAGGTATGAAGAATGAGAAAGGTGTATGGATTACTCCTTCCTTCCCTAAACTTTTATATGTATTGGAAGAAGATAATATTCATCCAAAGAGTAAGTATTATTACTTAACCAAATTAGCTGCAAAGTGTACGGCTAAGAGAATGGTTCCTGATTATATATCTGAAAAGATTATGAAGGAATTAAAGAAGAATGAATTAGGAGAGGGAGATTGTTATCCATGTATGGGATGCAGAAGTTTCCTTACCCCTGATCGTACCATTTCTTTAGAAAATATTGCGAAAGCAAAAAATTATGTTCCTGGTAAAGGAAAGTATTATGGAAGATTTAATCAGGGAGTTGTTACTTTAAATTTAGTAGATGTTGCATTAAGTAGCGATAAAGATATGGATGCTTTCTGGAAGATCTTAGATGAGAGATTGGAAGTATGTCATAGAGCTCTTCAATGCAGACATAAAAGATTATCTCGAGTTACGAGTGATGTTGCTCCTATTTTGTGGCAACATGGTGCCCTTGCCAGATTAGAGAAAGGAGAATCGATTCATGAATTATTACATCATGGATATTCTACTATTTCTTTAGGATATGCTGGTTTATATGAGTGCGTTAAATATATGACAGGACACTCTCATACGGATAATGGAGAAGGAAAAGAATTCGGTCTTCAAGTCATGCAGAAATTAAATGATGCTTGTAAGGTTTGGAAAACTGCAGAAGATATCGATTATTCTGTTTATGGTACTCCGATTGAATCTACTACGTATAAGTTTGCGAAATGCTTAAAAGAAAGATTTGGTGTAATTAAAGGAATTACAGATCGTGATTATATTACGAATAGTTATCATGTACCTGTTTTTGAAGAGATTGATGCTTTTACTAAATTAAAATTAGAAAGTGAATTTCAAAAACTAAGTCCAGGAGGAGCTATTTCTTATATTGAGACAGCTGATTTAAATAATAATATTGATTCTGTATTAGAAGTGATTAAATTTATCTATGACAATATTATGTATGCAGAATTAAATACAAAATCAGATTATTGTCAAGAGTGTGGATATGACGGAGAAATCTTAATTGATGAGAATTTAGAATGGTATTGTCCTAATTGTGGGAATCGTGATCAAAGTAAGATGAATGTAGCGAGACGTACTTGTGGATATATTGGAAATAATTTCTGGAATAAGGGAAGAACTCAAGAGATTAAAGAGAGAGTTATTCACTTAGATAATAAGGATTTATCATGAGATATGCCAAGATACGAAAAATGGATATTGCGAATGGTCCAGGAGTAAGAGTTTCTATCTTTTTCCAAGGATGTGCTTTCCATTGCAAGAATTGTTTTAATCCGGAAACATGGGATTTCGATGGGGGAGAAGAATTCAATGACTCAGTCATTGATGAGATTCTTTCTTTATGTAGTCCTGATCATATTACAGGATTATCGATGCTAGGGGGAGAACCTATGCATCCCAATAATATAGAAGGTACTACGAAGTTGGCAAAGAAGTTTAAAGAAAAATATCCTGATAAGAATATTTGGGCTTGGTCTGGATTCTTATTTGATACATTAAAAGAGAAAGAAATAATACAATATATTGATGTATTAGTAGATGGACAATTTGAAGATGAAAAAAGAGATCCTAAATTAAAATGGAGAGGATCCCAGAATCAAAGAATAATTGATGTGAAAAAGAGTTTAAAGAGGAATCAGGTTATACTCTTTTCTGAATAGGAGGTTTGTATGAAGAAACGTGGATTCGAAATTGCTAAGGGTTGGGAAGAGAAAGATATTCATATGCCAGAGAGAAAAACAGCTCATTCGGCTGGATATGATATTGAATGTGCAGAAGATACCGTGGTACCCAAATTTGTACCCGGATGTAATCCTACCTTGATTCCTACTGGATTAAAAGCTTATATGGGAGAAGATGAAGTATTATATTTATATAATAGAAGTTCTAATCCTAAGAAAAAGGGTTTAATCTTAGCGAATAGTGTAGGAGTTGTTGATGCTGACTATTATGGAAATCCTGATAACGATGGTCATATCATGTTTGCTTTCTATAATATCAAAGAAGAAGATATTACTATTCAAAAAGGAGAAGCTATTGGACAGGGTGTATTTGCTCCTTACTTAGTAGTAGATGGTGATAAAGCATCTGGAAAAAGAACGGGTGGATTTGGTTCTACTGATAAGAAATAATTGAAATTATAATGAAAATATGATATAATAATCCCCATTAAAAAAGGGGGTTATTTTTTATGCAAGAAAGAGTAAAAGCAGGTCTTTTATCTACTGTGATTGCTGGCTCTACTGTTTTATTTGCTAGTTGTGGTCTTCAAAAGGATTCTCCTGATGTTGTAGCCAATGAAACAGAACCTATTGTAGATGTCATTCCTATGGACGATAATCCATCTTTTTCGTTATATACCAATGATGAAGAACATGCCTATTTGGGGGAAGTAGAAGTTAATCCTGATATTTTTACTATTTTAAAAGATAAGAATATTGAGATTTCTCATTATCCAGATATTACCTATGATGTTCTTTCTGCTCATTCGTTTGGAGAGCTTGAAAATCAAAAAGGTCTTACAAACGATGCGGTTAATCTTCGAAAAGGTCCAGGAATAGAATTTGATATAATTAAAACACTCGATACAAACAACTCTGTTTCCCTAATTGCCAAAAGTGAAAATGGTTGGTATATGATTCAATGCGGAACGAATATTGGTTTTGTGCGTGAGGACTTTATTCATGAGATTTGTGATCAAAGCATTCTTCAGCAAATGTATCATCTTCCGGAGTTAATTCCTATGGTACAAGCTATGGATAATGTGAATATTCGACCACAACCTAATACGAATGAAGAAGAATATTCAGTTTTAACGGTGGATCATTCTTTAGAGATGATTCGTCGTCTAGATAATGGCTGGTATGAAGTACGTTATGGAGATAAGAATGCCTATGTTTGCGGGGATTATGTTCGTGAATCTTATGCGATAGCAGGTCCATTTGATAAGATGGTTTATATCCATCAAGATACATTTATGAGTGATGAGCCTTATGGAGTTCCTGCTACTTATATTCCACAATTTGAAAGCGCAAAAGTCTATTGCGAAATAGAAGGATATTATTATGTTGAGTGTAATGGGTATGTTGGATTTGTACCAAAAGCGGATTGTACCGATTTAACGGGAACCTTTGTGATTGTGGACATTAGTAGTCAGACATTAATGCTTGTTAGAGGAAATGAAATATTATTGACAACCAATGTTGTTACTGGTAAAGATTCTTCTCCAACTGATATAGGATTACATGATATTGATGCGAAAGTAACGGATTCATGGTTAACAGGAGCTGATTATTCTGTTCATGTAGATTATTGGATTCCATTCAATGGAGGAGAAGGATTACACGATGCTTCTTGGAGAGATTATTTTGGAGGAACTCTTTATCATGATTCAGGAAGTCATGGATGTGTTAATATGTCACCAGAGGTCACTCCTACCGTTTATGAAGCTGTTTCTGTAGGAGATAAAGTGCTAGTAAAAAGATAGGATTCCTATCTTTTTTATTTGTCATTTTATTGACGTAAAATTTATGATTGTTTTTGTATATATCATGTCAATTATACCATCTAGATGTATAATATAGTAAAGGTAGTGGTATCAATGGATATGATATATTACGTTATTTTAGGTGTTACTGTCGTATCTTATTTATTAGGATTGTTTCTATCTTTCTTTGAAAAGAGAGGACAGATATCTGTATTATCTAGTATGGGTAATATGGGATTTATCAATGTTTTTGGTGTCAATGTAGATCCACCAAAACCTATTTATCAACAAGATCCTGCTATGGTTCATTTTGAGGTACCACGGGAAGAACCTGTTATTATTCAATCAGAAACAGTCATGGAGTGTCCTAAGAAAAGCATCTATATGGATGATGAAATAATTTAAAAATAAAAAGGTAGAAGTTCTACCTTTTTTCATTTTTTGATATTTCAATTATTTGATTCATATCATCGTCTTTGGCGATGATATTTTTATGTGTTTTTTTACAAGAAGTACATTGATAAATAATTTTATATGTATCTTTATATTTTTCTATTTCGATTGGTTTTAATAATCCTTTACAAGGATTTTGTCTATCTCCTGGATTAATATCGACATGTTTGGAATATAGACAATAGGGACAATGATCTCTAGAAGAGTATTTTAAAGGTTCCACTTGTTTTCCACAATTTTCACAAATAAATCCTTCATCTAATTCTTGGAATAATTTCATGATATCACCCATTTCATTATATATTTTGTTTTGAAGAAATGCAAAAGAAAATGATTTGTGTTATAATGAGAAAGAGTCGGAGTGAAGTCTTATGGATATTGATTTTAAAATTAATGATTTTGAAGGACCTTTAGATTTATTATTACATTTGATTAAAGAATCAAAGATGGATATTATGAATATCGAGATGGAAGAAATTACGAAACAATATATGGATTTCATTCATCAAAGTGAAAAAATGAATTTAGAGATTTCTTCTGAGTATTTAGTTCTTGCTTCTGAATTATTAGAGATTAAATCTAGAATGCTTCTTCCTAGAAATAATATGAATGAAGAAGAGGAAGAAGATCCAAGAGAAGAATTGGTCAACCGACTATTAGAATATCAAGCTTATAAAGATATCACGAGAGTTTTACAAGAAAAAGAATTATTGCGAAAAGATATCTATACAAAAGAACCAGAAAATTTATATCATTATGTAGAAGAAGATCATACGATTCATGCAGATGTTACGTTAGAGGACTTAGTAAAAGCTTTACAAAACTATTATCAAAGAAAAGAAGATAATAAACCTTTAAATACCAAAGTAACAGTGAATGAGATTAGTGTTTCTTCTAGAAGACATGATATTAAGAAATTATTAAAGGCAAAGAAAAGAGTTTCTTTCTTTGAACTCTTTCCAGTTGTTTCAAAAGAATATATTGTTGCGACGTTTTTAGCAATTTTAGAAATGGCTAAGAACCGGGAATTAGTGATTAAACAGGAAGATAACTTTGAAGATATTATTTGCGAGGTGGTATAGATGCAGAAGGCTGTTTTAGAGGGGTTACTCTTTGTAGTAGGAGAAGATGGACTTACTCTTGATCAAATTGAAGATGTTTTAGGAGTTGATGAAGAAACTTCTAAGAATTTGATTATGGAATTAAAGAAAGATTATGAAGATGAGTCTAGAGGACTTAGAATTGATTTCTTAGGGAATCGCTTTAAGATTACAACGAAGTTTGAACATAAAGAGTACTATCAAAAATTATTAGAGAATCCAGAGACAAATTTCTTGAGTCAAGCTGCTTTAGAGACATTGGCTATTATTGCTTATAATGAACCTGTTACCAGAGTACAGGTAGATAATATTCGAGGAGTTGGTTCTTCTTCCATTATTCGTAAACTAGTTGCGAAAGGTTTTATCAAAGAAGTTGGTAGAAGTGATATTCCTGGAAGACCTATTTTATATGAGACAACCCATGAATTTTTAGATTATTTTGGTTTGTCTTCTATTGAGGATTTACCAAGTATTGATGATATTATGCAGAATGTGGAAGAGGATGATAGGGATCCTAATCCTGATTTATATACTTCTCGTTATGTAGAAGAATCTGAGGAAGAAATAGAAGAGACTGTATAACAGTCTTTTTTTGTAAAGTAATTATTTTCTCATGGAATTCATTGCTTTTTTAGTTTTCTCTTTATACAATATTATTAGATAATAGAAAAGTGGGTGTTAGAATGGCAAAGACAGTGACAGTTGCTTCTAATTTTGCAAGTATTAAAGGAGAATTGGAATCTTTACAAGGAGATCTAAGTGCTTTAAAAGGAAAATATGAAGCTGGTATTTCAGCTTGTGAAGGTGTAACCGTTAATTTTGGTTCATGGCAGGATGATGCTTCTGTTAAATTCCAAAGCTTTTTTACCGATACTCTTGTTGCAGGAGTAAGTAGTATTTCTAGTGATATTAGTGGGGGAGGATTTAATTCTCTTATTACGACTACAGATGCTTTAATAGGTGTTACTGGTACTTGCGATACACTCCAACAGAATATTAAATTAACAAAAAAAGAAATGCAAACAACTCCTAAGACAGTTCGCGTAAAAACAGGAACAAAAAAAGTAGCCAATAATGCAGATTGGAGACCTTCCTATCAAGGAGGAACCAATACTGATTTTGGATTTCATTATGAAGATGTTTATGAAACACAAACAAATCCTGACTATACAGCTTTAGAAGAAGCTTTGGCAGAATTTGAAGAACAATTAGAAGAGGAAGTTGCGAATGCGAATAGCTTATTCTCAGCTTTATCTAGTATTGCCTTTGGATCTTCTGCATCCTCTGGTAGTGCTTCTGGTGGAGGATCTGGTGCTCCTGCTGCAGAAGAGACTCCTGCTGAGGAGTCTACCGATGATGCATCAGAAACGGATGATACAGAAGCAGAGGGAATTGCAACACCTGATTCTGAAATAACGGATGAGACAGAGG
>JAGCSA010000054.1 GCA_017964405.1 Bacilli bacterium
CCAGTCTCTGTTGCTGGAATGACAGTTGCTAGAGCAGAAGCAGGAAATTTATTCCAGGGTTCTAATTTAGGACTTTCTGGAACGGGTACGATTGATCTTCTGTCACTGGGAAAGGGTCCCATTGTGGATTCTAGTTCGATTGGAAATAAACATGGTTCTGGTTCATCAGTAGGTTCTAGTGGTGGAACGAATCCATTTGCTGCTATTCAACAATTAATTGATACTCCTACAGCAGATGGTCAAGTAACTATTCCAGAGAATATTTTAAATGATAGTAACGTTATGGTGATACCCAATTCTGGAGATACTATTATGTATGATCAAACAGCTAAACAATGGTATCGTCAAGAAACGAATGGAAATAAAACGATGATATCGAATGATGTCTTTAATTCTGATGGCTTAAAAGATATTTCTAAACGTGTTGTTTTGGATTCTAGTCGAGATGTATATGTTGATCAAGTTACAGGAATGGAAACGCCTAGAGTACCAACCTATACTTGGGATGATAATAAGGGTAGTGTCAAAAAACACAGTCTTACGGGAGAAAAAAACAGTCATAAATATCCAACTGGTTTGCATTATGGAGATGAAATGATTCGACAGATTAATGATGGAACAGTTTTCCCTGTCAAAGATGATGGAGAAAAAATATTGGATGCTGTTAGTGCTGCTAAAACGAGTGATGGTGGTATTGCTGTTACAAGGGCAGATTCTTCGGTAGTTACATTCAAACCAAATGATGATGGATTGGTATCCATGGGATGGGGTTATACCAACAGACCACAATTGGTTAAAATGCCATCAAGTACTTTATTTCCTCTTGACTATACGGAAGATGATATAAAAGATTGCGTTAATGCTTTCCTTAGTCCGGATGCTGATAAAAGAATCGTTCATATGGGAGGCTATATTGCCAAAGGACAAAGACATTATAGTACGGAGTATGAATTTGTATATACGAAAGATGGTAAAAAATTATTATTAGGTGCTCAAGTGAATGATGATATTTTAAGATCCATTTATCCTATTGATAAAAATTTAACAGTTCAACAAAGACCTAATTCTTATAAATAAGGAGATGATAATATGTATGAAACATTGGATGCAGATATAAAAAGTTGCGAGTATACGGATTCTGCAACATTAGAATCTTGGTATAATGTTGGCAGTGAGTATGCAGGAGAATGTCTAGATGAATTTAGTGAGGAAGATTGGAAAAAATTGTTTGAAGAACTTCCTAAAAAATCTGTTGTATGGCAATCTAGATTTACGGATTTATTAGTGGATGAAACAAGTTCTATCCAATTGAAAGCTCTACTAGTTTTAGCTACTACTCCTGATGATAAGTTATTTGTACAAGTAGTAGGTAATTTATTAGATTTTGATCTATCCGGTGTTGAGGGCCTTGAACCTTTATTTGAGAGAGCAGAGCGAATTCTTCCTACGATGGATAAGGGAAGTCAGTATAATCTTCAAGAATTTTTAAAAAAAAAATTAAAAAAGTCTAAAGACCTAAAAATATTTACGGATCATATTGAAGAACCTGCTAGAGAGCAGATTGATCGTTTGTTAGAACAAGAAGCTTTTCAGGATAGTAAAATCAGAATTATGCCTGATGTTCATGCAGGAAAAGACTGTGTCATTGGATTTACCGGTGATTTAGGAGAGAAAGTGATTCCTAGTATTGTTGGGGGAGATATTGGATGTGGTATGTTCTGTGCCAATTTAGGACCCATTGATATTGATTATTCTAAATTAGATGCTTTTATTCAAGAGCATATTCCTAGTGGACAAGATGTTTATTCTGAAAAAGTAGTTCATTTTGATTTTACTAGATTGTATTGTTATCCATATTTAAAGAATATGGGATTATTAGAAAATTCTCTTGGTACTTTAGGAGGAGGCAATCACTTTATTGAGATTGATGAATCGAAAGATGGAGAGAAGTACCTCATTATTCATAGTGGTTCTAGAAATCTGGGAGCACAAGTTGCTCGCTATTATCAAAACCTTGCAGATCAAATCTGTAATCATGGACTTTTAGAAATGAAAGAAAAAGTCAATTCCTTAATTGCAGAATACCGTTCCTCTGGTAGAGAACATGAGTTAGAAGAAGCTTTAAAAGATTTAAGAGAACAATTTAATCATTCGAATCCAACCCCTAAAGTTCCTTTTGAATTTGCTTATTTAGAGGGGGTTTACCGAGATGCTTATTTACATGATATGCAAATCTGTCAGGAATATGCAGCTATCAATCGATTGACGATTGCGAGTAGAATTGCTGATTATATGGGATGGAGTATTCGAGATTATTTTGAATCTGTTCATAATTATATTTCAGAAGATCGTATTGTTCGTAAAGGAGCTATTTCTGCTAAAGAAGGAGAACCGGTTATTATTCCGATGAATATGAGAGACGGATGTATTATTGGAATGGGAAAAGGAAATCCTGATTGGAATTATTCTGCTCCTCATGGAGCTGGTAGAGTTATGTCTCGTAAAGAGGCTAGTGAAAAGGTCGACATGGAAGAGTACAAAGAATCCATGCAGGGTATTTTTACCACTTCTGTAACAGAAGATACGGTAGATGAATCTCCTTTTGCCTATAAACCATCTCAAGAAATCATTGATCGTATTGGACCAACTGTTATGATTTCCGAAGTATTAAAACCAGTTTATAATTTTAAGGCATCTGGTACTCGTCTTAGAAAAGAGAGAGAAGACATGACTTTAGAATCTCAAAAGTAATGGAAAAGACCGAAAGGTCTTTTTTCTTTTCTTTTTTTAGGAATTGTGTTATAATAGTGGGCAACTGAAAGAGATGGGATTATGAAAAAGAAAAAACGTGAAGAATTTGATTTTATCGACGATTATTTTGAAGAAGAATATGATGATAGTCTATTCAATGTAGACGTAGGTACGGATTTAAGTAATGTACGTTATGAAGATTTTAATAAAGCACAGGAAGTAGAAGAAGATGACGATGATGATGAAGTAGAAACTGTCAAAACAGAGACTACGAAAAAGACGGTTAAAACAACTACTACGAAAAAATCATCTAAATCTTTTGATGATCGTATTATTGAGAATGAAGGAGTTATGGATATTTTAACATTCTTCTGGACATGGTTTCGTAGAATTGGAATTGCGATTGCCGTTATCTTAATGGCTTATTATATTACCCAAGGAATGATGGCAGATTTATTCTTTTATATCTTGATGTTGGTTGTAGCTTTCTTTTTTGGATTTGGCTTCATGGCTCTTATCAATCAATTCACGAGTAATCGTTAATCAACAACTTATTTTATAAACAAAAAAAGAGATGTCGGCCACATCTCTTTTCGCTTTTCATACTAAGAGGCTGCACCCCCTGAGGGCAGCCTCCAAAAAGAATAAAAAGGGGTTGGCTAGTGTGATACTAGCGACCAATTCGCCTAATTCCGAATTGGTGATACCTATACTAATCGAAAAGTATGTTTTTGTCAATCAATTTTGATAAAAATTTTCACTTTTTTTTAAAAATTTATTTTTGCTAAAACGTTGATTTATAAAGGTATACACAGTTTATAAGTATCATTTATAATAAATGATTTTTTCTTTCCTATTTTATAAAAATATGGTATAATATGCCAAGAGAAGCAAGTATTTTATGAGAAGAAGGAAGTGATTCTATGGCTGAATTAAAAGATGTTAAGGGCATAGGCCCCAAATCTCTTTCTTTATTAAACAAAATTGGTATTTATACCATTGATGATTTATTAACACATTATCCTTTTCGATATGACTTTTTAGAGAGAAATGATCTTCAAAAAGTAGAGGATGGCGAAAAGATAATTATTGATGGAAAAGTAGAAAGTGTTCCTATCTTAATGCGATTTAAAGCAGGACTTAATAAGATGAACTTCCGTCTTGTTACTCAATCAGGTGTTGTGGGAGTCTCTATCTTTAACCGAGCTTTCTTGAAGAGTCAATTAAGTGTTGGTACCGGTATTACCGTTATTGGTAAATTAGATAAGAATAAGAATGTTATTACAGCGAGTGATATTAAGATGGATCTTCTTTCGAATAGTATGAAGATTGAACCTGTTTACCACTGCACCAGTGGTCTTACGAATAAGAATATGTCTACTTATATTAATATGGCACTTTTAATGTATGGAAAAGATGCAATTGATAATATACCAGAAGAATATATTAATAAATATAATTTTTTAAATAAAAAAACATCTTTAAATATTATTCATAATCCAAGTACTATGGATAAATTAAAAGATGTGACAATTCGATTAAAATATGAAGAATTATTTGAATTCATGTTTAAGATTAATTATTTAAAACAATTAAATAAAAAGAAAAATAATGGTCTTGAGAGAGTGATTGATCGAGATAAATTACGACAATTTATTGATAAAATTCCTTTTACGTTAACAGGAGATCAAGTAAAAGCGATTGAAGAAATTCTTCATGATTTAGAAGCTCCTCATCGAATGAATAGACTTCTACAAGGAGATGTTGGTTCTGGAAAGACAGTGGTTGCTTTTACAGGAATGTATGCCAATTATTTAAGTGGTTATCAAAGTGCTTTGATGGCACCTACTGAAATATTGGCTATGCAACATTATAATAATTTAGTGGAATTTTTAAAAGGAACGAAAATAAAGATTGCTCTTTTAACGGGATCTACTCCTAAGAAAGAGAAGAATGATATTTATAAAGGATTAAAAGAAGGTACAGTTCATATGATTATTGGTACCCATGCTTTAATTCAAGATGAAGTAGAATATCAAAACTTAGGTTTAGTCATTACCGATGAACAACATCGTTTTGGTGTTCATCAAAGAGCTAATTTACAGAATAAAGGAATTACACCCGATGTTTTATATATGAGTGCTACTCCGATTCCAAGAACTTATGCTTTAACGATCTTTGGAGATATGGATGTATCTACGATTAAAGAAAGACCAAAGGGTCGTCAAAAGATTGATACGTTTGTGAAAAAAACAACGGAGATTAAAGATGTTCTTGCCATGATGTATGATGAATTAAAAGCAGGACATCAAATCTATGTTATTGCTCCTTTAATTGAAGAGAGTGAGAACAGTGATTTAACGACTGTCAATGAATTAAAAGATCAGATGAAGTTGGCTTTCAAAGATCTTTATAAGATTGATATTGTTCATGGAAAAATGGCAAGTGGTGCCAAAGATATCATCATGGAACAATTTAAGAAGAATGAAGTACAAATCCTTATTTCCACAACCGTTGTGGAAGTAGGTGTAGATGTTCCGAATGCTACGACAATGGTTATCTTTGATGCGGATCGATTTGGATTATCGACTCTTCATCAGTTACGTGGTAGAGTAGGACGTGGTTCTTCTAAGAGTAAATGTATTTTAATTAGTGATAGTGATACAGAAAGATTGAAAATCATGGAGAAAGAAGACGACGGATTTGTGATTTCTGAAGAAGATTTCAAATTGAGAGGACATGGAGATTTATTTGGAACCAAACAGTCAGGGGACATGAGTTTTAAGATTGCTAGTATCAAAAATGATTATAAAATCTTACTACAAGCTAGAAAGGATTCTAAAGAGTATTTACTTGATAAATCAACGGATCATGACCCTTTAAAGGAGCGATTAATCCATTCCATTTCTATGAAAGAGTCTTAATGTCAATCAATTTAATTCTTCTGAAATGAGATTGACTTTTTACAGATTATCCTTTATGATTAAGATGCGTGGTAGTATATATCACGCCGATATCTCTAACGGTTTAATGTTAGAGTATATTCAACCGAACCCCCTGAAGAC
>JAGCSA010000055.1 GCA_017964405.1 Bacilli bacterium
CATTGGATCCACAACTCGTAAACGTAATGCCATCAATTCCTGTAAAAGTCTGATTATAATTATTTAAAACGTACGTATTCATATTGACACTACCACCAGCAGGGGCACCAGAATAACAATAATTCGTACCACCTGGTGTCAAAGCAGAAGCAGCCATCGCTCTCATTAAAATCGTAGTAGCCATCGTAACTTCTGATTTGGAATTATCGATATGAATATGAATCGATTCTTTCTCATTAAAATAAATAATACCCGTCGTATAAGCTCCTCTTAAAGTGCCATTACCAGCACCAAAAGCTTCTATACGATACCATCCAGATTCCCCAATCGGAATACGATAATCTTTATCGGTTGTACCACGATACGTAACTTCTGTCTGATTAAAAGATATTAAAAACTCCTCTACCATCTTTGCTTCTTCTGAAACATTATTACGAGTAGAAGATAAAGTGCCCATAAGAATAATAATAATTAAAATACCTAGTATCGCTAAACCATAAATAACAGCAGTAATCGCAAACCCTTTTCGATTCATATCTTCACCTACTATCCTCTATCATAATATCATATTTTTTGAAGGATAACTATATTTTTCTCTCCATATTTTCTCTCCTTAACACAAGAAAAAGAATTAGGATAAACAATCTTATCTAAAGAATCACTCTCACATACAACAATTCCATCCGATTTTAATAAATCCTTTTCAGAAATAATATTTAAACTCTTCTCAATATAATCTGTCTTGTATGGAGGATCTAAAAAGATAATAGAAAGGCTCTCTTTCTCAAAAAAATCTAAACACTTCTTATAATCCATACAAAAAACCTTAGAAGCAACAATCCCCATATTTTTTAAATTATTCTCAATCACAGAACAAGCTTTATGATTCCTATCACAAAAGTATGCAAAAGAAGCTCCTTCACTTAAAGCTTCAATTCCTAGATTCCCACTACCAGAAAATAAATCTAATACAACAGCTCCATCCATAGAATTTTGAATCATCGCAAATAAACTTTCTTTGACACGATCCATGGTAGGACGAGTACCAGAAATATCAAAACCTTGTATATTTCTTCCTTTATATTTCCCACTAATGACTTTCATGATTACATTTCCCCTTCTTAGAAATCACTTTCAATCTCTGATTCATTTCCATAATAAAAAGATTGAGTTCTGTTTCCTTCAATTTATATTCTTGAAATAAATTGGATTCTAATATTTCAGATTTAATTTCATCTCTAGGATGAACAGAATATTCTTCCAATAACCCCATCAAATGAGAATCCATTCGTATCTTTTTTTGAATTTCTTTTATATCCAATACCAAACTACTAGAATCTAATTCATTCTTTAAATTGTCTATCTTATCCATTAATTCATTCATAAATTCATTATATCACAAAAGAAAAAGACTTAAGAAAGTCTTTTTTCTCATATCATCACTACCCTATAATAAAATTATAAAAAATAGATGGAGTATTTTCAATAAAGAAGAATATTTAATTAAATTCTCTTCTTTCAATTCGAAATGCCGGAGATACTCCACAAGTAATCGTAATCGTTGTACCATCATCATTGTAAATAAATCCAGTTTGTAAAACAGATTTTCCTTGACGAGAACCATAAGCATAAGCAGAACGTAACCACCAAGATTTATCTGTACCATTATATTGTTTAATAGCACCATTATAGGAAGTCGGTGTAACAGGAATACTCGCATAATAATCTAATTGTCTAGTCCGATCTGTTCCCAAAAAGTCAGCACGTGGAGTACCCATTACTTCAACAGTACTTAAAAAATAGATTTTATTATCACGTTCTGTATAAGCACCTGTAGAATTGAAAGAAGTAGTAGATACCGTATAAGTATCAATAATAGAATCCCTTAATTCAGAAGGAATATGATTATAGAAATCACCTACTAAATAAGTATATAGTTGAGTATTGTACCAATCATAGTTTTGAAATGTACTATCATTCATAATAGACAATGTAACAACATCTGCAAACTCTAATACAAAACCACAAGCAGTTTGACTAAATTCAGGATCCATACACTCATCAGGATAAGATAAATTAGCAATTCTTAATGTATGAACTCCCAAATCACCCATATCAATTTCTTTGGTATCTCCTACATGATAAGCAGAAGTATTACCACTTTGTGCTGCATGAATAATGGTTTCCCAACTATCCGTTCCAAAATTATTAGGACGAGGAATGGAAATAGCAGTACTATCTTTTTGTACATAAGTTATCCCAAAGGTAAGAGATAAAGCTTGCGGAGTACTTGGTAGTAAACTTGGATCGATATCATCCCTATATATAATTTTAATCTTATAAGTTTCATAAGTACCTGCATTTAACATTTGTTTTGTTTCTAATTCATAATCATCATCATACGTAATAGAATACTTCAAATAATCTGGTAATGTAGTAATAGGATTTCCATTTAATTGAGAAGAAATGACATCAATCATTGCATCCACTGTACCATCATTTTTAGCATCCACGGTAAATTCATAAAACTGTCCTGGTTCTGTGAAATGAACACTATAAGAAACCGTTGTTTTACTAGAATCAATGACAGGTGTTGATGCTGCCACAGATCCTTCTGTTACTTGAACATTATCCCAATAAATATTCCAAGTATTAGAATCAACATCAGCCGTTCCTTGAATATTTAAAGTTGTTGTTAAAAAAGCATATCCTAAGCCTAATGCAAGGATTAGCAGAAGAATTCCAAAGATAAATGTTTTTTTCTTCTTTTTCATATTATCACTACCTTAAAACAAAATGAATCATCAAATATAAACGAGGATATCTATTCTTATTAAGCATCTGAATTTTGTCCAATTCTAAATGCTGGTGCAAAATAATAAGCATTATTGTAGCCACAGGAAAGGCCTATAGTACCTCCACTTTCACTAATTCCATAGTAAGCAGTTGTTTGGGTATATCCAGAACGAGTTAAATAAGGATCCGGATCATAGACATCATGTAATACATTATCTTTTTTATAATCTGAAGAAGTCGAATGAGTCGCATAATAATCTAATACTCTCGTATGAGGCGCTTCCGCAAAATATTGTTCTCGACATAGAGAATACTCACACAAAGATATTAGAAAAATATGATCCGTTGAAATATAAGTTTCATACGTATGTATATTACCAAAAGTACTGTTACTTGAAACAACATGGATATTAGGAATCGACGACCTTAAATCGTCAGGTAAAAGATTAAAGAACGTAGTATTTAAATAATTTCTCATAGAAGTACTAGGCCATCCTCCTGCTGTTGAATTTGCCATAACATGTGGATCAACATACAAATCAACAAATTCTACAATTAAGCCACAAGAAGATTGACTAAATCCAGATTCATAGCATTCATCTGGAGTAGAATTATTAACAATTCGCAAATGATATGTATAGTCCCCTATTTGTACTTCTTTAATATCTCCTACATGATAAGCAGAAGTATTGCCAGATAAGGCAGCATTATTAATAATACTCCAACTATCAGTTGCAAAATCAATAGGACGTGGAATACTAATCGCACTACTATCTTTTTGAACATACGTAACACCGAATGATAAAGTGAATGATTGATTCGTAGTTGGTAATTCATCCGGATTAATTTGAGTATCATAATAAACAACTACGTGGTACGTTTCTTTACTTCCTGCATTTAATTCTTGTTTAGAAGTAATAGGAAAATAATCAGAATATAAAATATCAAATACTAAATAATCAGGAATGGTTGTACTATCATTAATCGTCTTCGTAATGATATCGATCATAGCATCAATTGTTCCATCGTTTTTCGCATCAACATTAAATGCAAAATAATCTCCTGGTTTCGATAAATGAACACTAAAAGTAACAGATGTCTTACTAGAATCAATAACAGGAGTTTCCGCTGTAACAGAACCTTCTATTACTTGAACATTATCCCAGTATACATTCCATGTATTAGAATCAACATCTGTTGTACCAGAAATATTTAAAGTAGTCGTTAAAAAAGCATAACCTAGTCCTAATGCAAGAACTAGTAAAATAATACCAAATAGAAAAGTCTTTTTTTTCTTTTTCATAACCTCACTACCTTATAATAAAAGTATACAAAAAAACAATGATTTTTACAATAAAAAAAGAAGAGTTTTCTCTTCTTTTTATCCTTTATATTCTGTATCATATCCATGATTCTCTTTTGGTCTTAAATCATTTGGATACATAACATCGGTATAAATATCTTGTTGTAACTTTTTGATTGTATTATATACCTCTGTATAATTAGCAATACTACTTAAAGTAATACCAGCTGTAACAGGAGTATTATTACTACTGGAAACCGTACTGATTTGATTGGAAGTTAAGATAATATCCCCTACTCCAAAATGTTGATCAAATACTCCTCTATGAAGATCGACATGAGACAATTCTGCAAAAGGTTTCGAATTGTAATTCTTATGGAAAATGCCAGATGATGCATAAACTGCTCGATCGGTTACAATATAATACGTATTTTTATAACGAGTTACAGAAAAGATTACTCCACCTAAATATAACCATACTGGCATCATATGAATAATCATAAAGAAAAAGATAAAAAGCATCATACCCATTTCTCCTGATTGGAAAGAAGCAAAGGTAAAAGCTCCTAAGAAAAGCATATCTATTAATCCCCAAAAGATAGCAATGAATAACATCGGATTAAAAATACACTCAAAGATAAAACATTTTTTATCTGGTTTTCCTTCATAAAATACTTTTTCTTTTTCTCCAACCAAAGCCCTTAATTCATTATTTTTATCCATTATTTATCCTCTTTTCTATTTTAGAAAATCATCAATCGTCATTAAACGATCATCAATTTCTTCTAATGATATTTGTTCTTTTTTAGGAAGTGGTTTTTCTTCTACAACCTCTTCTACAACTTCATCCCCTACGAATGATTCTTGTTCCATATTGGGTTTCAATAAAGTAGCAACTAAGAAACAATCATTAATTGTCTTCTTAGAAATCTGACTACCCGTAGAATAACGATCTACAATTGGTAGTTCTGTTAATTTAATCGTATGAATTTCATCATTCTTTAATCCGATAAAACATCTTGGATCATTAATAAAGGTTTTTAATACAATATATGGTTTGGATTTTACTTCTCGAATCACTTGAATACCACGTCTTGTACGAGTCGATAATTCAAATTCTGTTAGACGAATTCTCTTACCAGTACCATTTTCTGTAATAACACTGATAAACTCTTGAGAAGTATAAGAGAAGTTATTAACAGAGACAACAAAGTCATTCTTTAACTTCATTCCCTTAACACCACTAGCTTTCACTCCTACTAATGGAATCTCTTCTGTTTTGAAGCTTAATCCATATCCAGAGTTTGTTGTTATAAAGATAGTATCATAATCTTCTAATAAAACAGATATTACTTCATCTTTTTCTTTTAGATTCATACAACTACTAGCTTTTGTATAACGTTGTAATTTAAATTCTTTTAATTTACTACGTTTAATCATTCCATTTTTCGTCGTAATAATAACATTTTTATCACGAGAGAAATCATAAGCAGGAATACATCCAACAACCACTTCTTCTGGTGGAACTTCGATAATATTCGATACATGTTTTGGCATATCTTTCCATTTTAAATCAGGAATCATATGAACAGGAATATGTAAGTAATTACCACCATTCGTAAATACTAATAATGTATCCGTTGTATTCATCTCATAGAATCCTAAGATATAATCATTTTCTTTTAACGTTAAGTCTTCCATTGTAGATGCTGTATAACTACGATAAGAAGTACGTTTAATATAACCATCTTTCGTAACAATAACAACGACATCTTCTTTGGGAATCATATCTGCTTCATCAATCTTAATTTCTGTAATTTCTTCTTTAATATCGGTAAGTCTAGGGCAATCATATTCTTTACTAATATTTTGAAGTTCTTTCTTCATGACATGTTTTAAAGCAGCCTCATTATTTAAGATTTGTTCCCAAATAGAAATCTTCTTCTCTAAATCAGCCATTTCTTCTTCTAATAGAACAACATCGGTATTCGTTAAACGATAAAGTTGTAATGTAACAATGGCTTCTGCTTGTTCCATCGTAAATTCAAATTCTTTGACTAAATTCTCTTTCGCATCTTGTTTATTCTTACTAGAACGAATCACTTTAATGACTTCATCTAGAATCGAAATACATTTAATTAAACCTTCTAAGATATGATATCTTGCTCTAGCATGAGCTAAATCAAATTCTGTTCTACGTCTAACAACTTCTCTTTGATGAGCAATAAAGGCATCTAATGCTTCTTTGAGTCCTAATAATTTTGGTCTTCTATTGACAATCGAAACCATATTGAAGTTATAACTAATCTGCATATCGGTATTTTTTAAGAAATAATTGATGATTAAATCAGCATTCGCATTCTTCTTTAAATCAATAACAATTCTTACATCTTGTGCAGACTCATCTCTTACTTCTAAGATACCATCTACTTTTTTATCAATACGGATCTCATCCATCTTTTTAACCATTAAAGCTTTATTGACTTCAAATGGGATTTCCGTAATAATGATTTGAGGTCCATTTTTACTCTCTTCGACTGTATAACGAGACTTAATAACAATTCTTCCACGTCCTGTTTCATATGCTTCTCGAATACCATCAATTCCTTCTACAATACCTCCTGTAGGGAAATCAGGTCCTTTGACAATTTTCATTAACGTCTCTAACTGACAGTTTGGATTATCAATTCTGTGGATGGTTGCATCAATGACTTCTCCTAAATTATGAGGAGGAATATTCGTTGCATATCCAGCAGAAATACCTTGAGAACCATAAACTAATAAAGCTGGGAATCTAGCAGGTAAAACTGTAGGCTCTATCGTTGTATCATCAAAGT
This sequence comes from Bacilli bacterium, assembly GCA_017964405.1. Classification (GTDB taxonomy): domain Bacteria; phylum Bacillota_I; class Bacilli_A; order RF39; family UBA660; genus UBA3789. The sequence goes on from JAGCSA010000055.1 coordinate 6,937, forward strand.
TAGGAGCAAATTCTACTGTATCTTTATCGATATCTCGAAGCATTTCATTACTAATTTTTGAAAGTCTAGCTTCGGTATAACGATAAGCAGCAGGACTATCTCCATCAATAGAACCATTATTACCATGCATATCAATATAAGGTAATCTTGTCTTCCAAGGTTGACTCATTCTTACCATCGCATCATAGATAGAAGTATCTCCATGAGGATGGTAATTACCAATAACATCTCCAACCGTTTTAGCACTCTTCCGGTAGCCTTTATCATACGTATTATGTTCTTTATGCATCGAATATAAAATACGTCTCTGAACCGGTTTTAAACCGTCTCTCGCATCCGGAATAGCACGATCTTGAATAATATACTTGGAGTAACTTCCAAATCTCTCACCCATCAAGTCTTCCAAAGTATAATCAAAGATCTTCTCAATTACCTCTTGTGTATCAAGTTTCTTCTTAGGCATATAATCACTCTTTCTAATTTTTTATCTAACATTCATCTATAATCGTATATTTGATAAAATAATAATCTTTATCAATAGACAGATAATAATCTATATCGACTCCACACAAACGACCATGCATCACATCAACATAATCATCAATATAGGCTTCCTCTTCTCCTTTTTGTAAACTAGGATCTACATATAAAATAGAATAAGTTGTAACATCCTCACTTCCAGATACTCTCTTTGAAAATAATAGATTCTCTTCTATAAACAATTTTTGATCTGGAAAATCGATTAAAGCAGAATGATAAACTCTGCAAAAACCTTCGCTACATTTAGATTTTTCTTTGTAATAATTCAGATCATAACTACGTTCTAGTTCTTCTAAATCAATGGTTTGAAAATCAATCTTATCAGCATCCATATGTTTGAAAGATAATACAAAATATCGATTCAATGCACACAATAATATAGCAAATATACATAATACAATGAAACCAATAATAATTCCTTTTTTCATATATACCCCTTCTTTAACTAGCAATCTTATAATCATCTTCCAAAGAGAATTCTACATTCTCTTCAATCCATTCTTTACGAGGAGGTACATCATCTCCCATAAGAATAGATACTCTCTTCTCCGCTAACTGAGCATCTTCAATATTAACACGAATAAGAGTTCGGGATCCTGGTTTCATAGTCGTTTCAGCTAACTGATCGGCATTCATTTCACCAAGACCTTTATATCTTTGAATTTCACATTTTTTACCTTTACTCTTCTCTTGCATCTCTTCTACCGTATAAGCATATTCTACATCTTTTCCACTTTGAATCTTAAACAAAGGAGGAAGAGCTACAAAAAGTCTACCATCTTCAATTAATGGTTTCATATAACGATAAAAGAAGGTTAAAAGTAAACACTGAATATGTCCACCATCTTCATCAGCATCGCTCATGATAATGACTTTGTTATATTCACAATCATCAATATCAAAATTAGATCCATATCCAGCACCAATAGTATAAATAATTGTATTAATTTCTTCATTCTTTAGAATTTCATCTTCTCGAGTCTTCTCTGTATTTAAAACTTTACCACGTAAAGGAAGAATGGCTTGATAACGTCTGTCTCTTCCACCCTTCGCAGAACCTCCAGCAGAATCTCCCTCGACTAAGAATAATTCATTCTTCGTTTTATCTTTACTTTGAGCAGGAGCAAGTTTACCAGATAGACTTCTTTCTTCTTTCTTTTTAGAAGTTCCTTTTCTAGCATCTTCTCTCGCTTTTCTAGCAGCTTCTCTTGCAATCTTACTCTTTAAACTCTTATTAATAATATCCGTTGCAATTGCTTTATTCTCTTCTAGATACGTTTGTAAGTTTTGAGTAACAATTTGTTCTACAACATTCTTTGCTTGAGGAGTTCCTAATTTTCCTTTCGTTTGTCCTTCAAATTGAAGAATTCCTTCAGGTATCTTTAAACTGATAATAGCCGTAAGACCTTCTCTTACATCACTGCCCTCAAAAGCTTTATCATTTCCTTTTACAAAGCCATTATTCTTTGCATAATCGTTAAATACCCTAGTTAAAGCAGTCTTAAATCCCACTTCATGAGATCCACCATCAACCGTTTTAACATTATTAACGAAACTAACAATTTTTTCATTGTAAGTATCGGTATATTGCATCGAAATCTCTACATCAATCTTTTCTTTAGAGCCACCAAAAGTAAGGACTTTATGAAGAGTATTTTCTCCTTTATTTAATTCTTCAACATACTCTTCGATACCACGATCATATCGGTATTTGGCATCTCTTTCATCTTCTTCATCATAGACTTCAATCGTAATTCCTTTTAGTAAGAAAGCACTCTCCTGCATTCTCTCACAAATCGTTGTATAAGAAAAACTAGTGGTAGAAAATATTTCAGGATCTGGTAAGAACCGAACAGTAGTACCCGTCTTATTCGTAGTACCAATTACTTTTAAAGGAACAGCTACATGTCCACCATTCTCAAAACGAATGTAACTCTCTTCATGATCTCTTTTAATCGTAACTTCCATCCATTTCGATAAAGCATTAACAACAGAAGCACCTACTCCATGTAGACCTCCGGATACTTTATAACCATCACTTTCAAATTTACCACCAGCATGTAATATTGTATAAATAACTTCTGGAGTAGATTTACCAGATTCATGCATCCCAGTAGGTACACCACGTCCATGATCTTCTACAGATATAGAACCATCTTTATGAAGAGTAATTTTAATAATATCTCCATTTCCATTAATCGCTTCATCAACAGAATTATCGACAATCTCCCATACAAGATGATGTAATCCTCTCTTATCAGTAGATCCAATATACATACCAGGTCTTTTACGAACAGCTTCTAAACCCTCTAGTATTTTAATCGACTTCGCATCATATTTATCTGACATATGATCACTCCTAATATCTCAACTCTATTTTATTATATCCAATATCCTCTTTTATTTCAACGAAACTATACATCTTTTGACATGAATAATCTTTAATAGCAACAAAAAAAAGAAGACTAGGTCTTCTTTTATTACATTAAGCGATACTTGCTGAATCACAATAATCTTGATGCAATTGACTCATATAATGAACAAGAATAGCCATCTTATTATCATTTAGAATGGTGTATTGATTCATACCATCAGACTCTAATTCATCAGCTCCTGCATATAGAATCGTTTGTCCATTTTGAACAATTTCAATAGAAGTAATTGGAATATTACCAACAACTCCTTTTGCAAGTGTCTCAGAGTATCTAGCAAACACTTCTCCACCATGTCCAGCATCTGAAAGGGTTGGATAGAATGCAAAATATAATACATCCGTATTATCCGTATCCCCAAAGAATAAACCATATTCATAATTAGATAAATATAATTCGTCTCCAGTAGGAGAAAAACCATCAGATTCAGAAAGACAAGAGTCAGGATTTCCTAAGAATAATTCTCCATTGACATAAATTCCATCTGGTTTAGAATTCCAACAAGCATATAACTCTGCTGGAGCATTTACTGATTTGTCAACAATTTGACCCAAATGATCTCTTACTAAACCATTAGAACCATAATGACTACAAGCAGCATTGTCATCTACTCCAATAAAGTATTCATCATTATTAATAAATCCACGAGGAAGATTATCAGCGTTTAAAACCGTGACAGTTGCTAATTCTTGTCCGTAGAAAGGAAGAACCCCTCCGTTACCATGAATCATAAGATATTCTACAGAACCATAATCCCACATCATATCTACAACTGTACCATTAGATAACATGTCTGGATAATCAAATCCATCGGCATAATAACCCATACGATAAGCTAAATCTACATTATCATAGAAATAAGATCTTTGTTCATCTGTTAAACTATTTAAGAATTCATCTACACTACAACTTGTACTTGGTAATCTAAAGTACATAACAGTTTTTCCATCAAAGAAATGGCCACCATTAGCACTAAACTTAACAGCAGGTCCTGCTGTTACAACAGGAGTACCATATACTTCAACAACAACATCTTTTAATGGATTACCATTGTCATCTACTATTTGAATACAAGGACAATTGTCAAATGCTTTAACAACCGTAACTCCAACCATCCCTAATACAACAGGAATTATTAATAATGATTTTTTATGTTTTCTAGATACAACAATCGTAACACCAATAACAGCACCTAATCCTAATAAAATAAAGAATGTTCTAGCTGTCTTTGGGTTACCACTTCGATAATCAACAAAAGATACATTTCCAGTTATCGGTAATGTTAAACGTTGTTCTGTAACTTTCGTAGTATAACCAGCAGGAACCTTTTGAACAACTCGAAGTTCTCCTCCATCTTGTAAATCACATAAATAAACTTTTCCATAGGCATCCGTCGTAGCAGTAAAAAGTAACTCTTCTTCTGGATGAGTAGCTTCTGCATAACTCTCCGTTACTTCTTCATGTCCATCTGGATACATCATAAAATACGTAACTCCCGTCTCAGGAAGTTCTTCTGCATGTACTACTGGAAAAATCATAAAAACAAGTAGTAATACAAATAATAATTTCAAATATTTCTTCAAATCTAACACCTCTACTATCTAATATTATTATACAAGTACTTATTCTGATTGACTACTACAATAGTAAAATTAATGTCAAAAGAATGTAAAAAAAGAAAGGTTTCCCTTTCTTTATTCTTCACTACAATTTTCTTTTAAATTATTAAAATATTGTGTAAATTGTTCTGCTTTTGCAGAATTAGAAATCATATAATACTCTCCCTCATCATCAGAAGTAAGAGTTAAATCATTAGAAGTAATTTCTAAAATAACATTACCATTCTGAATAATTTGCAAAGTCTGAATAGGAACCGTTTTCGGACCATCCACAAGAGTACCTCCTCTTGTATCTAGAGATCCAGAAGTAGATGTCAAGATTTTCGTAACACCATACTGATTGTCCTCAAATGGTAAGACAATAGTTGCAAAATCATCTTGACTAAAAAGATAAATGGAATCATAGTTTGTTTCCATATCAGAGAATGTGCTATAGCAATCATCCACAGTTCCTCTAAACATATATTGATTATTAACTCTAATTCCATCAGGATTATCTGTCCAACATAAATAATAGGTATCTCCATGGAAAGTAGCTTTCTTATGAGATGCCATTCTAGGATTCTGACAAGCAGCCGTTACATCTACCCCATTCATATAATAATAATCATTCCTAAAATCATCTACTACATCAAAAGGATCTCGATCTGTATAAACATAAATATTCGTTAATCGTTTTTGATAGAAAGGATAATATCCTCCATTTCCAATGAAACGAATGAGTTCAGCATCACCATCAGCATACCACATCAAAGGAACAACCGTTCCATTGGATAATGTATCAGGATAATCAAATCCATCTGGATAATAATCTTCTCTTGTTGCATAAAAACTATTATCATGGAAATAATTGGAATCATTATCAGATAATGAATTTAAGAAATCATCTACACTACAAGTGTTACTAGGAAGTCTAAAGTACATGGACGTTGTTCCATCAAAGAAAGCTCCTTCTCCTGAAACAAACTTAACAGCAGGAGCTGCATCAACAGCAATTGGAGTTCCATAAACATCAACCGTTACACCTTTTAAAGCATTTCCCTTTCCGTCTTTTACCGTAGCCGTAAAGCAACCAGGAGCAGCTACAACATTATAAGTAAGAATTCCTGCAACAACAATTGGTACAATCATTACACTCTTTTTCTTTTTCGTAATCAAAAATACAGTTACGGAAGAAACAACTAATAAACCAAGTAATACAAATAAGTTTTGACTTGTAACAGGGTTATTTCCTCGGTAGTTAATGAAAGAAGCAACATTTCCCTCAGACAAATCAATCGAAATCTCTGTTGTATTCGTCGTATATCCATCTGGTACATGTTGAACAACTCTAACTCTTCCCGTTGTTCCTAAATCACAGAATTGTACTTCTCCTGAACCATTCGTAACACCAGAGAACAAATACTTTTCAGGAGCACTCTTAGCAGCATCATAGGTCTCTACTGCTTCTTCAGAACCATCTGGATACTGTAAGAAATAAGTAACCCCAGAAGTAGGAATACCCGTCATATCTAAAGCATGACCAACAGGCATATAAATAATACTAAATAAACCAATAAATAATAACAATAAATATTTTTTCATAACACACATCCTATCCTATTAACATTATAATCAAAACCAAATAAAAAAACAATGCCCAAGCATTGTTTTATTCTTCAAATTTAAAATCAAAATCAAATGGATCTTCTTCTGGTTCCGTCTCATCTAAAGATTTTTCATTTTGTTTATTGGCATTAATCTCTCTTTCACGATTAACTCCATTACTCATTAAGATAGATTCTTCAATCTCTTCTATATCAAAAGTCGTTTTCTTTTCTTCTTTACCCTTAATAATTAAACTAGATTTAACTGTTGTTACAAAACTCTCTGTATCAATATAATCTACTAAATCATCAACAGCACGATTAACTTGTGTATCATAGATACCTCTATCTTCAGATACTTTCTTAATTCTCTTCGCAAGAGTAACCATCTTCTTATCCGTAGATAATTGAGCAAGCATCATCTTATTTTTATTATTATTGGAATTAATTTCTTGTTTACGAATAGCATGTTTATAAATAACATTCTTATAAGCTTGTGTAAAGAAAGATAAACTGAATGCTAAGAAAATAATAATATTTTGTAATTTAGGATCTAATAATACACTAACACCTGGTACATGAGCAATCTTTTCATCAAAGAAACCAAATGCTAACATCGTAAAGATTGGTAAAATATTTAACATCGTATTTCCATTACTAAAACATTGAATAATCGTAAGTAATAATGTAGAAATAGCAATTCCAATTAATAAACCATTTCCTGAATCATAAAAGATAGAGAATATTCCAACAACAATAATCGCTATCGCAAAAGATAAGACAATACTGTTATTTTGTAATTCTTCTTTAATCTCTTGTTTGTGTTCTTCCATAAAAATATCTTTTTTATTTTTTCCGTTAAATTCCATAAACCCACCTCTAATTGCCACCTATTATAAATCTTTTTTATAATAAAATCAACAAAAAAAGAGATTATTCTCCTTTAATCTCTTCTCGATATTGTTGTATTTTCTTTGAATTTACTAAATAACACATCATTTCAAAACAATAATCATAATATTTTTTTAATTTATAATGACTAAATCCCTTATATTTCTTATCAATCTCCCCTATGATTCCCATCTTACAGACAATATGTTTCATACTCATATAAACACCTGTATGATTTGGTTTATATTTCTCCATCATAGGATACATTTTAGAAAGAATCATTCTCTTCATTTTCATTCCCTGATGATTATAAGAACGATATAAAATCATACATTCTTTTAAAGTATTTGGAATCGTATCCATAAAATCATCATACGTAACATCTCTCGGTAATAAATAAACCTGATCATCTAAATCATAAATACTATAACCCATCTCTTCGATAATATACGGAATATTATGAAATAAAATACTTTGACAAGTATCACTAAAAGTAACAGATTTCATCTTCTTCATAGATTCCATTAATAATTGAATATTCAGTAAGAATTCTAAGAAATTAAAGAATGCTTCTTCATGAATCTTATGAAAATGATTTAAATCAATCCCAATCGATAATAAATAAGAAGAACAATCTAAATAAGTACCCCGATAATTCCAATGTTGAAATAAATAAGTATCAATAAAATCAAAATACGTATAATTTTTCTTATCATACAGAACACACTTACTAGATAATACTTTCATAATCTTTAAATATTCTTCTTTAAAAGACTTATGATTCTGTATTTGAAATATAGGAGTTCTCATATCCATCACCTATCATCATATTAATCTTTTTAAAAATAAAAATCAATCGAACAGATTGATTTTTATAATAACAATTTTTAATACAACAAACTCTTATGATAAAGACTTATTTTCTTGTAAATCTCTATCCTGTTCTTCACCGAGGCAAGAAGCTAAGAATGATAAAAAGCTAACATAGTTGGTTTGAACCATCCCTGCTAAATCTCCTTGATCATCATAATCCCGAAATTTAATCGTAGACTGCTCTAAAGGAACATTTTCAAATACTTGGATTCTTCCCACATGAGAAAAACAGTTACGAACCATCTCTAACGTTTCTTTAGGCTCTGTCTCTCCTAAGAAGTATTGGCTTTCTACTTCTACTGCTTTGTCATAACAACGTAGTAGTAATTCTTTAATGATTTTTTTATTTTGCCCATGATTTTCTTTTTCAAAGGGACATGCATGAAAATCACGAGATAACTTCATAACCATGGAACGATATTTCTCCCAAGGCTTATGATTCTTTTTTAAGATATCTCCATGAATCGGAATAATATTCATACCGTGTTCTAGATAATCAATTTGTTCTTTTACCATAATGATTTCTCGATCAATCGTATCCATACTTTGACGAATCATCGGTTTGACCTCTGGTGGACAGGCATCATACTGTGCTTTCTTTTCGTCATAGACAATCATCAAATCAAAATAACGACTTAATAGTTTTCTCTCATTAATGGCATACTGTTGGAAACTATCTTTACTATATCCATGCATATTTTGTTCAATAAAACGTAACGTCTTTGGATCTAACAATTTCTTTTTATTGACGGCTAAAATACATAAACCATAGATTTGTAAGAAAGCTTCTCTTAACTTTTCTGTAGAAAAACGTAAATCTTCAAAATTAGAATCTTTGTCACTGCTGAAGACATAATCGTCTCCTGCAACAATTTGATTGATGATTTTAGATTGTTCTTCCCGACTACTAGGAACTACTAAATGTTGATTCGAATAATCATAGAGTCTAGAAATCATCTTTAAATTGATATTTCCTTTTCGTTGTAATAAATCATTCATCTTATGGAATAAATCATCATAATTTTCATAACTATTTAATAATTTCTTTCGACTCTTTAAGGCTAATTTATGTTTATGATAATCATTGGTAATCTCAATCTGACAATTAGGATATTCCTTCTGTAAGACAGATAATACTTTATCTCTTGCACGATAGAAAGATATTAAATAATTCTCATTCATTAATCCATCTTTATCAGTAATAAAAGATTTGTAATATTCTTTCTCTATTTCAGGAATATCTTCTAAAGCAAACTTTTCAAATAATTCATGAACTCTCTCATCGATTCCATGAACAGGAATCTGACTGCCTTTAAACTCTACTCGATATAAAATATGATTATAAACCGAGAAGAAGACTTTTTCTTTTTTAGGACCTGTCATATCGGGATGTCTCATACAAGAAGGACGAGAAGCATCATAATAAAATCCTCTTACCATATAATGATCTTTAAATCGTTTCTTTAAAATATCATTTTCGACATATTGATAGAACCAATCAAAAGGAATTTCTGCATCCAATCCTCTTCCATACATAGAGTTATGAATCACAACCACTCTTCGCTCTTCATCAATATCAAAATGTTCATGTAAAATAGAATCCCGAATATTATCAACAATCCCAGTAGAATCATTTTCTAAAGTAGCAGAAATACTAGGACTATGAGGACCAATAAACATTAAATCGAGTTCCGATTCAGGGACTTGTCTTGTAAGTCTTCCTAATCGGTCCATATTCTTTTTATCTTTTAAAATAATAGACTCTTTTGATAAAGCCATATACGTAATACAAAGAGCTAATTGAAAAGTCTCATCCATTTGTAAGAATTTCTCTGGATCATAGTGTTCCAATGCAAAAAAGCGATTAAGAATATCGCTAGCAATCTTAGAACTAAAACTCTCTCTGCTCATCGGAATCACCTATTTTATTATATCACATTTTTATTTTTATGTTATAATGAATACGGTGATAATAATGAAAAAGAAAAATACAAAGAAAGTATATTTAATATTAGGAATAGTAGCCTTTTGTATCTACTTTTTATTTACAATTGTAACATCTATTTTAAATGTAGTAGTCTATACTCCTACTTCTCCTATGTCATGGATGTTAAACTTAATTAAAATGTTTTTAGCAAATGCCTATATTATATTTTATTTAATCTATCAATTAGTTAAGAAAAATAAAAAAGCAGATAAAATATTAAATATCATTTTATTAATCGTACTTCTATTACTGGCAATCTCGAATGTATTATCTACGATTAGTCAATTAAAATTCTTAATACAATATGGTGGATTTGTGATTCTACAAGCATCCTATATCTTAAGAAATGGTCTAGGAGCCATTGTTCTATTATTAATTGCCATCAATGTATTTGGATTAATCCTAGAAAAAAAGAAATATCCCTATAAAGTATTTACAATTCTCATCTTAGTAGGATTAGGAGTATTACTTCTATTATCAGGAGTATCTTGTGTTTGTAGTATGGCTATGAACTTTAATGTAAGAATCATATTATCCGGTATCTTTGGATTCCTAGAAACACTCATGTATTTAATCTATCAAACCTGCTACGTATTAATGATTCAAGAAAATGGAAAAGAGATCTAATAAGATCTCTTTTTTATTTGGAATGAGCATTTTTTTCTTCTAAATCTGCCTTTAAATCTTCCTGCATCATTCTTCTGACTTCATGATGAACAAAATTATCATATAAAAGTCCCCCCTTACGAGAGAAAGAAGATAACCATCTTAATAAGGTTCTCTCAGACTCACGAGGTAATTTTTTAGATTGAATCACTTGATATGCTTTCTCCATAGTAGGAGCATCTGCTACTTCGTTTAATGCCGTAACAAGACCATTGATTCCTACTCCTGGACAATCAGCAGAAAAGCTTTGAAAGAAAAGCATTAAGCCATATGCCATTTCAGATGTTTTTGTACGAAAGAAACTAGCATTCTTAAAAGCTTCTAAACTAACGGTATTAGCAGGAAGAAAATACTTCTCTCTTTTCTTTTCTAATTTTGCTAATCTGCTTAAAGCTTTTGCATATTTCTTAGTAAAAGCTAATTCTCTTTCATTCATATGATCAACATCTGTATAACCATTCTCTACACGATTAACTCTAAACGTAATATCATGTCCATCAAAAGAATAATCAGATGGAAGAGAAAATGATCCATTTACATATTCCCATCCAGAATTCTTCTCAATAGGATTTGTAATTTGAAAAATACATTCCTCTAAATGATCAAAATAAATTTTAGAAAATAAACTTACGTGATTCTTTTTCTGAAGATTCATTCTTCTATCACTCATATCTTTACGATATTGAGCTAATTCTTTAAAAGATACCACACTACCACCTCTTCAATGGGCTATATTATATCACAAAACTTAGTTTTAGACAAGTATCTACTCATTACACCACAAAAAAAATCAGTCTGTCAAACTGATTTTTTCTGCAAACATATATTTATTAATTTCTTATGCATCTTCCATTAATAAATATTACTACCAAATAAGTTTTGACTTACTTACTCTCGTTACTTTTCGGTTTGCGAATATAAATATAACTTTTTTAGTTATAAAGGATGGTGTAACAAGATAATATATATGTGTATTACCAATATCAATACCTCTACCTTAAGTGTATAAAATAAATTTAATTTAAATC
>JAGCSA010000056.1 GCA_017964405.1 Bacilli bacterium
CTACTGGAGTGGTTTCTATCGTTGGTATTACTGGCTGTTGTTCCACTACTGGTTGTGTCTCCGGTACTTTGTTTTCTTCTACTTCTACCTCTTCTGCTAATAAGAGAATTGTATCTCTTAAATTCTCAAATACAGCATCATATGGTTTTGTAGTAATCGTACCAATATATTCTTCTAGTCCATTGACTTGATTGATTTTTTCAATCGCATCATAAACTTTCCATTGTGCATTTTTTAAATCTTCTAATGCAATTTTTTGAATTTTTTTAGATGCCGTTTCTTTAGGAATCGGTTCTGTTACGGGATTTGGATGTCTAAAACTCTTAAAAAAATCGTTCCATGCCATATAAATCCCTTCTTCCTATTCTCTTATTCTATATCCATTATAATCGACTTGTCCTCGATAGTCAAACAAAAAAAAGAAGAGTTTTTCTCTTCTTTTTATTCCTCTTCTTTCTTTAAAGGATCAATATCTGCTGTTGGAATAACAGGTTTTGAAACTCCCGCTTTTTGTTCTGCTAATCTCTTTTCTCTTTCTTTCATTCCACCATTAAGAACTTTAGAAATTTCTTTTTGTTGATCGGTTTCATATCCCATGTATACAACTTTTTCAATTTGATCATGGTTGAATGCGAATAATTGATCACTGGTAATCATTCCTTCTGGATATACACAGCCTCCGTAGTCGAACATAGCATCTCCTACATCTACTTTTCCATCTTTATCGTATACTTCTCCTGCAGGAATAATACAATAACTCATGATCATTAATTCTTTTTTTCCACCTTTTAATAGAACTACTGTTCCGATTGGTAAAAATTTTTCTTGGATTTCCATTTTATTTCCTCCTTATTATTCTTTTATTGAACATCTGCAAGTTCACTAGCATTTCTTGCAGTATATGTATCATCATCTTGTGTAAATGCATCTTCTTCTAAATAAGCATCGTCTTTGGTTGCAGGTACATCATAATTTACCTCAATGGTATCATCGTCTCCTGCCCACTCATCTGATTCAAAATCATCTTCATAATCATCATATTCATATTCATCTTCATCGTCTTCGCCTGTTTCATTATTTCTCTTACGATCCATATAGGCTTTTGCTCCAATTCCTGCTGCAGCAGCAACACTTAGTCCTGCGGCAATTGGAATAACAGAATTTGATGATTTTTTCTTCGTTGTTGTCATTGGTGTTTGTGATGTTGGAATCTTTGTATATTTACTTCCTTTTACGATTTCATCGATAGAAGAAGTTGCTTCATCCATATCTTCTAATAGTCCTAAAGACTCAGCATTTTCTAATTCTAATGAATCATATTCAACGGTTGTTCCATCATATCCAGCTCCTGAATGATCTCCACCGTCACTGCCACCGTCTCCTGGTCCAACGATTATTCCTGGATATCCTCCTCCACCAGTTCCTGGTGCCTCGGTTGAAGGTGGAACCACAATCACTGTTGGTTCTGTTCCAGGTTCTGTTGGTGGTGTAGGTGTCGTTGGTGTTGTTGGAATTGGCTCCGTTGGGGTTGTTGGAATCGTAGTTGGTGGAGTCGTTGGTTGTGTTGGTGCAGCCGTTGTTGGTGGCACCGTCGTCGCTGGTGTATCAGGTCCTGGACTTGAAGGTCCTGGGCTTGATGGTCCTGGACTCGATGGTCCTGGGCCTGGACTCGCGGTCGTTGGTGTTGCGGTTGTTGGTGATGCTGTTGTTGGTGCAGCTGTTGTTGCGGGAACTGGTGTATCTTCTGGATCAGGTCCTGTATTTGGTGTTGTATCTGTGTTGAAGTTTCTTCCGAATAATTCATCATCTTCCGCTATATCTTTTAAACCATGTTTATTTAATACATCATCTGCTTTTGCAATTGCAATACCAGCTTGTTGTCCATTTTCATTAATAGCAGATCCTACTGTAACAGCAACTACTCCAGGAACTTCTGGTGACATACCTGTCACAGCTCCTGCTACTGCATTTCTAACACCAGTAGCTCTTACACCAGCTACTGCTGATGAAACGTTGCTTCCTACATCGGAAATACCATCTCTAATAGTAGATGTAAGTCCATTATTTCTAACATTGGATACAAAACTTCTTCCAGCAGAAGCAGTATTGGATACTCCACTTCGAATCGTTCTCCATCCTTGTGATAACGGATTTTCTTGTGCAAGTTCTCTTGCACTATCTTTAAAAGTACTGGATGAACTAGATGCTTTCGCCGTCTTAATTCCAGCATCAGCTGCTCCTCTACGGATTGCCATAGAGGCAGAAGCAGTATCTTTTAAGGCTGTAAATCCATCGGATACAAAATTATGAGAAGCTTCTCCGAATCGTTGACCAGCCTGTGTAATCTTGTCTGTATATCCTTGATAATCGGATAAACGAGTTGCTTTTGCTGCTGCAACAGCATTGGCATCTCCTGTTTTTGCTGCTTCTCTAACAGCAGCATTCTTTCCAGCCCATTCTCCAACTTTACCACCTGCAAAAGCAAGTCCTCCTTGAAGAGCGGCTGTACCTAATCCTTGTGTGAAGGCTTGATTGAACGTCTTTCCTGAATTCAATCCGGATTCTGTTCCTCCTCCAAGTCCTCCAATAGCACCGGCCATGGTTGCACCCCACGTAGAACCAGATGCTCTTAATAATCCTACTCCTACATTGGTTGCTCCAGACAAACCAAGTTGTCCAGCCATAACACCACCGGCATATAAATATCCAACTGCTTTACCGGCAATCTTGCAGGTACCAGCAATGGCACTATCTTCTGTAAAGATACTCATCTTAGCGAAGTCACTGTTGTAATAACCATTGAATGCATCATGTGACCACTCAGATTTAATGAAATTAGCACAGTCGTTTTGGAAATCTGTAGCTCCTACTACTCCTGCTCCCCATCCGATAACAGAGGCAACTCCGTCACCTAAATCTTCAACAACTGATAAAAGTCCTTCTCCAACTTTACATACTCCCATGAATACAGAACTTCCTACTTTAGCTAAAAGTGGAGCCTCTTCATAGGTCTTGATATCTTCTGCTTTTCCTTCTAGTTGTGTTGCGATTTCTCCGATTGTGGAAGAAATAGATTCAAATACTGTATCGTAATTATTAATCTCAATTGATCCGACATATTCTGCCAACCCTTTTACATTATTTAATTGCTCAAAAGCCGCGTAGACATTCTCCTGCGCGGTCTTAACTTGGGTTGTAGCAATTTCATTAATTGCTCCGGATACAATAGCAACATTTTGGTAATTAGCATATACATCTGCTTCTTTGGGGTCTCTTCCAGTAAGCCAGCTTGAAAAACTTTGTCTACCAGAAAATACATCTAATAAACTCATATTACTATCCCCTTTCTGCTAAACTACACTTACAACGTCTGCTACAATACAATTATTATAAGCTTTATTATTCTCGATAATTTGTAATTGGTCGTGAGCTTGAACGGCATAATCATATAAAGCATCGATTCCTTGTGTTACTTGTCCAGATACCTGTGTCAATAAAGTAGCAGTATCTTCAATCGTACCTTCCATGCTCGTTCCTTGCACAATGATTGCTTCATCAGCATCTTGACTAATATCTCTTAGTGATGATGCTACATTATTTAATTGCTCTTCGAAAACAGATTTTACGTTATCGATAGCAGCTTGTACTTCTGCTGGATTAATTAATGTATTTGCATCAACTGCTGTGCATTGTGCTTTTACATTTCCTTCGGCATCTAGCCCTTTGTATGTTTTAGGGTTTTCCATATCCTTCATCTCCCTTTTTTTCTAATGCAATGCATAGGAAAGAGAGAAGCGTCTTCTCCTTTTCCTATACATTGCATATAGCAATGTATACTTTTCAATATTGAAAAACAATATTATGCAGATTGTTCTGTACTGTAAGCTTCTGCTTCTCTTACTGCAGTTTGAATATTTACTGCAGATTTTTGCATATCTGCTAAAACAGCTGGAATATCACTTTCAAGATATTTTTGCCAGTTTGCAAATACAGTATCCATCCAGTCAGTTCTAATTTGACTAGTTGCATACTTTTTCATAAAATCATTTAAATTATTAAATGCTGTTTCCATATTTTTGGTAACTCTTACTAGATTATCAGCTTCATTTAATGCAGCATCATAACTAGTAATAATCATATTTTGATCCATAAAAATAATCTCTCCCTTCTAATTATTGTAATCCGTCACTAACTTTGTTGATAGTTTTGTTAAGTCTATCTTGTTGTTCACTCATATAGTCTGCAGCTTTGCTTAATTCTTCACGAATTGTTTCGAAAATTTCTCTCTTACTTTCGTATTTAGCCTTAATATCATCTGCAAAACGTCCTTGAATAGCTTTTCCTGTTGCAGTTTCCATTACTTGATCAAGTTCAGCATAGCTTTTTCCATAATTAGCAATATGATCTCTTAATTCATTTTCAACTGCAGCAACATCTCCTAATGTTACAACTACTCCTTCACCCATATTCTTTGTTCACCTCCTAATAATTACTTAAGAATATAGTTCAATTCTCATACCGAACCCATATCCTATGATTTAATTGTATATTTTTTTTTCATTTTTATCAACCCTTTTCATCGGATTGTACACTTTTTTTTACAGTAACACGATTGTTTTCTTTTTTTGAATTCTTATTTTTTTTGATTTTGTTTTTTGCTATAATGATAATGGAGGGAGGTTTTACTATACAACTACATAAAATCAATTATGCTATTTTGATACCTATTTTCTTGTTGTCAGTGATTAGTATTCTCTCTATTTACAGTGCTTTGACATATACATCTAGTTCTCTTGGGAATCTTGCTTTGAAGCAAGGGATTTGGTATGGAATTGGATGGATACTTGTAATCATCTTAATTCGATTAAAGAATGAATATTTATATCAGAGGACTTGGTACTTATATTGCTTTGGGATTTTATCCTTAATTGGTCTTTTCTTTTTGACAGATCCGATTAATGGAAGTCGGTGCTGGTATGTAATCCCTGGCATTGGAAGTATACAACCAAGTGAGTTTATGAAGATTTTATTGATGCTTACTCTTGCTACTATGATTCATAACTTTCGAAATGATTATGAAAATCCGAATTGGAAACAAGAATTGGTTTTCTTATTAAAAACATTTGGAATTGTCTTAATCCCATCTATTCTTACTTTTTTACAGCCAGATACTGGATGTGTCATACTCTATTTAGTTATCTATGTTTCTATGATCTTTGTATCGGGTATTCGCATGCGATGGTTTCTTCTAGCTGGTTTCTTAGTGACTCTCTTCTTAGGAGTATCTCTTTGGTTATATTTTCAAAAAGAAACTGTCTTTATTCAAATTTTTGGTTCTTCTATTTATTACCGATTAGAGAGAATCTTTAAATGGCAGGAAGGATCGGGATTACAATTAGAGAATGCGATGACAGCTATTGGATCTGCTGGATTACTGGGGCATGGTTACAATCAGACTCCTGTTTACTTTCCAGAATCTTCTACAGATTTTATCTTTGCTGTCTATGCTTCTAATTTTGGATTTATAGGTGTTCTCTTGTTACTAGGAATTATTTTCTTCTTTGATCTTCAAATTGTATTTTTATCTAAGAGAAAAATTATGGATACGGATAAATATATCTTATCGGGAATCCTCGGAATGCTCTTGTTCCAGCAAATTCAAAATATTGGAATGACGGTTGGATTACTTCCGATTACCGGAATCACTTTACCGTTTGTATCCTATGGAGGAAGTAGTTTACTATCCTATATGTTGATGGTAGGAATCTTACTGAATATTTCTGTAGAAAAAAACAGAACTTATCATTATCGATAAGTTCTATTTTTTTAATACTTCTTCATAGACAGCTCTTAGTTGTTTTCCAATCTTTCGAATATCTCTATCTACTGCTACTTGATAGGCAGCTTCTCCTAAAGGAGGAAGTTCTCCTGTCATTACTTTTTTAATTTTATCTTCAAATTCATTCAGTGTCTTTGCTTTATATACGTTGACTCCATCTTCTAACCAATCTTCAAAGATAGGAATATCTCGAATAATCGCAGTTGTCTTACAAGCACAGGCTTCTATAATCGGAATTCCTTCTGTTTCTTCATACGTTGGGAATAAATAGATGTCACATCCATTCATAGCTTCTATAATAATTTCTTGTTCTACATATCCTGCAAATACCAAATTATCTAATTCTGTATTGACAGCATCTCTTACGTCTTTTCCTGCTGCTGATAGAGGACTATATCCAAACCAGATAAATTGATACTCTGGTAGACGTTTTGCTAATTCTACAAAGTCTACAATGCCTTTTCTTTCAATATATAACCCAATACCAATAATGATCTTGTCCTCTTTTTTGTAGTGATATCTTTTTCGAAAAGATTCTCTTGCTTGTTTATCTTCCCTAAATTTATCTAATTCAATTCCATTGGAAATGGCATAAATCTTATTAGGGATTCCATATCCTTCTAATAATTTCTTTGCATAAGGAGTTGGTGTAATTACCACATCTCCTAAACTATAGCATTTAATTAACCATTTCTTAAAGGCAGGAGATATTTGTTTACAGAAAATAAAACCATTCTTAAAGTCTTCTTCTGTCGAATGGGCATGGTATACGACTTTCTTTCCTTTTTTCTTCGCAATTTTTGCTAAAGCAAAGGAATTAGGTCCATAAAAGTTAATATGTACAATGTCATAGTCATCCTGAAGGGAAGTTGTATATTCAATCTGTTCTGATTCTAAAGCTCTCATTTGATGTTTAATTGCTTTTCCCAGGCCACTTTTCGCAAAGAGCTTTTCTCCTTCTGTATATAAAAGAACTTTCATGCTTTCATCTCCTTCTTCATTATATCTTAGAGTAAAAAAAAAGACAAGTTGCTATACTTGTCTGGTTCCACACCTTGAACAGAATTCTCCTGTTACTGCTTTTCCACAGACCTGGCAAAATTTGTTTTTAAACTTAATTTTTTTATTGTTTTTAGAAAGTGCTTTTAATTTCTTTAACGATAAAATATATAAGAAAATGACAAATACTAGGAAGACTGCTACTAAGATCATATATCCTGACATTAAACAGAAATCATAGATTCCATGAAGAATGGCAGGTATTAAAACACTGTAGAATACATTTTTTTGTTCTGCATCTTTATTTCCTTTTAGAGAATACTGCTTTGCCATACTCAAATAGTATCCCATAAAAATGGCATCACAAGCATGGCTTGGTACAGCAGAGATTGCTCTTAATAATGCTGTATTAATACTAGCTGTCTGTATAACATATAAAATATTTTCAATAAATGCAAATCCTAACGATACAAAGATTGCATAGACAATTCCATCATATAATTCATCAAATTCTCTATGATGATATCCAATCGTATAAGTCATAAACCATTTACTAAATTCTTCTACTAGTGCTACTCCAACAAAAGCATAGAGAAGTGTTTCTATAAACGATTTATTGGCAAGACTTCCCTTCATAAATGGAAGGAACAATTCTAAAATACCAGAAATAACCAATACTAAAATACAAGATCCAAATCCTGCAAAGAATAATTTGATTAGTAATGACATAGGCTCTTTATTTCTGTCTCTAATGTAGACAACCGTTAAAATGATGATGACAGGAAGAGCTGCTAAAACGAATAATAATGCTATATCCTTTTCATTGATTCCTTTCTGATTCTCTCTATTTTTACATTAATAGTATAGCATGCTTTTTTCATAATTCTTTCTATTTCTTTTGATTTTACTTTCAATTGACATAAAAAAAAGAAACAATTAATCTTGTTTCTTTCTGTATACAGTAATTGGAATTGCGATCGCAATTAAGATTAAAATGATTAAGAAAATGATTAATCCAATATTACTCTTCTCTTTTTCTTTTTCATCTTTTTTCTCTTTTGTATCGTCTTTCTTGTCTTCCTTCTTCTCTGTTTTATCTTCCTCTATTGTTCCAGTTGTTGGCTCTTCTTCTTCCTCTTCATAGGATACTTGTTGTGCAGCATTATTCGTTGTTGTTTCTTCTTCTGGTCCATTGATTGTTAATGTTGTATAAGCCATATGACCATCTGTAAAGTGAAGAGCAACATTATGAACACCTTGTGCTAATGTTTGTAGGAATGATTTGATGAATGTAATGGCATTGTTTGTAGTATCTACTGTGTAGTTTTCTTTTTCTACTAAGTTTCCATCTACATAAGCATTATCGAATGTAGAGAAATCTCCATCTACTCCGATTGTCGTGTCATCTAATTCTTCTAATTCCATAACTGGATCTGGATTTTCTGTTACTTCATAAGTAGCAGCTTCTGTCGCTTCTACTTCTGGTAATCCAACCCAATAATAATATACTCCATCTTCAAATAGATAATCTGCTCCAATATATCCACCAAGGGAATCTACAGATTGTCCATTAATCGTTACATTATAGGTTTCTTCTCCATCAATCATTACAGGAGTTAAACGATATCCTTGATCTGCTTTTATGATGATAAAATATTGATATCCAATACCAGATTCAAATTGTGAGAATGTCTCATAATCGAATAGTAATGCAGCATTAGATGCATTAGCAGCAGAATAATAATCGTAACTTCCATCTTCATACTCTACATAACGGTATCCATACCATACTTCTCCAAATGATGTGAAATGATCGGTTGCAACACTTGCTCCATATAAAGGTGCTTGTCCAAGATAAGCATCTAAAATTGCATTTTCAACTGCTAAGGAATCTACAAATTCTGCAGAACCACATTGTCCTTGTACTGTTAGATAGATATCTACATAGTATGTATTTTCTTCTTCATCATAATCAATAGAATAAGCATCATACGTATTTCCGTTTACATAAGCTGTTAACTCTTCTGGTAAGGAATAACCATCTGCTAATTTTAGGAGAACGTAGTAATCATAAGTAGCACCTTCTGTTGGTGTATCAAAGTACATGCCTTGTGCTTGATAGTCAGCATTTGCAGTAGGATCACTTGTAGAATAGCTAGCTTGATATCCTTCTCCATTGTAGTAATAGTTTACCCACTCTTCTCTTTCAAGCGTATACTTGTCTGACTCACCAGAAGTACCACTAAAGGTAACGGTAGCATTATCCATTAAAGATGTATTA
>JAGCSA010000057.1 GCA_017964405.1 Bacilli bacterium
ATAATTCATTTTAGTTAAAGCGAAGGGAGGGAAAAAAGTGGCTACTAAAGTAACTGTTAGAGGCAATAATCTTGATCAAGCGTTAAGAAAATTTAAACAAAAAGTGGCAAGAGACGGGGTCCCTTCTGAATGGAAAAAAAGAGAAGCTTACGATAAACCAGGGGTTAAGAGAAGAGCAGCAAAAAAAGAAGGAATTAAAAATTCTAGAAAAAGAGATCGTGCAAATAGAAGTAAAGATTATTAAAATAGTATTCGCAAAGAATACTATTTTTTGTTATAATAAGAACAGGAGATGAGATTATCGTAGAAAAATTAGAAAAAGACATGATAGAAGCAATGAAAAGTCAAGATAAAGATCGCTTGATGGTAATTCGTATGGTAAAAGCTGCTTTAAAGCAAGAAGAGATTGATCATAAAAAAGAAATTAATGATGATTTATTAACAGATGTTGTTAGTAAACAAATCAAAATGCGTAAAGAATCTATCGTAGAATTTGAAAAAGGAAACAGAAAAGATTTAATTGATAAAACAGAAGCTGAAATTCAAGTGTTGCTTGCTTATTTACCAGAACAATTATCACAAGAAGAAGTTGTAAAAATCATTGATGAAATCTTTGCTGAAGTACAACCAACAGGACCAAATGATATGGGTAAAGTAATGGGTGAAGCACAAGCAAGATTAAAAGGAAAAGCTGATATGAAAGAAGTCTCTTCTATGATCAGAGAAAAATTACAATAAGAAAAAGGATGAAAAAGCATCCTTTTTTGTTTTACAAGAAGAAACCTTTGAAAAAGATATAAAAAAATAGTAAAATAATAATAGAGGTCTTCTATAAGAAGAAGAGGAGGGATACTATGTTAGGACCATTAACAGATACCATTCAAGGTGTTGTGAATTTCACATGGCCTATGTTAATTATTTCCGTAGTGATCATGGTATCTACTCGTTTAACTTATTTATTAAAAGAAGGACAAAAAGTTGTTATTTATAAAGAATTATTAATGTTATGTTTCGCCATTTATATTTTATGTCTCTTCCAAGTAGTAACATTTCAAGACGATGTAACATGGTCAAGTAATAATTTTATTCCTTTTCGAGAAATATTAAGATATAATATTACAAGTCGTCTTTTCTGGAAGAATGTAGTAGGAAATATGATTATGTTCTTACCATTTGGATTCTTTATCAGTTATTATTTAAAAGCAGAAAAACCACTTCTTCCATTACTTCTTACCTTTATTGCATCGATTGCAGTAGAAGTAGTACAAATGTTAATTGGAAGAGTATTTGATGTAGACGATATATTATTAAATTTATTGGGAGGACTGATTGGATTCTTTATTTTCCATATCTTAAATAGAATTGGAAACAAATATCCAAAAGTATTCCACAATGAATGGGTATTAAATAGTGGAGCTATTTTAGCTCTAATTGGATTATTCATGTTATTAATTTAGGAGGAATAATGGATAATAAAATTGAAATATTTGTACAAGTAAAAGAAGAGATTCAAGAATTGGAAACAGTAGAGAAAGTATTATATAGTGCGATGGAGAAAGAACAGTTAAAAAATACTTCCTTCAATGTCATCATTGTAGATAATGATTATATTCATGAATTAAATAAAACGTATCGAAATATCGATCGAGAAACAGATGTCATTACTTTTGCTTTAGAAGATGAAGATACCATTGTAGTACCAGGAGATGAAAGAATTCTAGGAGACATTTATATCTCCATTGACAAAGCAAAAGAACAAGCAAAAGAATATGGACATTCTCTATTAAGAGAATTATCCTTTTTAGCCGTTCATGGTTTTTATCACTTGTTAGGGTATGATCACGCAACTGAAGAAGAAGAAAAAGTGATGTTTACAAAACAAGAGGAGGTATTAGAAGCCTATGGAATCAGAAGAGAAAGTTAGAGTAAAAGTAAAAAAGAAATTAGGAATCGATCAAAAAAGATTAGCGAATAGTTTCAAATATGCATGGCAAGGTATTATTCAATCCTATAAGGGAGAACAAAACTTAAAGATACATACCTTTATTGCTATCTTAGTTATCGTATTTGGATTCTTTTTAAGAATTAGCTATATGGAATGGTTGGTATGTTTAGTATTAATTGGTTTAGTCTTAATGGCAGAATTTATTAATACAGCAATTGAATATACAGTAGATTTAGCATCTCCAGAAATACGTCCCCTAGCAAAAGCTGCAAAAGATACAGCTTCTGCTGGAGTATTAATGATGGCTATTATTTCTGCTTTAATTGGTCTCATTATTTTTATACCAAAAATCATTGATTTTATTGGAGGATATCTATGATAGAAAAATTAAAAGAATTACAAAAAAACAGCTATACCCCTATAACACATTTCCCTGTTGCTGCATGTGTAATCACCAAAGATGGAAAAGAATATTTCGGTGTGAATGTAGAAGATGCAACAACAAGAGCTGGTTCTTGTGCAGAAAGAGTAGCAATATTTAATGCCATTACAGCAGGAGTTAAAGAGGGAGAGTTTAAAGAAATTGATATTATTACGAACGGTGAAGTAAGTACTCCTTGTTTTGTCTGCCGTCAAATGATTTCAGAATTGTTTGATAAAGATGGAGTAGTAAAATGTTATAACACTGACGGAGAAGTAGAAGAATACACAGTGGAAGAATTATGTCCCCATCCATTCGGAGAGGATGATTTAAAATGAAATGCGGATTTGTCAGTATTGTAGGAAGACCGAATGTTGGAAAAAGCACTTTATTAAATACCATTTTGGGAATGAAACTAGCGATTACCTCCAATGTTTCTGGAACAACAAGAAATGTTATTGAAGGAATTTATAATGACGATGATTCTCAAATTATCTTTGTAGATACTCCTGGTATTCATAAACCAAATGATAAGTTAGGAACTCTATTAAATAAAAAAGCCTACAATCATACAGAAGGAGTAGACATCATTTTATTTTTAGTAGATATTTCCAAAGGATTTGGAAAAGGAGATAGATTTATCTTAGAAAGATTAAAAGAAAGAGATATTCCTGTTTATCTATTACTAAATAAAATTGATTTAGTAAAGAATAAAGAGTCTCTTCTAAAAGAAATAGATGATTTACAAAAAGAGTATCACTTCCAAGAAATAATTCCTATTTCTGCTAAGAAAAAAGATAATGTAGAGGACTTAATCAAATGTATTAAAAAAGATCTACCAGAAATGGATCGAATCTATTCAGAAGAAGAATTAACGAATGTAACAACAAGATTTATCATGGCAGAATTTGTAAGAGAAAAAGTATTAGAATTAACGCATGATGAAATCCCTCATACAGTAACTTGTTATACAGAAAACTATGAAGAAGATGAAAAAATAGTACATGTACAAGTATTAATTGTAGTGGATCGAGATAATATCAAAAAGATTATTATTGGAAAACAAGGATCCATGTTAAAAGAAATTGGTACAAGAGCAAGACAAGATATGGAAGAATTCTTAGGAAAAAAAGTATTCTTAGAGACCTATGTTAAAACATTAAAAAATTGGAGAGACCAAGAAAAATACTTTGTAGAATTAGGATTAAAAGACGAAGATGAATAAGAAGTGATGATTTGAAAATAGAAAGCTTTGAAGGAATTATTCTAAGTGAGACCAATTATAGTGAATCTAGTAAAATATTAAATGTTTTAACAGAGAAACATGGTCTCATAGGAGTCATGTCCAAAGGATGTAGAAACATGAAAAGTAAATTAAGAGGAGTGAGTAGAAAGCTAATCTATGGAACTCTTCATGTTTACTATAAAGAAAATGGACTATCTACCCTAATAGGAGTCGATATAAAAAACTCTTTTTCCAAGACAATGATGGACTTAGAAAAAATATCATATGCTTCTTTTTTATTAGATTTAGCTTATCAAGTATCCAAACAAACAGCGAGTGAAGAAATCTTTAATTTATTAAAAAATGTATTAATCAAATTAGAAGAAGGAATTCCTCCTTTACCATTAACCAACATTTTTGAATTAAAACTATTAGATTATTTAGGAGTAGCTCCTAATGTAGATTCTTGCTGTGAATGTGGATCTACGAAACAGATTGTAACATTATCTTCGGAACAAGGAGGATATATTTGTAAAGACTGTTATCAGAATGAACCATTGGTAAGTGAAAAAACCATTAAGATGATTCGAATGTATTATTATGTAGATATTGCTAGTGTTACAAAACTAGATGTAAGCTTAGAAGTAACAAAAGAGATTAATGCATTCTTAGATGATTACTATGATAGATTCACAGGTTTATATGTAAAAAGCAAAGACTTTATTAAGAAAGTGAATCAATTAACCAGTTAGAAAGAAAAACTTTCTTTTTAAGAGAAAGTAAGGTATAATGATTTTGGTGATACTATGAATTATGTAGAGTATATTGTAATTGCAGTTGTATTAATTATCATTTTATTCGCAGTCATTAAAGCTACTAGGAAAGATGCAGGATTAGACTTCAATAAATTAGTAGAACTATTGGGTGGAAAAGAAAATATTATTTCTACTGAAACCAATATGAGTCGTTTTAAAGTAACCTTAAAAGATGTAACAAAAGCGAATAAAGAGGGTATTCAGAAATTAGGAGCTAAAGGAATTGTAGAAATTGATAATCAATTAAAGATCATTTTAGGTTCTGAATCGAAGCAATTAAAAAAATATATTGATGAAATTAAATAAGACTGAAATCAGTCTTTTTTATTATTGGTAAAGCAATCCGATTGCAAAACTGTCAAAATAGTGTATTCGATTGAATAATTTCCCAAAATACAGTTTTCTCTATGATATAATAAAAATAAGATTGGTGATTAGATATGAAAAAGAATAAATCCATGATATTAGGTTTTCTTTTACTAGTACTAAGTTTAGGTTTAGGATATGCTTTTTTAACGACAACCCTAAATATCGAAGGAACAACGGATGTAGATGCGAATACTTGGCATGTATATTGGGATAATGTACAAGTATTAGATGGATCTGTAGAAGCAACAACTCCAACGATTGATGCCAATCAAACAACTGTTACTTATAGTGCACATTTATCAAAGCCAGGAGATTATTTTGCATTTACAGTAGATGCCATCAATGACGGATCAATCGATGCCATGATCGATACAATTCATTATATGACGAATGGAGTGGAGTCAAATTACAGTACTGAGTTACTTCCTCCTTATATTTATTATGCAATATCCTATAGTGATTCTGGAAGAATTGGAGAATACCATTTATTAGAAAGTGGACAAACCGAAACATACTTAGTGTGGATAGAATATGACAGTAGCGTGAATGCATCGGATCTTCCAAGTGAAGCATCTTCTATTACTCTTTCTTTTGGAGTAGATTACGTCCAGTCAGATGAAACATCAACAGAAGAGTATACTGCTTATACGATTACAAGTCTAGAAAGTTTCTATAAAAGAGATAAAGTATTTGTCTCTGGCCCTGTAAGATTTAATAATTATAATGATGCTTTAAATGCATTTGAGAATATGCAATCTTTTATAAGATATCATGTAAAAAAGAATAGAATTCAAGGAGCAGAATTAGGATTTGTAAAGAATGGGAATGTATATTATTTATATCCAGACCCAGATAAGTTTGAGGAACAAAAAGAATTATTAGAAAGTATCTTTGGAGAGAGTAATTGTAATCACTATGGAGAAGGTACAACAGATGAGCAATACAACTGTTATATGTATCAAGAAAAATATCGTGTTGAATTGAATAAATACCGTGGAGCATCATCAAGCGTTATGATTAACGGATATACTCCATATTCTTGCTCAGTGGGTAGAATATCTTTCTCATGCAATCCTGGATTAATGTCATAACAAAAAAGAAGAGAAAACTCTTCTTTTTTATTTTCGTAGACAATTAATTGAAAACTAGATATAATTTTATTATAGGATTGTGAGTATATGAGAAGAGCTAGGAAAAAAACTTTATTCATGGGATTTCTTTTATTAGTATTAACTCTTGGTTTAGGATATGCCCTTATCACAACTACTCTTAATATTGAGGGAACAACGGATATCGATAGTAATACATGGAATGTCTAATGGAATAATCTTC
Source organism: Bacilli bacterium (assembly GCA_017964405.1). Taxonomy (GTDB): domain Bacteria; phylum Bacillota_I; class Bacilli_A; order RF39; family UBA660; genus UBA3789. The sequence continues at coordinate 6,108 of JAGCSA010000057.1, forward strand.
AATTCTATGGAAACGAAGAAATTGTCATTCAAGAACCAACAATCAATCCTAGTAAACCATCTCAAATTACCTACCAGATTACGTTAAATGAACCAGGAGATCGTTTCTGGTTCAAAGTGGATGCTGTAAATGATGGATCCATCGATGCCATGATTAGTAGTATTACCCAAACAATAAATGGATTAGATATTTCCAATTTACCAGTTTATTTAAAATATACGATTAAGTATATGAATGGATTACCTGTTCACGAAAATCAATTATTAAGATCCCATGAAAGAATAACCTATATGGTTGAAATCAAATACAGAAATGATATTGATCCATCTTATTTACCAAGTTCTCCAACTCCATTATCTTTGTCTATGGATATTCCTTATGAACAAGCAGATGGAACAGGAGAAGAAATTAATGGATATGAATTTTTATACAATGTCTTGCCATTTAAAGTTGGAGACTCCTTGCCAGATTATGACATAGAAGGACACCTTACCTATCAGGAAGTAATGGTGAAAAGTAAAAGACCTTTCTTTATTAGGACGTTTATTAATGATAATAAATTTGAAGAAGCTAAATTGGGATTCGTATATCAAAATAATCTGTACTATTTAACACCAATGGGGGCAACGTATAATGAATCCTATAATGGATACAATTATGATAGTATTTATTATGAACCAAACAAAGAATTATTACTAAGTATCTTTGGAGCAGAAAATTGCAATGAAGATGGATATGATAATTTCAAGACCTTTATTTGTGGTAAAGATAATTTAACGGTAGACATAACTAATTTGGGAATGGTTGGTGCTGTTGGATATGGTGATACAGTAGGAGGTTGCTCGATTGCAACAGATGGAGAATTCAATTGCTATTTTGATTTCTAGAAAAAATAAAATTATTTTTAAAAGAGGGATAATATGGAAAGACTACAAAAAGTAATAGCAGAATCAGGTTATACTTCTAGAAGAAAAGCAGAAGCATTAATCGTAGAGGGAAAAGTAAAAGTAAATGGAAAAGTAATAACAGAATTAGGAACAAAAGTATCTGAAAAAGATATCATTGAAGTAGAAAATACAGTTTTAACAAAAGAAGAGAAAGAGTACTATCTAATCAATAAACCAAGAGGAGTTATTACAACAACCGATGATGATAAAAATAGAAAGATTGTAACAGAGTTAATTCCAACGAATGCTAGAATCTATCCAGTAGGAAGATTAGATTATGATACAACAGGAGTTTTATTACTAACGAATGATGGAGAATTTGCTAATATCTTAACACAACCAAAGAGTAAAGTAGATAAAGTGTATTTGGCAAAATTAGAAGGAATTATCAAAGGAGATCAAATCAATAAATTAAAAGCAGGAGTTCTATTAGACCATGTTAAAGTAGTACCTTCTCGCGTAAAACTAAAAAAAGTAAATGCAGAAGCAAATACTTGTTATGTAGAAATTATTATTCATGAAGGAAAGAATCATCAAGTAAAAAGAATGTTTGAATCAGTTGGGATGAAAGTAGAAAAACTAACAAGACAAAGATTTGGCATTTTTAATGCGGAAGGATTAAAATCAGGAGAATATCGAAAATTAACACCTAAGGAAGTAGCATCTGTTTATAGTTTAAAAAAATAAAAAAAGGAATATAATTCCTTTTTTATTTTTCTTCTACCTCAACAATTGCTCCAGTAGGACATACATCTAAAGCATCTTGTGCTTGTTGCATTTTATCTTCTGGGATTTCTTCTACTTTGCATACAGATACTTGTTCATCTGTAACTTCGAATAAATCTTCAGCAACACCAGTACAAGCTCCACATCCTACGCAAGCTTCTTTATTTACTGTTAATTTCATATAGTACCTTCCTTTCATGATTAATTATACAGAAAAAGAAAAAGAACGTAAAGACCTTTTTCAAAGGAACTGTAAAGGAAAAACAATTCATCTTTTGTTTTACTAGTAATTGTGATAAACTGATAATAAGAGGGTGAGTCTTATGAGACGAATGGACCGATATAAAGAGGATTCTCAAAGAGTCAATCGTATGGAGAAGAATCGAGATTTATACCAAGAATTAATCAATAATACCAAGTACACTAATATCACAGATGTTGCGAATGCGAATGCCTTTGAATTAGGGGGAAAAGAAGATGATACATCCAGAGAGCATTACCAACAATTAAAGAAGTATAACGGAGTAGAAGATGTACCAAAAGTAAAAAAAGAACTAGATGATTTTAATTATTTATATCCCAAAAAAGAAAAAAGAATTTATGATATCAACAGTGTATTAGAAGAAGCTAGAAAAAATAGAGATGAAAAAGACGATTTAGAAGAAAAGAGAAAATTAAAATATACGAGTTATAACATCTTAGCAGGAGTTAATTTAGAAGAACTTGCAAAATATAGAGAAGAAAAGAAAAATAGAAAGAAAACTCCACAAGAAGAAGAGATTCATGATTTAATGGATACCATTGCCTCTAAGACATTAGCAGGAGAATTATCCAAAGAAGAAACAGTAGATTTATTGAGTGACTTAATGGCAACCAATATGATGGATAAAGTAGATCCAGCTGATGAAATTGGTGATCAAGAAGAACAAGCAAAAGAAGAATCCAAAGAGCCAGAAATCATTGAGACACAGACGATTATTGAAGATACGGCACAATTAGAAGTACCAGAAGAGGAAGAAGAAGTAGAAGAAGGAAATACACAACTACAAGAAGAAATCAATCTAGATGAGGTTGAGGATGAACCAACAGAAGAAAAGACACTGGATAAAGATTTCTATACAAAGAGTATGGACTTATCGACAAAAGACTTGGATTTAGCAGATGATTTTAAAGAAGCAGGTCTTCCAGTAGCAGTAAAATTACTAATAACATTCCTCATTTTAACGATTATTGCGATTGCTGTTTATTTTATTTATTTAAAGATAAAATAAAAGAGAAAGTTGTTCAACTTTTTCTTTTTTTTTGGTATGATATTACTAAGAGTGGTGAACCAAAAATGAACACAAAATTTATTGTGAATGATTATGCTTTAATATGGAATCTTTTATTTCAAGCATCTCCTGTAGAGAGCTTATCCAAAGTAAAAGAAAAACTATGGGAGACCTATAAAAATGAGTATAATCAAACTTATAAAGATAAAATGGCCATTATGAAGGACTATAAGAATTTTATACCCAATGATGATACAATCTATAACGTAGTTTTAGAAAATAAATATTATGATAAAGTTAAAAAACAAGCAGAAAAGTATCGACTAGAAGTTATGAAATTATGGGATAAAAACAAAAAAGAAACGAATTATTTATTAGATAAAGTCGTAAGAATGAATATTCCAGAATATACTTTTTTTGTAGTGAATAAAGAATTAGGAGTCATTGATCATCCTGTAAAAGGAAGTATGGTACTAGGAAAACCAATTGATAGTAGAAATCCACTATTAATGCTTTATGAAATTGCTATGAATATTGTTATGAATAATATTAAAGTCTATGAAGAAAAAGACAAAGACTTTAAAAAAGCAATTGTAGAATTAGCTGTTTTAAATGAATATGCAACGAAATTAAATAATAGAAGTTGTTATTTAAGTGGAGGACCTAATTTATTATCATTAAAGAGATGGATTTATCCCTATTGGTTAATGTATTTAGGAATTCCAAAAGAAGAATTCCAGAATTATATGATGAGAGATAAAATCTCATTTGATATTGAAAAATATGCTTATGAAAAAGAATTAAAGAAAATGAATCTAGAGGAGTTTATTGACTTCTGTATTCGTAATAAAAGATATATTATCAGAGAAAATAAATCATAAAACACGAGAAAGCAGGGGGATTTATGGACGAGAAAATCAAAATATTATTAGACAAAATAAATATTGGAGAAGATTCTTTCCAATATTTTAATGATGCCAAAATTTTGAAAATTAAAGTAAATCCCAAAACACAAAGTTGGAATATTATCATCGAAAAAGAGGAATTATTACCAATAGAAATCTATGAAGAATTAGAGTCCAAAAAGATGGATTTAGATGCCAATGCAAAGAGTATTGAATTTGTATTTGAAATCAAGAATCCTGATTTAGAATCTTATAAAAACTATTATGATTCTTACTTATTAAATCAATGTAAGAAAGAATTAAAAGTACTAGAATTATATCAAGATTGTATGAGAGTAGAAGAGGATTCTCTAGTACTAGTCGTATCCAATAAAAGTGAAAAAGAAAGTCTTTCGAAAGTTCTTTCTAAAATCAATCAGTTTTATAAGAAGATGGGTTATGCAAAAGAAATTGAAATTGAGATTAGAGAAGAAGAAAATGTATTAGAAGAAGTACAAAAGGCTTTAGAAGAAGAAGTCAATCATATTGATACCAAGAAAGAAGCAAAAAAAGAAAAGAAAGAAACAACTTCTCCACAAAAGTCTTATAAAAAAGAAGCAGTAGAAGAAAACAATATTATTGGAAGAGGAATTAAAGAAGATCCAATTTCCATTAAAACGATTATTGGAGAAGATAATAATGTAGTCATAGAAGCCAAATGTTTTGGAACAGATTTCTTTGAATCTCCTAAGACAGATTTTAAGATTATTACGTTAAAACTAACAGATTATACGGATAGTATTTATTCCAAAATATTTGTAAGAGATGCAGACGAATATAAGAAATTAACCAAAGAGTTTAAAGAAGGAAATTGGTATAAGATTAGAGGAGCATCTGTTAATGACAAGTATTCCAAAGAATTAGTCATTAATGCAAGAGATGTTTTAAAAATAGATTCCAAAGATTCTAGTAGAAAAGATACATCAGAAGAAAAGAGAGTAGAACTTCATTGTCATACCAAAATGAGTCAAATGGATGGCGTAGCAGATGAAGTAGATATTGTAAAAACTGCGATGAAGTTTGGAATGAATGCTGTTGCGATTACGGATCATAATGGAGTACAAGGATTCCCTCATGTCTTTAGTTTTGTAACGGATCATAATAAGAACTTAAACGAGGAAGAAGCACCTTTTAAAGCTATTTATGGAGCAGAATTAACCATGATAGATGACTCTGTAGATATTGTGACAAGACCAAGCGATCAAGTCATGCTAGAGGAAACGTTTGTCGTATTTGACTTTGAAACGACTGGTTTTAATGCTGGTGGAACAGATTCCATTATTGAAATTGGTGCTGTTAAAATTAAAAATGGAGAGATCTTAGAACGATATGATGAATTGATTAATCCAGGAAGACCTCTTCCTCCTAAAATTACAGAATTAACAAATATTACAGATGAAATGTTAAAAGGAAAAGAAAACGAAGAAGAAGCTGTTAAGAAGTTTATCGAGTGGTTTGGAGATTGTCCTATGGTTGCTCATAATGCTAAGTTTGATGTTTCTTTCTTAGAGATGGCTTATAAAAAATACAATCTAGGGACCTTTACAAACCCCGTTATTGATACCTTAGAATTATCAAGAACCTTAGACAATACTTATGCAAGACATTCTCTATCAGCTTTAGTGAAAAGATATGAAGTTCCATGGGATGAAACTGCTCACCATAGAGGAGATTATGATGCAGAAGGAACAGCTTTAGTCTTCCATAAGATGTTAAAGAAGTTATCGAATCGTAATATAGAAAAAATGTCTGATTTAGACAAATTAGTAGATAAATCAGAAATCCATAAATATGGACGTTCTCATCATATTAATTTATTAGTACAAAATAAAAAGGGATTAAAGAATTTATTCCAACTAATCTCTTTAGCGAATACTACCTATTTATATAAAACCCCTAGAATCCTAAGAAGTGTCATTGAAGAACATAGAGAAGGATTACTAGTAGGTAGTGGTTGTTATGAATCAGAAGTCTTCCAACAAGCAAAATCAAAAAGTGATGATGAATTATCGAATATTATTCGTTTCTATGATTATGTAGAAGTACAACCAGTAGAGTGTTACAATCATTTGATTCAGACAAGTGATTTCACATCTCCTGCCGAAGTAATGGCAAATATTGAAAAGATTGTCAGAGTAACCAAAGAAGCAGGAAAGATCATTGTCGCAACAGGAGATGTTCATCATATCAATCCAGAAGACAAGATCTATAGAGAGATTATTGTCAATCAAAAAGTACCGGGAGGCGGAAGACATCCTCTAGCAAAGAGTGATATTAAAGAAATTCCATCGAATCATTTTAGAACAACCAATGAGATGCTAGAAGATTTCCAATTCTTAGGAGAAGAATTAGCTCATGAGATTGTGATTGATAATACAAACAAAATAGCAGACTTATGTGAGATAGTAGAAGTCATCATTGATACAGGAGGAATCCCATTCTCTCCAAGAGTAAAATCGGATGATGGGGAAAGTTACTTGGATTGTCCTGTTGTGGTAACAGAATTAGTCTATACCAAAGCAAAAGAATGGTATGGAGAACCTCTTCCTCATATGATTGAAGAGAGAATTGCTACGGAATTATATGGAGATATTGTCTATAAGATTATTACAGAAAGACATCAAAATGATGGATTAAAAGCAGATGAATTTGAAGAAATAGTTCATAAAGAATTACATGAAGAAATCCTACAGGGATTTGATCATATTAAGTCTTTAGTAACAGACTATGTAAAAAGAACTTCTGAGGAAGAACTAGATGAAAAAGGATTAGAAAAGGCAGTGAAAAAAGCACTAGGAGGAGTCATTGGAGGAGGATTTGATCCAATCTATTTGATTGCTCAAAGACTGGTAAAACACTCGAATGATGAAGGATACTTAGTAGGATCTCGTGGTTCTGTAGGATCAAGCTTTGTCGCAACTTTAATGGGTATTACAGAAGTAAATCCACTTGCTCCTCACTATCGTTGTGACAAGTGTAAGTTATCGATCTTTGATGATGACGACGGAAAAGCATTAGGAGCAACCTATTCTTCAGGGTTTGACCTACCAGATCATGAATGTCCGAATTGCCATATTCCAATGATGAAAGATGGACAAGATATGCCATTCGCAACCTTCCTAGGATTTAATGCCGATAAAGTACCAGATATTGATTTAAACTTTTCGGATTTAAATCAAGCATCTGCTCATGCCTATACCAAAGTATTATTTGGAGAAGATAATGTTTATCGTGCAGGAACGATTGGTACCGTAGCCGATAAAACAGCTTTTGGATTTGTAAAAGGATATTTTGAAGATAAAGAAATTACCGATGTTAGAACAGCAGAAATTGAAAGATTGGCAATTGGATGTACAGGTTGTAAAAGAACAACCGGTCAACATCCAGGAGGAATTGTCGTTATTCCAGATTACATGGATGTATCGGACTTTACCCCTTATCAGTATCCTGCAGAAGATGATACGGCAGAGTGGAGAACAACCCACTTTGATTACCATTCAATCGATCAATGTTTATTAAAACTAGATATTTTGGGTCACTCGGATCCAACTCAATTACGTCTCATTCAAAATCAATCAGGAACCGATATCTTAAAAGTTCCATTAGATGATAAAGATACGATGTCTATCTTTACTTCTACGAAAGTATTAGGAGTCACCAATGAACAGATTATGTGTCCAACGGGAACACTAGGAATACCAGAGTTTGGAACACCATTTACGATTTCCTTAGTAGAAGACACCAAACCAACAACTTTTGCTGAATTAGTAAAGATTTCAGGTCTATCACACGGAACCGATGTATGGTTAGGAAATGCTCAAGAATTAATTAAGAATAATATTGTTCCTTTTAAAGAAACCATTGGCTGTCGTGATGATATTATGGTATATCTCATGTATCATGGAGTAAAACCAATCAAAGCATTTAAGATTATGGAGTTTGTCCGTAAAGGAAAAGCAAGTAAAGATCCAGAAACCTGGGCAGAACATGTGAAAACGATGCAAGAAGCAGAGATTCCAGATTGGTTTATCAATTCTTGTCAAAAGATCAAATACATGTTCCCAAAAGCCCATGCAGCAGCCTACGTCATTTCCGCTTTTAGAATTGCTTGGTATAAAGTTCATATGCCAGTTTACTTCTATGCTTCTTGGTTATCTTCGAAAGCAACCGATGTAGATGTAGAGGCGATGATCAAAGGATACAATGCTATTAAAGCAAGAGTAGAAGATATAGAAGCCAAAGGATACGAAGCAACCAATAAAGAAAATGGTCAATCAGAATCCCTAAAAGTAGCATTAGAAGCAACTGCAAGAGGAATGAAATTCTTACCAATTGATTTATATAAGAGTGATGCTACCGTATGGATGGTGAATAGTGATAATGAGATTTATCCACCATTTAATGCTATTGATGGATTAGGAGATACCGTTGCAAAAAACATTGTCAGTGAAAGAGAAAAAGGAAAGTTCTTAAGTGTAGAAGACGTACAAAGAAGAGCCAAAATCTCTCAAACATTAATTGATAAAATGAAAGAAATGGGTATCTTACAAGATCTACCAGATTCCAATCAATTGACATTATTTTAAATAAAAAGACAATTATTTGTCTTTTTTTCTTTACACAAAATGACACTAAAACAAAAGGAATTCCCCGTATTTTCCATTTTTATTTAGTATAATAGTATTAAGAGTAGAGGAGTGTTTCTATGAAAAAAATAAAAATCTTATTATTCGTATTAGCTATATTTATGATAGCACCAGTAGTAAAGGCAGCAGAATTGCCTCAAAGTGGAGTAACTTATTTCTTACAATATCCAAATAGAAGAGAAGATGCTACAACAAGTTATCAAGAAGCAACGAATCCAAAAGAACAATTGATCTATACAGCAACTACTGATAAAAATGGACAAGTTTTATTGTGTGACTGGAATAAAGAAGGAACGATCCGTGTTGTTCAACATGTACCAGATGGATATACAACAAACGAAAGAGAAATTTCACTAGATTTATCCAACACCAATAACATTAGTTTTATTGATTACCGAGGACTAAGCAATCCGAATACAGGAAGAACTCTTTTATTTATAGTAGTAATCATGAGTGTGATTGCCATCACATTAGTTGCGAGAAAGAATAAAAAAGTATTATTCATCATTCCAATAGTAGCAATCACAGTCTTTGTAAATAAAGCAAATGCAACAAATGATTGTTTTACAATTCAAATTAACGATGGTTCAGGGAACCCTTTAAGAAGTGTTCAAGTAGATGTCTATGCAAAACCAACGAATGTAGAAGCAAACCCAGCTGTTAAATTTGTAGCAGCAGGAGGAAGATTCTTTGATGGAACAACCATAGCTTATATGAGATTGCCATATAATTCTATAACAGCAGATGAGTTCTGGAACACGATGCCAGTAGAAGATGCAGATTATTTTGATGATAATATGATGCATGCAACAAGAGAAGGATATTACTTAGATGGATATATCTTCCCAGATGTATTAGTAAACGGAACAGAAATACCAGCAGATTGGATGGAAGATAATTCAGCAAGAGTATTTGAAATTAGAGGAAATGGGGGAACCTATGACTTCTATGGAAAACAATTAACGAGTGTCTATTCCTATGAAGAAAGCGATATTCTAAAATATGCACCTAGATTTATCAAAGGAGATAGTTATTATATTGGATTTGATGATAATGCAGCATGTTCTGCCTACAATAACTATGGAATCCATGATACTTATGTAGAACTACCAGATATTATGACTTTTGCAGGTACTACGATTTTGAGCAGTACACTAGGAGATGAAATGTCAGAAACCGTTTCTAGTAGCCCATCTATCCAAACCTATGTTTATTATGATTGTTGGAATAATAGACCAGATGGTATCTACATCAATGATACAGTCTTCTTAGGAAAACCAGAAACCTGTTTCTTTGAATCTTTCTTGCATAAAGATTCTGGAGACTATTACTTTATTAACAATACATACAATAAAAGTATCTATGCAGGATATTATCAAGATTTACCATTCAGCTTTAGTGCTATTTATAATTCTTATACTGATAAAGATGGAAATAATAGTCCAAAGAAACGAATGATAATGCCAGAAGGAATTGAATCTGAAATTCCCGACAATTCACGAGAAGCTGTCAATAAGATTGAAGTCGTTCGAAATGGAGTAACCATTTTAACTATTAATTCATCAGAAATAACAAATTATCAAGACGCAGAAGCATCCTTTGTCATTACTAATGATGAGAAAAGACAAATACTAGAATCTTATTTAGAAGAAATGAATCAATATGAATGTATAACAAGAGCATCAGCAATTCAAGGGTTATAAAATCAAAAAGAAGGGAATACCCCTTCTTTTTCTTTACTTAAAATTTACATATATAATACAGGAACTTGATATTACAATTGACACCGTATTGGACAGATAATATAATGATAATGGGAAGGTGGAAAGGTATATGAAGAAAACTTTCAAATTATTATTAGTCGTATTATTAGGATTTGCCTGGATACAAGTAGCAAATGCCAAAGTGCCATTAACGTTACCAAAAACAGGAGTAACTTACTTTATGATGTATCCAGATGGAGAGGAGATTGCAACAGAAAACTATAATGAAGCAATCAATCCCCAAGAAAGATTATTGTATACAGAAGTTACCGATGAGAATGGATTTATCTATTTATGTGATTTAACATACGTTGGACAATTAAGATTAGTACAACATGTACCAGATGGATATACAACCAATGAAAGAGAGTTAAGAATTGATTTAACAGATCCAAATGTTACTTCTGCAAGCTTTATAGATTACAGAGGTCTTAATAATCCAAGTACTAATAGAACATTAATTGTACTATTAGGAGTAATAGGAGTTGCCGGAGTTTCTTTCCTAGTATCAAGAAAAAATAAAAAGTCTTTATTGTTAATACCAATTGTAATTGTAGGAGTATTAACGATCTATCATGTTCATGCAACAAATGATAAGACTAAAGTTTGTTTCCCTATTCAAGTAAAAGATGGAGCGGGAAATGCTTTAAGAGGAGTAACCGTAGATGTATATGGAACACCAGATGTAACAGCAAATCCAGCCATAAAAGTAGATGCCAATGGTGGATACTTTGCAGATGGAACAACCATTATGTATATTAGAATTCCTTATGAAGGCTGCGATGTAGAAGAAATGATAGATGCATTATCTCAAGAACAAAGAGATGCTATTGATTACAATATAGCATATAGTTACAGATTGGGATATAGACGAACTTCTATGGATGCACCTTCAGTGTTACATAATGGAGATGTTATCTACCTACATTGGACAGAAGATGGAGGTATTAAACTAGCAACCATTCATGGAAATGGGGGAACCATTGAAGTAAATGGTAAGAAATACGATCAAATTCAAAATTATCAAGAACAAATTCTAAGTATTGCAAGCACTGCCTTAATGACTAAACTAAATGAAAGATATATTGGAATTGACGATAATCAAAATTGTAGTCACTATGGATCAAATGGTATGCTAAAACAAAATGCTTATATTAACTATGATGCAACAGATTTATATGCATGTTGGAATGCATTACCAGATGGAATCTATGTTAATGATGAATTATACTTTAAAGGAAACGATGATTCTTGTTTTAATGAATCAGAATTTGAATATGACAGCAATGGATATACATTATACAAGAATTACGGAAGAGGATATTACGAATTAGATGTATATATTGAGAATAATAATATCCCTCACTTCTACTTATCATATGAAGAAACAATTGGTCGTTCTCAACAATATAGAGAAGAATTAGATGGAGTAATTAATAATAGTCAAGAAATTACTTCTATCAAATATGTTAAAAATGGACAAGTAATTGTATTCTATGAAGCGGGAGATCTTGTACTAGAAAATGGTTCTTATAAAGCAACCAACCAAACTAAGATAGAAGAACAAAGAAATTATGAACGCTTGATTGGATCTAAATGTGTCACTCATAATGAATAAATAAAAAGAAGAGAAGACTCTTCTTTTTTTATGGATAAAGGTTTATAATGAAATTAATAGGAGGAGTATATGAAAAAGAAAATAGGATTGGGAATCATTTTATTATTAATTTGTATGATTCCCATGGTAAATGCAAAAGGAGAAGAAGAGGAAGAATTAGAGAATTTTGTAGCAGGAGAAAGTGTTGTATTAAATGAAAGAATCGGATCAACTGCTTTTATTGCAGGAAATATGGTCGATGTACAAGCAGGAGTTGATGGAGCATCTTTCATTGCAGGAAATGCAGTCAATGTTTCCAATACACAAGATTATTTATTTGTAGCAGGTAATAATATTACGATCTCAGGAATGGGTACAAAGGATGCTTTTGTAGCAGGAAATTCCATTCAGATTAAAGAATCAGCTGTAAGAGATTTTTATGCATCCGGATCTACGATTCGAGTAGAATCTCCCATTACTAGAAATGCATATTTAGCAGGAGATGTAGTCATCATTAATTCTGAAATTAAAGGAGATGTCTATGTTGCCAGTGATTCTCTTCAAATTGGAGAAAAAGCGGTCATTGGAGGAACATTAAAATATCCAAAAGAAGCAAAAGTAGATATTTCAAAAAAAGCAAATATTGCGAATACCAAAACTTATAAGGGAAGCGATTATGGTAAAAAATTAAATATATTAGATTCTGTAATCATTCCAACGATTATTTCTTATGTATCTTTATTATTAATTGCATTCATCTTATTATGGGTTCGTAAGAAAGACTTCGATAAAGTAGGAAAAGCAGAAAAAACACCAATTCATTGTTTAAAAATGTTTGGAATTGGATTTGTAGGATTAATTGTCATTCCAGTAGCAGCTTTCATTATGATGTTAACATTAATTGGAATTCCATTAGGGTTCATTGTAATCGCAATCTATTCAATATTCGCTTATTTATCTTTTATTCCAACATCATTCTATCTAGGAAAATGGTTCTTAAAAGATAAAATCAAGAATAATTTCTTATTATTAACCGTATCTTTATTCATCCTTTATATTATCAAAATGATTCCTTATTTAGGAGGATTCATTAGTTTTATTGCCATCTGTATTGGATTCGGTTTCTATGTATTACAAATGAAAGAATGGATTAAGATCAAATAACACGTATCTTCATACGTGTTTTTTTATGGTATAATGAAGACGGTGATACGATGAATCAAGAAAGTTTAAATGGAGTAATCGTTATAAAGAAAGAAACAGGAATGACTTCTCATGATGTAGTAGAAAAAGTGAGTAGAATTCTTGGGATAAAGAAAGTAGGACATACAGGGACATTAGATCCAATGGCAGAAGGAGTATTAGTAGTCTGCTTGGGACAAGCAACCAAAATAGCAGAATTATTAACAGCTTATGATAAAGAATATATTGCAGATATTAAACTAGGAATCACAACAGATACTTATGACCAAGAAGGGAAAGTACTAGAAGAAAAAGAAGTACCAGAAGGCTTACCAATAGAAGAAGTATTATCTTCTTTTCAAAAGACCTATCTACAAGAAGTACCCATCTATTCTGCTGTTAAAGTAAATGGAAAAAAACTCTATGAATATGCAAGAGAAAAAAAGGAAGTAGAACTTCCGAAAAAAGAAGTAACAATTTATAAAATTGAATTATTAGAGAAAACAAAAGATACTTTGAGAATCCAAGTAAAGGTATCGAAAGGTTGCTATATCAGAAGTTTAATCCATGAAATAGGAGAAGCACTAGGAGTAGGAGCGATTATGACTTCACTAACCCGAACCAAACAAGGAAATATTTCAATAGAAGATGCCTATACACTAGAAGAGATAGAACAAGGAAATTGCAAAATCAAATCGATAGAAGACTCTATTTCTTTCCCAATCGTAGAAGTAGAAGAAGATCTTGCTTTTAAGATTCATAATGGTCAAAAGATTAAGAATCAATGGAACATAGAAGACAAAGTATTATTCAAAACAAAAGAAAAAATACTAGGAATCTATGAAAAAGGAAATGACTTCTTAAAAGTATGGAAAAATTTCCAATAAAAAAAGGAATATAATTCCTTTTTATTTTGGCATTCCTTCATAAATCTCTTTTTTTAATGTTTTTGTTTTCTCATAAAAAGCATGATGTTGATCCCATTGATCCATCATCTGAGAGATTATCTTTTTCTTTAACTCCGTATAAAAAGTTGGATCAATTGTCTCTTTATTAGCATATTCTTGATATTCATGTATATTTGATAGAATATCATGAAAAGAAGAATCTCCTGTAATCACTTCATAGTAAGGTTTATAACGTACTCGAAAGGTTGGTTTTTTAGATACTTCTTCCAACCATAAAGGACTTCTAAAATGATAGAGACGATTTCGATTATAAAGATCTATTCCATAGATAATATCCTCATAAGGAATTAAATTGATAACATGATTCGCAGCATGATTTACTCCTTCTACCGCAAAACAAACTCCTTCATAGCAATATAATTGTTTCGAAAAACGTTTTAATTCTTGAAAGACATCTTGATGCATTTTCGCATAGTTTCGACAACAACCATATCCTTTTACAATACTAGCTCCTAGACAACAAGATATCTCTTCTTTAGAAGGAAGACTATCATCATGAAAGATCTCATCAAAAGAAAGATATCCATTAGAAATTAAATAAGAAAGCTTTAGGGAAAGATCGAGAGAAGAATCATAACCCAATTCAGATAGATAATTCGCAATCTCTTGTACAAACAAATGATATTTTTGAATCGTATCTTCATAAGTAATGGAATCTATTTGTTGTTTTTTCTTCATTTTTCTTCCAAAGAATTCAATCGATCTTTGATAAGAAGGATTCGTTAAATAAGCTGTTTCTTGAAAAATAACACCTATCATCTCTCCCACCTCCGTGTTCGCTATTATAACACAAAATGCTTGAAAAACCAATGAAAAATTGACTTGAAGAGAATTGTATGATATAATTTATGAGTTATTTGAGGGGTAGTAGGTGAAAAGTATGAATAAAAAGACAGTGAATTATTATGAATTATTAGGATTAAAACCAGGTTTTACAGAAGAAGATTTGGATGTTCATTATCGTGAAATCATCAATTTTTTAAAACCAGAATCTCATCCAGAAAAAACCTATTCAAAAGAAGAAATACGAGAAGTATATGCTCAATTATCCAGTGTCAATGAAGCATATGATATCTTAAAAGATCCAAAACTAAGAAAAGAATATGAGGAAAGTCTCAAACATCCAAAAAAGGAAGAAATAACGATCCCTATCCAAAGAGAACAACCAAGAAAGAGAAGAATGGATAGAAGAGTTGAAAATAAAACACAAAATACAAGACCTGTTTATGTGAATCCACCCAAAAGAGTAGTAGAAAATGAACCAGTATCTAGAAGAAAAGTAACAGCCAAACGATCTTTTTGGGAAAATGTAAAAGAAGCTTATCGAGAAGTAAAAATAGAGGAAAGAAAAATGTCTTTTCAAAAAAGACATCAAGGAATTAGTCAAGCATTTGATGAAGAATTTGCTGATAAAGTAACATCTGTTCCAAAAGAAATCTTATTTTATACAGGAAAAGGAACTGTTCATGTTTTCTTAGAAGCTTTATATCAATTATCAAGATTAACGTATATTAACAAAGATAATGTAACAAAATATGTTATTCGAAATAGAAGATTACTAGCAGCTGCTGTAGCAGCAGGAGTTTTATTCTCTGTAGGATCTTGTTCTAAAAAAGAAGAAGCTCCTATTGTTAGACCAATTACCCATATAGTAGTAGAAGAACCTACACAAGAAGTACCAGAAGAAATTCCTTCAGAAGATCCAAGACTGGTTTTAACAAGAAATTATACAATCGAAAAAGGAGACACTTTAGCACTTCTTGCTTATAACTCTAATTCTTCAATTGAAGAGTTAAAACGAATCAATGGGTATGATAGTGATAAAATCTATTATGGTCGTAAGATGACAATTCCTTATACCATTAATCGTGAAGATCTAGAATACTATACAGAAAGTGTGAAGATGAATGATTTCTCTTTAAAAGAAATTGCAAGAGCATATGAGACAGATTTAGAGACACTATATCAATTAAATCCAATTGCAATTTTCTATCAAGATGGGCAGTATTATCCAATCTCAAATACTATACTAGTACCTAGATTTCATACAAAACAAGAAGTTGAGGAATTAAAAACAGAACAAAGTAGAATAATTCCTTAAAAAACATTTGTAAAATCATAAAATTGTGTTATAATACAAACAGAAAGGAGTGGGAAAGAAATTACCCACTCTTATTGTTTACTAGGAGGTGACTCATGAAGAAGAAAATAGCAGAGTTATTAAATGAATCAATTCAAGATTTAAATGTATTTGTAGAGGATGCATTTACATCGACAGAGGAAGGAAAGAAAATCTTTAATATCGTACTAGATAGTGAAGAAGTAATTGATTTAAACAAGATAACAGAAGCCTCTAGAATTATAAACAAGATTATGGATGAAAATGATAGTTTATTAAAAGATATTGATGAATTAGACATTTATTCCAAAGAGAAGGGAGATAAGTAGGAAAAAATGAACGGAAAAGAATTTAAAGCAGCATTAGACAATATCGTAAAAGAAAAAGATATTGATCCAGAAATCGTATATAGTGCCATGGAGTTAGCATTAACTTCTGCCTATAAAAAGAATTTTAATTCAAAAACAAATGTAAAAGTATTATTTGATCGTGAAACAGGAGAAATCAAAGTATATTCATTCTTAACAGTTGTACCAGATGATAAGATGACAAAAGAAGAATATGAAGATGATTTATTTGAAAAATATGCAGAAGATGAAGATCTAGATACAAAACCAGATGTAGTAGAAGAAGAACCTGTTGAAGGAGAAGAGACAGAAGAAAAAGAAGAAGAGGAAGAACAAGAACAAATCTCATTCATCAATCCAGAAACAGAAATTAAATTGAAAGATGCTAAGAAGATTGATAAGACATTAGAGATTGGAGATACGATTGATACAGAAGTTACTCCAAAAGACTTTGGACGTGTTGCAACTTCTACAGCAAAACAAGTAGTAACACAAAAGATCAGAGAAGCAGAAAGAAACAGTATCATGGAAGAGTATGGAGATAAACAAGATGAATTGTTAGTCGGAACGGTTGCTCTAGAAGATACAGACAATTACTTTATTGATTTAGGAAGAACGAATGGAATTCTTCCAAAGAAAGATTGTATCCCAGGAGAAAAAATTGAAATGGGATCTCAAATTAAAGTATATGTATCAAAAGTGGATAATAATGGAAAGAGTCTATTAATTCTATTAAGTAGATCTCACTATGGATTTGTAAAAAGATTATTTGAGCTTGAGATTCCAGAAATTAATGATGGAACCGTTATGATCTATAGTGTTGCAAGAGATCCAGGAAATAGAAGTAAAGTAGCTGTTTACTCAGAAAATCCAAATGTAGATCCAATTGGAGCTTGTATTGGAGAAAAAGGTTCTAGAATTGCTAGAATTATTAATGAATTACATGGAGAAAAATTAGATGTTGTTAAATATGATGCAGATCCTGCTGTATTCATTGAAAATGCATTATCTCCAGCAAAGAACTTAACAGTAGCCATTACCGATCCAAAGAAATTAGAAGCAATGGTGATTGCAGATGGAGATAATTTCTCATTAGCCATTGGTAAAAAAGGACAAAATGCTCGTTTAGCAACTCGTCTTACGAAATTTAAGAAAATTGATATTAAAACAACAGAACAAGCAAGAGAAGCAGGCATTAACTTTAGATAGGAGGCTCCTATGAAAGTAAAAAAAATACCCTTAAGAACTTGTGTTGTTACAAAAGAATCTCTACCAAAACAAGAATTATTAAGAATTGTAAGAACTCCAGAAGGAGATATCAAAGTAGATGAAACAGGAAAACTAAATGGTAGAGGAGCTTATATTAAAAAAGACTTGTCGGTTTTAGAACAAGCTCGTAAGACAAAAGCATTAGAAAAAAGATTAGAATGCGAAATAGAGGAAAGTGTCTATGAAGATATAAAAAATAGTATAGAAAAGTGAGGTGGAATTATATGATGACTTTAGAAGATTATGCATTAGATGTCGGAAAGACAGTAGAAGAGATTAAAGCATTATGTGATAAAGTAGGAATTGCCTATCAAGATGAAAATTCACTATTAGATGATATTAGTATCACCTTATTAGATAATGAACTACAAGATGCAGAAGACTATGTCGAAGGAGACATAGAAGATATAGAAGAAAAACGATTAGAAGAAGAAGTAGAAGATAAAGCAGAAGAATTAGCATATGATACCAAGATTGATTTAGAGACGACTTCTTTTACGAAAGTAAAACCAAAAAATGCAGGAAAACAAGAAAATACCAAAAAGGATTTCTTAAAAGAAAGAAAGAAAATCTATAAACATAGAGAAAAATTACAAAGCAATGAAGCTCCGAAAGATGAAAATGTAATTCTTTATAAAAATGGAATGACGGTAACAGAATTAGCAGAAGTATTAGAAGCAAAGCCCGTGGATATCGTCAAAAAATTAATGGGATTAGGAGTTATGGCAGGAATTAATCAATCCGTTGATTATGATTCTGCTGAAGTCATTGCATCCGAATATGACAAAGTATTAAAGAAAGAAGAAACAGCTGATATTTCGAATTTTGAAAATTATGAAATCGAAGATAAAGCAGAAGATTTAGAGGAAAGACCTCCAGTAGTAACGATTATGGGTCATGTTGACCATGGAAAAACGACGTTACTAGATGCGATTCGTAATACAGATGTAGTTGCAGGAGAAGCAGGAGGAATTACCCAAGCGATTGGAGCATATTCTGTTAGATGTAATGGGAAATTAATTACCTTTATTGATACACCAGGACATGCAGCTTTTACAGAAATGAGAGCACGTGGTGCTCAAATCACTGATATTGTTATTATCATTGTGGCAGCAGATGATGGAATCATGCCACAAACAGTGGAAGCAATTGATCACGCGAAAGCAGCTGGAGTACCAATCATTGTTGCCATTAATAAAATTGATAAACCAGAAGCAAATCCTGAAAGAATTATGACAGCTTTAGTAGAAAATGGTCTAACACCAGAAGAATGGGGTGGAGATATTATTGTCAATAAGATCTCTGCTAAGACAGGTCAAGGAATTGATGAATTACTAGAAAACATCTTATTAGTAGCAGAAATGCAAGAATATAAAGCAAATCCAAATCGTTATGCATCTGGAACCGTTATTGAATCGAAAAAAGATTCTAAAGTAGGATCTGTTGCAACTTTATTAATTCAAAATGGAACACTTCGTTTAGGAGACCCAATTGTTATTGGAAATTACTATGGAAAAGTAAGAACTTTAAAAGATGATAAAGGAAACAATATTGTAGAAGCAAAACCATCTATTCCAGTAGAAGTAACGGGTATCTCAGAAATTCCAAGTGCCGGTGATAAATTCATGGCATTTGAGTCAGAAAAGCAAGCAAAAGACATTGCTCATGCAAGAAGCTTAAGAAGTAAAGAAGCAGATACCAACTTTAGTGGAATGACATTAGAAGACTTATTTGGAAGAATCAAAGAAGGTCAAAAAGAAATTAATGTTGTCTTAAAAGCAGATGTAAATGGTTCTCTAGAAGCTGTTAAAAATGCTCTAGAAAAGATTGATGTCGAAGGAGTTAAAGTATCTGTGATTCGTGGAGGAGTAGGAGCGATTACCGAAAGTGATGTTGTTCTTGCCAGTGCTTCTCATGCTATTATCATTGGATTCAATGTAAGAGGGAATGCCTCTACCATGGATACAGCAAAACAATACGGAATTGATATTAAGACATACGATATTATTTACAAAGTAGTAGAAGACATGGAAAATGCCATGAAAGGAATGCTAGAACCAGAGTTTGAAGAAAAAGTAATTGGTACAGCAGAAATTAGACAAATCTTTAAATTCTCAAAGATTGGTTTAATTGCAGGATGTCATGTAACGAGTGGTGTTGTTAAAAACAATCTAAAAGCTCGTATCATTCGTGATGATATCATTGTATACAATGGTTCTGTTAATTCTCTACAACATGAGAAAGAACAAGTAAAAGAAATTAAAAAGGATATGGATTGTGGTATGACACTAGAAAATTGTCAAGACTATAAAGAAGGAGATATCATTGAGGTTTACGAATTAGTAGAAATCAAGAGATAGACAACCCATATGAAAGAAACTATCAAACAAGATCAAAAAAGATTAGTATTAGAAAGTGAATTATTAAATGATAATTCTCTTCTAGAATATGTAGCAGAAGATGGATATATGAACGTAACAGTACGATTTGTATCTCCTGCTAAAACAAGTATTCAAGAACACAATCTTCTTCATATGAATATTGTAGAATATATGAGACATCAAGGAGAAGTGATTCAAATCAGTAAAGGAAAAGAATCCATTGCAATCTTTTCTCCGACCGAAGAAGGTTATCATTTAGAGAGAGTATATGATACCAATACTCATCAATTTGGAAGTATTCAACATGTAGATATTGAATACAAAAGAAGATTTCCAAAGGCACCTCTAGAACAACAATATATTAAAAGGAAGCCAAAGGGAGGGAATCCAAATGGCCAATATCAAGATTGAAAGATTAAATCATACGTATCAAGAAGTCATTAGTTCCATCTTAATGAAAGAGATTAAAGACAAAGATATTAAATTTGTTACGATTACAGGAGTAGAAGTAACCAAAGACTATAGTTATGCAAAAATCTATTACACCGTATTAGATGAAGAAAAAAAAGAGTCTACGAAAAAAGCATTGGAAAAAGCTTCTCCTTTTATCAGAACCAAATTAGCAGAAAAAGTAGAAGTAAGACATACTCCAGAATTAAGATTTATCTATGACAATTCCATTTCTTATGGAGAACATATTGATCAATTAATTAGAGAAATCAAAGAAAAAGAATAAAAAGAAGGTGTTTTACATGCCCAAAAAACAACTAGTAGAAGAATATGATGATTGTTGGATTTACATCTTATTATTAACAACCTTAGCAATCCTAATCCAATCGGTAAAGAATTATACATTCTCTTTTCAAGGATGTAATATTGGATATAATGTATTCTTAATTCCAGGAATCTATTTCTTATCCAATTATATTTGTAAAAAATATGATTATAAGAAAGCAATTGCAGGAATTGCGATATCCGGAGTCATCTTTGTAGGATTCATCGTAACCATGTATTTTGCGATGGGAAGGGGATTAGTACTCTCTTCCTTAGTAGGAGACTTCTGTGGATATGTAGCCAGTCAATTTGTCAATTTAACGATCTATACATTCTTGTTGAATAATACAAGAAGTCCTTATAGTTTAATCTTTTTAACGTATTTATTCTCCATTGTAATCTTCTATATGATTTATACGTTATTATATTTAAATCTAGTCATATTAGATGGTTATTGGACAAAATACTTTATTACGATTGGAATCGAAGCTTGTCTTTGCCTTCCAATTGCCTATATTGATAAACAAATTAAAAGAGGTAGATAACTACCTCTTTTTTATTTTTCTTCTTCTTTTTCTTCTTGGACGTTCTTGTCTTTGATATAAAGATTTATAAAAGACAAATCCAAGAACCAATATAACAACAATAATTAAAAATTCATAAATCGCTAACGTATCTGAATCAATAGTCTTAGTAGATAATGTTCCATAAGCAGTAGCCATCGCACTCTTGGGACGATACACTTTATAGTAAATATTGACATCCTCTTGATTCATAGAATCAATGACCCATTCAAAGGATCCATCGATAGACTCTCCATTCGTTTCTTCTGCTGCATAATCAGAAGTAACATGAATCGTAATACTTTTATCTTGTAGACAATAGAATTGACCACTTAAAGAAATCTCTAAGTAATCTTCTTCATCTCGTATCTCATGATTTTCAAAACAAGTATTCATATAATTGGAATGAACAAAGTCTTTTTCCAAATAATCAAATTTTAAATCAACTTCAATCGCATCATCTAATTGGAATACTCTTTTTCCATACAACGTATATAAGTTATTTTGAATGGGTCTAGAGAAATTATCCAATAGTAAGATATACTCCATAGAATCATATTCTTCTTCCATGTTTTGAGTTGCGATTTCATAAGCATTACTAGGAAGAGTAAAAACAATATTTTCTTGGTAATAATTAGTGATATTTAAATCATAGTAAATTGTATTGACATTATAGGTTTGTTCTTTTGTAGTACAACCCGTTATAAAGATGATTCCCAACAGTAAGAAAAGTATTTTTTTCATAGAGAGCCTCCTTTCGATTAAGTATATAGGGCAATCGCAACATCCCAGCCACACCAACCAGTATTATAGCAGCGATTTCCATAATTGTAAGTATAACTAAATAATTCTTCCGGTGTATAACATCCATTCGAAGTAGGTCGTGCCGGATTATAAAGATAAACTTGTGTATTATTACAACTTTCATGTGGACCTGCAACACCCCAGTGACCAGGCATTCCAAACATAACAGATTTTCCAGCGTTGACTGATTGTAGAATCGCATTTCCTTCTTTAGAATTATAAGAGGTACCATAGTTTAATCCCGATTGATCGGTTTTATCATATAATACTTCTCCTTTTAATCCAAAATAAGCAAGCGTATCCATAGCCGATACGGCATCTTCATTTAAACCACCATCGGTTAGACGTCGTTTAAATTGACAGAACCATCCAGCAACCATTCTAGGTTCATAAGCAGGATTGACATACGTACTAGCAATCATCGCAAAAGAAGCAATTCCACATCCAGCATTCGAAACATTATTACTTCCTCCACATAAAGCAACATCTGCATAAGAATGTTGATTATAATAAACCAATTCTTTAATTCCCTTCTTTTGATTACTACCAGATGCATAACTACCAGGATCATCCAAGAAAGAAGTTCTTTCACGATCATCCACAGGTACATAAGTTCCAGCAGAGTAGGTATAATTTGCTAACTGCCAGCAAGAACTAATGGGAGTAGAATCATCTAAAATCGAGAATGTTGCATTGACAATCGTCGGTATAAAGAAAACAACAAATAACGAAATAATCGAATTTCGTATCTTTTTCAGTAATTTCTTATTATCAGGATCTCGCATCAAATGAATAAAAGTAATTGCTAAACTAATGATACATAAAATAGGAGCAATGATTTGGAATAGACTGAGAATCCGTCTGACAACGGATAAGACCCCAACCATTGCATAGTCTGTACAACTACTGACAATGTTCATAAAGATCTCCTTTCTACAAAATTAATAATAAACAGAATACAAGTGTATTATGAATCATATGAAATAAAATGGATGTAAAGATAGTATCGGTCTTATGATCGGCATAAGCAAATACTCCTCCTAAAGCTCCATAAGGAATAATATAAAGCCAATCGACAAGAGAAGTAGCCATCGATGCTACATGAGCAAGTCCAAATGCTAGGAAAGAAGCCATTACATAGAAAGAACGATGATGAAAGATATCTTTCAAAGTTTTTCGAAAGACAATCTCTTCAATAAAAGGAGCTAGTAAACATACATTAAGACCCATCATAAGAGGATAAGCAGCTACCATCTCTCTTACTAATACTTCATTATTTGCTCCTTCTGAATGAAAGATAGAAACAAGAATTCCATTTGAAGCAAACATAATAAATAATCCAATTCCCCAACAAATAAAACCAGTATTAATATTTTCTAAAATAGGTTTGATAAATGTTTTAAATTCTTTGACTAAATCTTTCCAATAAATCAAAAGTAACAGAAGTAAAATAAATAAATCAGAGAAAGTCGATAATAAAACAGCCATTCTCAGATTATTGGAAAGCATACTTTTCGTTAAGTGAAATAATAATACAGGAATATACTGAAAAATATAAGAATAGTAAAATAAGAAGAATACAAGCATTCCTCTACAAACCATTTGGATACGATTCATGATATCTTTCATAATCCTCACCAATTCTAAAATACCATAAAAATGCTTTGAAAGAAAGTCTTATCCCCAAAAGAAGATGGTAACTTTACAATAGAAACAAAGAAAGTAGTAGAAAAACAATCTTCTTTTATGTTAAAATATTTTATAGAAGGTAGGAGGAGATGATTCCTATGGAAGAAAAGAAAAATTTAGAATCATTTGAAATTGTAGAAGAAGAAACAGAAAAAGAACCTCAAGAAATCATTACGATTTATAGAGATATTGATGATTTAGGAAGAACCTTTGTAACAAAAGAAGTATTAGAAAAATTCCATATCACAATTCCAGCATATAAAATAGAATTAGATGATGGAACAGAAATCTATGAAATTTCTCCAACAGTTGCGATTTACATTATTGATCATTCTAATAATACCTTTGCTCCTTATACCATTCAATATCAAGGATTTGACTTTGAAAATGAATTAGAAGATGAAAAAGAAGGTACAGAAAATAATGAATTAGAAGAAATTCAAATCTTTAGAGATATAGATGATTCAGGAAGAGCCTTTGTAACAGAAGATGTATTAAAACGTTTTCATATTACAAATCCAAGATTAAAAGTATTTTTATCTAGTATGGTAGTATATGAAATTGATACAGCACAAGCTATTAATATTATTAATAATTGTGATAATGCATATGCTCCTTATAAAATAAGATATGTAAGTATTCAATTTGGAAAAGAGCCAGAGAAAAAAGAAGTTCCAGAAGAACCAATCAAAAAAGAAGTACAGGAAGAAAGAGAGTATATTCCAGGAACCGATTATAGAAAACCACGTGTAAGAAAACCACATGAGTCAGATGATCATTATGTAGCTTACCTAGAAGGTTATTATGATAGTATTTTCCATCATGAAGAAATTGCAACAGACTATTATGATGTAAAATTAGCATCTGAAAGAAAGAGACCAAGAGAAAGAGGAGTCTATGAAACAGATGAAGACTATGTTCGTTATTTAAGAGATTTTTATAATCGAATCATTAAACCAGAAGTGCAAGAAAGATTGAATTCTAAAAAAATATTAAAACAAAGAGATAGAAGACCAGATGAAACAGATGAAGACTATATTCGTTATCTATCTATGTTCTATGGAACTCCTGAGGTTCCAAAAGAAGAAGTTCATCACACAAAATAACCTGCTTTTTCCAAAAACAAATAGTATAATACAAGTACTTACCGATTCTTGGTTTAAAGAATTTCCGACTTTATACTAAGTTTTGGTGAATGAAAAAGAAAGGAAGTGTGAATGATGGCTTTAACAAAAGAAGAAAAAGCAAAGATCATTAAAGAATTCGCAAAGAATGAAAATGATACAGGTTCTGCAGAAGTACAAATCGCAATTCTATCAAAAGAAATCGATGACTTAACAGAACACTTAAAGACACATACTCACGATTATCATTCTCGTAGAGGATTATTAAAGAAAGTAGGACAACGTAGAAATATGTTACAATACTTAGCAAAGAGAGATCTTCCAAGTTATCGTGAAGTAATTAAAAAATTAGGTATAAGAAAGTAGACACATTTTTTAGTGTCTATTTTTTTTCAAAGAAAAGAGGTATGTATGAAGAAAAAAGTATATGAATTAAATTTCCATGGAAGAAAAATTGTAGTAGAACACGGAGAATTAGCAAAACAAGCAGATGGAGCAGTATTAGTTCGTTATAATGATACCGTTATTTTAACAGCAGCTGTTGTATCAAAAACCGTAAATCTATTATCAGATTTCTTCCCACTAACAGTTAATTATCAAGAAAAATTATATTCTGTTGGTAAAATCCCAGGTGGATTTATTAAAAGAGAAGGTAGACCAAGTGAAGCAGCAACACTAGCTGCCAGAATGATTGATAGACCAATGCGTCCATTATTCCCAGAAGGATTTAAAAATGAAGTACAAATCATTTCAACTGTTTTATCAGTAGATCAAGATTGTTCCCCTGAATTAACAGCCATGTTAGCTTCTTCCTTAGCAGTATCAATTTCTAAGATACCATTTAATGGGCCAATTGCTGGTGTAAAAGTAGGGAGAGTAAACGGAGAGTTTATTATTAACCCAACCCCAGATGAATGTGAAGTATCTGAATTAGAGTTAACAGTAGCAGGAACAAAAGAAGCAATCAACATGGTAGAGTCAAGTGCAAAACAAGTATCAGAAGATGTTATGTTAGAAGCTCTAATGTTTGGACATGAAGCCATTAAAGAATTAATCGCTTTCCAAGAAGAAATTATTGAGGATATTGGAGAAGAGAAGATGGAATATGAAACTCTAACTCCAGAACCTGAATTAGTTGAAAGAATTTCTGAATTAGTAACAAAGAAGATGGATAAAGCTTTAAGAATTAAAGATAAATTAGAGAAGTATGCAGCAATCGATGCCATTAAAGAAGAAATGAATGAACTATTTACACAAGAAAATGAAGACTCTATGAAAGAAGAAGAGTTAAAAGAATTATTAGTAAAAGTGCAAATGGTTGTATCTGATATTGAATATGAACTATTCAGAAGTATCGTTGTAAAAGAAGGAAAAAGAGCAGATGGTAGAAAGATGGATGAAATTAGACCATTATCTACCGATATTGATCTATTACCAAGAACGCATGGATCTGCTTTATTCACTCGTGGAGAAACACAAGCTCTATCTGTAACAACCCTAGGAGCTTTAAATGAACATCAAATTATTGATGGTTTAGGATTAGAAGATCAAAAGAGATTTATGTTACACTATAACTTCCCTCAATTCTCTGTAGGAGAAACAGGAAGATATGGATCTCCTGGTAGACGTGAAATTGGACATGGAGCTTTAGGAGAAAAAGCACTAGCACAAGTAATTCCATCTGAAGAAGAATTCCCATATACCATCAGAGTTGTATCAGAAATTCTAGAGTCAAATGGATCAAGTTCTCAAGCAAGTATTTGTGCAGGATGTATGTCTTTAATGGCTGCCGGTGTTCCAATTAAAGCACCAGTTGCTGGAATCGCAATGGGATTAATTACGCATGAAGATGATTATACAATTTTAACAGACATTCAAGGTATGGAAGATCACTTGGGTGACATGGACTTTAAAGTAGCTGGAACAAAGAATGGTATATGTGCACTTCAAATGGATATAAAAATTAAAGGTATAACTAAAGAAATTTTAAAAGAA
>JAGCSA010000058.1 GCA_017964405.1 Bacilli bacterium
AGAATAGAAAATAATATTTTTGGATATATTTTCGATGGAATATTAATTGAGAATTTGAATGAATGTCAAAATATAAAATTTTATTCCTCCCAAGATTCTACAGAAGAAATTATTAAAAGTTACCAAGATAAAAGAATTAAATATTTTAAAAATAAAAATCAAGGAATTGGAAAAACAAGAAACTTTGGTCTAACAAAAGCAACTGCTAAATATATCTTATTTTTAGATAGTGATGATTACTTAGAAAAGACTGCTTGTGAAAGACTCTATCAAAAAATAGAGAATGATGATTTAGATGTAGTGATCTGTGATTTCTATAAAGAATGGGAAAATGGAAATATAGAAGAGATTCATACTCCTCATTTTGAAAATGCATCTCTAAAAGAAAATCCTGATATTCTAACAGAGTACTTATGTCCTTGGGCAAAAATTTATAAAAGAAGTTTATTAGAAGAAAATAAAATCAAATTTGTAGAGAACCTAAAATATGAAGATGCACCTTTTGTAATAGAAACACTTGTCAAAGCCAAAAAAATTGGTAAAATAGATGAATGTCTAAATTATTATGTGATTCATGGTAATAGTGAAACAACGGTAAGAGATAGAAGATGTTTTGATATCTTAAAAATTATTGATTTAATGAGAAAACAAACAAAGAATATTCCAGAATTACAAGAAAAAATGAATCAATTAACCGTTCGTATGATTACAAATTATACAATTCAACAAAGAGTACAAAAAGATAAACAAGTAGGGATGGAATTTATTGATCAAGCATTTGATTATTTAAAAAAAGAAGTTCCAGATTATAAAAAGAATAAATATTATAAGGGAAGAGGAGTTATGAAAAGAACCATTGAAAAGAATAAATGGTTCACAAAGATTTATTGTAAAATGTATCATTAACAGATAAGGAGAGGCCTATGAAAAAAAGAATTGAATACTTAGACAAATTAAGATTATTGGCAATTAGTAGTATCATTCTTTTGCATGCGATCTCTCTTTTTCGTTTTAAGTATTTTCCAGTAAGTACAATGAACTATTTTTGGATGACTTTTCTGGATTCCTTTACTAGATTTGGAGTACCAGTCTTCTTTATGTTAACGGGAATTCTAATGTTCCAAAAAGAGGATGAAAAAACGTATTTTGAATTCTTTCGAAAAAGAGTTTTTAAATTAATAATCGCATATGTCTTTTTCTCAGGTATTTATTATGGTTATCATATAATCACAAATCATGCAGGATTCAGTGTATTAGAATTGGTAAGAGAAGTAACTTCTTCTCAAACAGAATATCATCTATGGTTTTTACCAAGTATGATTTTAATATACTTCTTTATTCCTTTTTTAAAGAAATTTGTCATAGTATTATCCAAAGTAGAATTAAGAAGAATCATAAGATTAATTTTTTTACTAGGAAATCTCTTTATCGGAGTGAATGCAGTCTCTGCCGTATTTGGATATCCGATTCTAAGTGATTTCACATTACCGAATTTAATAGGGTATACCAATTATTGTTTCTTAGGATATTATCTAGATAAATATCAGTTTAAAGTTTCCAAGAAGATGATTCTACTAGCAATCCTATCCATTCTTTGTATGCCAATCGCAACGGTATTGGTAAGTAGAGGAGAAATCAATGATGTCTTTATGAATTCTCTTTCGATCTTCGTGGTGTATCCAACGTCACTCATATTCTTATGGGTAAAAAATCATACAAAAAAGAATCCTGCTTGGGTAAAAGTATTATCAGAGAAAAGTTTTTATGTATACTTAATTCATGTATTATTCTTATCTCTATTGGAAAGACATTTCCTAGAAAGGATAGCAAATGGATCTTTGAAAGAAGATTTTGGAATGATTGTATTCTTATGGATAGGAGTAGCCATCTGTTCTTTCTTATTTGCTTTTATCTGGATGTTTTTAAAAGAATGGTTCCAAAAGAGAAGAGAAGAGATATCTCACTTCTTAGTAAAACTATTTCTAGGAATTGTATTCATTCTACTGATAGGAATCATTCTAAACTTTTGGATCAATCCTTATCATTTTATTCAATTAAACTATGGATTTACATTATTTAGTGGCATGGTATTAATAGGAATCTATGTACTCTTGAACAAGAATCAAAAGAAACTATTCAGTCATAAAGGAATCAATCGAATTCTCCTTTTGATCTACATGGCTTTTCAAATAGGAATAGCTTATCTATTTATGGTAGAACCATCTTGGGATTTTGGACAGTTATATCGAATTGCCATTGAGTTTGCCAAATCCTCTCATCCTATTTTTGGATCTGCTTATTTATACGTTTGCGATAATAATATTATGACATCTGTATTCTTAGATATCATTTATAAAATTGCTTATACATTAGGACTTAGAAGTAACTGGATTGAATTAGGAATCTTTGTTAATATTGCCATGATCGATGTAAGCCTATTCTATACCTATCAATTAATCAAATGTATCAATCCAAAGAATAGTAAAGCCTATATGATTCTTTGTCTATTCTTTTCGCCAATCCTCTTTTATATTCCAATTTTCTATACAGATACCCTTACATTACCATTTATCATCATTCCTTTGTATTATTTTTACAAATACTTCTTCCTAAAACAAAAAATTAGTTATATAATGATATCAGGATTGATGATAGGAATAGGGGCAATGATGAAGCCAACGACTTTGATTTTATTAATGGCAGTGATTATCTTCACCTTTTTACAGAACCCTAAACAAATCAATCAATTATTATTTGTTCCCTTAGTAATAGGAATGTCTATTCTTCCATTATTGGGGCAAAGAGCTTTTATTAGTCATTTCTTTGATCAAGATTCTCTATCTCTATATAGAATGCCAACGATTCATTTCATTGGAATTGGATTAGAAAAAAACGGAGAATATTCAGAAGAACGTTTTCAAGAGATTAATGAATTGGTAGGAGAAGAAGAGAAGATAAAACTTGTTCAAAAGAGAATGAGAACTCGTATATTGGAAATGATTGATCAAAAAGAAATAGGGTCTTTCTATAATCGAAAAATTGCCTATACCTGGACAGATGGAACCTTCTTTGGTTATGAAAAGTTAAGAAGAGAACCTAAAAATCCAAATGTAACCAAATGGGTAGCATCTAGTGGAAATGAAGATATTCTCTACTGGAGCATATCCAATGCAGAATGGATTCTTTTACTAGGATTCATGGTATGTGGAATCTATTATCGAAAGAATTTGTCAAAAGAACAACAAGAATTTAGTTTACTATGTTTCATAGCAACTTTTGGTATATTCTTATTCTTACTGATATGGGAAACAAGGTCTAGATACTTAGTAAACTTTATTCCGTTATTCATGGTAAATGCATATATTGGTTTATGTGCATATCAAAATCATCGAAAAACAAAACAAGATAGGAGAATAAAATAGTGAAGAAATGTGCGATATTAGGAATCATCTTTTTAGGACTAGTAATAGGACTTGTTACGGTAAAAAGTACAGCTCTTAGTTTAGGAGAAATACAAGATAAAACAAACAATATTTATCAAAATGAAAATATTGTATTAGTAGGAGACTCTATCTTTGATTGGTATCCTACCGATAAAATCTTTAGTGATTTTCCAATCGTCAATAGTGGAATTGTTGGAAATAAAACAACGGACATTCTAAATAATATGGAAGAAAGAGTCTACAAGTATAATCCAACAAAAGTCTTTATTCAAATAGGAACCAATGATATTGAATGGGAAGATAGTGAAGAACTAAATGAAGAGGTCTATCAAAATATCGTAAAAATAGCAGAAGGAATTAAAAAGAATCGTTCCAAGAGTG
>JAGCSA010000006.1 GCA_017964405.1 Bacilli bacterium
AGAGTGTTTGGCTACGAACCAAAAGGTCGGGGGTTCGAATCCCTCCGAGCGCGCCAGTTATTGGGAAGTGGCTCAACTTGGTAGAGCACTTGGTTTGGGACCAAGGGGTTGCGGGTTCAAATCCCGTCTTCCCAACCATTTGGATTGAAAAACAGCTTTTGCTGTTTTTTTGTTTATGTTATAATAATTTTGTCTAAGGTAAGAGAGGCTATTCACGTCTTCCTTTCTTTTTCTTAGATGGTCATATGCTTTTCTATTTTAAATTCAAAGAAAGGAATCATGAATCCACGCACAGTAGAAATAGAGTATGATCGAAAAGAGAATGACTAAAGGCGTGAATTAGTCATTCTTTTTTTGTGGATAAAAAACTTTCTTTTTTGTTGAAAAATGATATAATATAGTAAGTCTCATTCGAAAAGAGGGATGCGACATGCAGTTGGAAAAAATTCATAAAACAAATGATGTTCAAAAATTATCTCTTTCTGAGAAAAAAGAATTATCGACGGAAATTCGAGATTATTTGTTAGAGGTTGTCTCTAAAAATGGAGGACATCTTGCTTCTAACTTAGGGATTGTCGAATTGACGATTGCATTAGAAAGTGTTTTTGATGTCAATAAAGATAAAATTATTTGGGATGTAGGACACCAATGTTATGTCCATAAGATTTTAACAGGAAGAAAAGAAGAGTTAAAAACTCTTCGTACCTTTGGGGGAATTTCTGGTTTTCCAAAAGTATCTGAGTCTCCTACCGATGCTTTTAATACAGGTCATAGTAGTACTTCTATTTCTGCCGCAATGGGAATGGCTTGTGCGAGAGATATTCATCATAAGAATCATCATGTGATTGCGGTTATTGGAGATGGAGCTTTAACGGGTGGTATGGCCATGGAAGCTTTGAATCATGCGGGGACTGCTGGTACGAATATCATTGTCATTTTAAATGATAATGAGATGAGTATTTCCAAAAATATTGGTGGAATGAATCAATTATTAACGAAACTTCGTATTCGAAAGAATTATACAAAATCCAATAAAGCAGGTAGAAATATTGTCAATCATATTCCGTTAGTTGGAACATACATGGTTCGTTTTGTCTCTAAAATGAAGAGTAGTATTAAACAACTAATCCTACCTGGAATGTATTTTGAAGAAATTGGTTTTCGTTATTTAGGACCTGTCGATGGTCATAATATTGGAGATTTAGAAGATTTACTTTCCAAGGCAAAGGATTTGGAAGGACCTACTTTAATTCATGTTATTACGAAAAAAGGAAAAGGATATAAGTTTGCAGAAGAAAATCCGGATCAATTTCATGGAGTCAGTCAATTTGATTTAAATACAGGAAAAGCTGTGAAGTTTAAAGGAGACGATTATTCCAAAGTCTTTGGAGATACGTTAGTTTCTTTAGCAAAACATCACAAAAAGATTGTAGCGATTACAGCTGCTATGAAGGATGGAACCGGATTAACGCATTTTTCAGAAGTATATCCAGATCGTTTCTTCGATGTGGGAATTGCAGAACAACATGCTTTAACATTTGCAGCAGGACTTGCGAGAGAAGGAATGATCCCTTTTGTATCCATTTATTCTTCTTTCTATCAAAGAGGATACGATCAAGTGATTCACGATATCTGTCTACAGAATTTGCATGTTGTGATGTGTGTTGATCGGGCAGGTGTTGTCGGAAATGATGGGGCGACTCATCAAGGAATGTTTGATTTATCTTTCTTCCGATTAATTCCTAATTTAGTCATTATGGCTCCTCGTGATTTTGAAGAATTACGAAAGATGATGGAGTTTGCCCTTGCTTATAAAGGACCGATTGTCATTCGTTATCCTAGAGGAGGGGAGAATCCTATTTCTTTTAAAGCTTCTCCAATCGAACTCGGAAAAGCAGATGTCATTCAAAAAGGAAAAGACTTGAGTATTATTACGATTGGGAATAGTGTTTGGAAGGGAGTTTCTCTTTCTGAAAAATTAAAACATGATTCTATTTCTTGTGAAATTATTAATTGTCGTTTTTTAAAACCATTAGATGAGAAGACGATTCTAAAGAGTATTCAAAAGACCAAGAAGTTTGTTGTGATTGAAGATGGTACGATTGTAGGAGGATTATGTTCTGCTATCAAAGAACTCATCTTACAATATCATTTATGTGAAGTACAAGGAGAATTCTTTGCTTATCCGGATCAATTTATTGAACATGGATCTGTATCGGAATTAGAAAAGAAATATAAGCAAGATATTCCTTCTATTTATAAAACGATTCATAAAAACTTATTCAAATAAAAAAGTCGTATTCACGACTTTTTTTGTTTAATAAGATTTTCCCCAATATACTTTATGGGTTGCTGGTTTTCCGCAGTATACACAGTTTCCTGTTGGTTTTTCTTCTGCAATACAGCGAGATCCAAAACCATCTGTTTCTGCTTTGATGTTTTCTTCACATACTGCATCTCCACACCAATCTGCTTTAATAAATCCAATTTCTTCTTTTGCAATTTTTTGCATTTCTTCTAATGTGGTTGCTTCAAAGATATGGGCATCTAAGAATTCTTTTGCTTTTTTGAATAGATCTTTTTGAATAATCTCTAATAATTCTTCTAGTTTTTCTTCTAATTCATCTAAGGAAACAACTACTTTTTCACGTGTGTCTCTTCTCACAATCACTGCTTGATTATTTTCAATATCTTTTGGACCAATTTCTACACGAGTAGGAATTCCCAACATTTCTTGTTCTGCGAATTTGTATCCTGGTGTTTTATCGGTATCATCTAATTTGACACGGATATTTTTCTTTTTTAATCTTTCATATAGTTCATTTGCCTTTTCTAGAACTCCTTCTTTATGTTGGGCAATTGGAATAATCATCGTTTGTGTAGGAGCAATTCTTGGTGGAAGTACTAATCCGGAATCATCTCCATGTACCATAATAATGGCACCGATGATTCTCGTAGATAATCCCCAAGAAGTTTCATAAGCACTATGCAATTTATTTTCTTTATCTAAATATTTAATATCAAAAGAATCTGGGAAAGAATTTCCAAAGAAGTGAGAAGTACCAGATTGAAGAGCCTTTCCATCATGCATTAAGGCTTCAATGGTATAGGTATCTTCTGCTCCTGCAAATTTCTCTGACTCTGTTTTCTTTCCACTGACTAGTGGGATTGCTAGATCATCTTGTACAAAGTCTTGATAAACTTGAAACATCATTTTTGTTCTTTCTTCTGCTTCTTCTGCTGTTGCATGTAGGGTATGACCTTCTTGCCATAAGAATTCTCTTGAACGTAAGAATGGTCTCGTTGTCTTTTCCCATCTTAATACAGAACACCATTGATTCCAAATTAATGGAAGATCTCTATAAGACTTTACTACTTTTTGCCAATGGTCACAGAATAGGGTTTCTGAAGTAGGGCGAATACAGAACTTTTCTTCTAAGTCTTCTCCTCCTCCTTGTGTTACCCATGCAACTTCTGGTGCAAATCCTTCAATATGATCTTTTTCTTTTTGAAGAAGACTTTCTGGAATAAGTACTGGTAGATATACATTTTCTACTCCTGTTTCTTTGAATCTTCTATCTAGATCTTGTTGTATATTTTCCCAGATGGCATATCCATTCGGCAAATAATTTAAACATCCTTTTACATTGGAATAATCACATAACTTTGCTTCTTTTACTACATCGGTATACCAAGCTGCAAAGTCTTCCTCTCTTGGTGTAATTTTCTCTACAAATTTCTTTTCATCTGCCATAAAAAATCTCCTTTTCTTTTTTTCTCTTATTTTAACACATTTCTTTTTTATTTGGTAGAAAAACGATAGAAATTAATCGTTGGTCTACAGAATAGACGAATTCCTGTCTGATTATTGGTTCCTAAACCACTCGATACATATAGTTTTGTATTTTGTATTTCATAATATTCATTGGGGTATTTTTTTGCTCCTGGTTTTCTTTCTAATGGAATATTCAAAAATGGAATTCGAATATATCCATTATGAGAATGTCCTGCTAGAACGATGTCTGTTGGATAATTCTCTGATATATTGAGAATAGAGTCTGGTTCATGTACTAGGGTAATCGTATAAATATTACTATTATAAGTTTCTTGTTTAAAGTAACTATATCCACTTTCTAAGTCTTGTTTCTTGGCTTCTTCACTTTCTAACCCAACGAGTAAGATTGGTTCATTCTTTTCTTGATAAATCAACTCATATTCATTTTTTAAAATGGTAAAATCACTTTGGTTTAGAATTGTAATAATTTCTTCACTGTCTTCATCTCCTAGAATGGCATATTTTCCAAGAGAAGCATCTAGTTCTTTTAATCGTTTTGCAAGAACTTCTTTTTGTTTTTCTGTTATCTCATAATTGGTATCAATTAAATCTCCTGTGAAGACAATGACATCAGGATTTCTTTCATTAATGATTTTTTTAATATCTTTTAAGTTTTCTTCAAACATAGTACTTCCATAATGGAGATCACTAAAATGAATGATTTTTAATCCATCAAAACTTTCTGGTATTTTGGAATCTGTAATTCTATATTCTCTTACTTGAATTTTGACGGTTGATATATACGTTGTATAAGTAAAGAATAGGGTTCCTAAAATGGTTATAATAACAACTGTTTTTACGAAGATTTTCATAATCTTTTTGATTTTTTCTTTTTTTTCATCTTCAAAGATTTCTTTTTGTTTTTCTTCATTGATTTCTTCTCGTGTCATAGTATCACCATCTTCATTTTATCATATCTTTGTTTAAAGAGAGAAAAAAAGGTTTTCCCCTTGACGTTTTTCTATGTTATGATACTATTGGATGGTGATTTTTATGAAATATGATGTTGTCATTGTATGAGCAGGACCTGCTGGTTTATTTAGTGCCTACGAACTCATTACTAAAAATCCTAAATTAAAGGTTTTATTACTGGATAAAGGAGCTTTTGTAAAGAATCGTGTTTGTCCGATGAACAAAAGAGGAATCCCTTGCCAGAATTGTAATCCTTGTGCCATTTTAGCAGGTTATGGAGGAGCAGGTACTTTCAGTGATGGAAAATTAAATTATATTCCAAGACTGGGTAAAAGTGATTTAACAAAGTATATGACGGAGTCTGCTGCTTATAAGTTGATTGATGAAACAGAAGAAATCTTTAATCGGTTTCGTATGGATGCAGAAGTTTATCCTTCTAATATGGAAGAAGCTTTAGAGATTCGCAAGAAAGTTGCGATTGCGGGAGCGAAACTATTAATTATTAAACAAAAGCATTTGGGTAGTGATCATCTACCAGAATATATTGATGGTATCTGTGATTACTTAATTGAACATGGAGTCAAACTAATTGAAAAAGCAAATGTAGAGGATATTCGTACTGAAAAAGAAAATCAACATTTTGTGACGTATGTTACTGGTAAGAAAGAGACCACTGTAGAATGTAAGAATGTCATTGTTGCTCCTGGTAGAACGGGTGCCAAATGGATTCAAGAATTGGCAGATAAATATCAAATCCCTTATCTTTCTCAAAGTATTGAGATTGGAGTTCGTGTAGAAGTTAGAAAAGATATTATGGAAGATATTACGAATATTATTTATGATCCAACGATCTTTATTAAAACGGATACGTATGGGGATGAGATTCGTACGTTCTGTACCAATCCTGGTGGATTTGTCGCGAAAGAAAATTACTATGGATATATCTGTGTTAATGGACATGCTTTAAAAGAAATAAAGAGTAATAATACGAACTTTGCTTTTATTTCGAAAGTCAATTTAACAGAGCCTGTTACGAATACGAGACTCTATGGAGAATCCATTGCTAAGATTGCGAATGTATTAGGAGATGGGAAACCGATTATTCAATCTTTAAAAGATTTGAAGAGTGGAAGAAGAAGTGAGTGGCATCGTATTAATAAAGGCTTTGTAGAACCTACTTTAAAAGATTGTGTGGCAGGTGACTTAGCCCTTGTCATGCCTCATCGTATTATTACGAATATCTTAGAAGGATTAGAGAAATTAGATAAGATTATTCCTGGCGTTAATAATGATGATACATTACTCTATGGACCAGAAATTAAATTCTTCAGTAATGAGATTCAAACGAATAATCAGTTTAAACTAGAATCAGCGAATGTTTATTTTGTAGGAGATGGTTCTGGTAAAGCAGGGAATATTGTAACAGCTGCTGCTACAGGTTTAGTAGCTGCTAGAGATATATTAGAAAGGAAATAGTATGAAAAAAGAAAATATCATTTTTTTAGGAGTTATTGGGGTTTTATTAATTATCTTAATTGTGATTGTAGCTGTTCTTCCAGGAAAGGGAGAGAATAAAGAAGAAGAATTGAAAGGAATTGATTATACGATGGAAGGAAATGAAGTAAGTCTTCCTCAATATGAGACAGAAAATCCAGTTGTTGCTTTATATATTCAAAATTATGGAAGTGTTGTCATTGAACTATATCCAGAGATTGCACCAAATACGGTTAATAATTTTATTTCACTTGTTAAGAGTGGATTCTATGATAAAAATACGTTCCATCGTCTAATGCCTGGATTTGTATTACAGGGAGGAGATCCTACGGGAACAGGTACTGGTAATCCTGGATATACCATTAAAGGAGAATTTACCAATAATGGATTCCAAAATGATTTAAAACATACCAAAGGAATTGTATCTATGGCTAGAGGAAGTAATAGTATGGATACGGCAGGAAGTCAATTCTTTATTATGTTAGGAACGGCTCCTCATCTGGATGGAGATTATGCTGCTTTTGGTAAAGTCATCGATGGTATGGATTTAGTAGAAGATATTGAGAAAAATGAAAAAGTTGCAGATACATCTTCTGGTCAATTACAAAGAAATCTAGTTCTTGTAAAAGCATTAGTGGATGTAAAAGGAAAGACTTATCCAGAAGTAGAAAAGATGGATTAGGTGATGTTATGAATAAAAAGAATGACTCTAATTGGGTGGTTTGGACTGTACTTAAATGTATTTTTATTCCATTAATAGTTGCATTTTTAGTATTCTTTTTAACTACGATGCTTGCTGTTAGTTTTAAATTATTTAAGATTGCTGTACCAGCTATAATTGTAAAAGGTATTATTCCTATTATTCAATTAGTTGTTCCAATCATCATATTAATGTTTGGATGGCTAGTTATATTACTTATTGATTTATCAAAACATAAAAAATAAATTGACTTTTATAGTCAATTTTTTTATTTATAGTTGTAATTCCTACTAAATTAGTAGTAAAATAGATTCTTGGAGGGATATTCATGAAAATATCGACAAAAGGGAGATATGCTTTATCGATTATGATTCAGTTAGGAAGAGTTTATTCGGAAGGAGAATATTTGTCTTTAACAGAAATATCGGAGAGAGAACATATATCCTTAAAATATTTAGAAAAGATTATGATATCTTTAAAGAAAGCTGATTTCTTTTTGGTACAAAAAGGGAAAGAAGGAGGTTATCTTTTAAAGAAAGATCCTAGTGAAATATCGATTGGTTCTATTATTCGAGCAGCAGAAGAAGAATTAGATGTTGTCGATTGTGTTAAATCAGGAGGATGCCCTAAAAAGAATCAATGTGGTACTTATCCTTTATGGAAAGGATTAAGTGAAGAGATTAATTTATATTTAGACAGTAAATTTTTAAAGGAGTATTTATGAAAAAGTTATTAGAAATCAAAAATTTAAAAACTATTGCAGAAGATGATCCTAATAAACAGATCTTAAAGGGATTAAATCTTACAATACAACCAGGAGAAGTACATGTTATTATGGGTCCGAATGGATCTGGTAAAAGTACATTAGCTAATACGATTTTTCATTCTCCTCGCTATATTGTGACAGATGGCGATATTTTCTTTGCAGGAGAAAAGATCAATGATTTATCTACTGATAAAATTGCGAAGAAGGGAATCTTCATGTCTTTTCAAACTCCAGAAGAAATACCAGGAGTGAGTCTTGCTCAATTTTTAAAGACTACGAAACATAGTATTACTGGAGAAAAGCCTAATCTATATCAATTCACAAAAGATGTGGAAGAAAAAATGAAAGAATTAGGAATGTCTTATGATACGGTGAATCGTGAATTTAATGTTGGATTTAGTGGAGGAGAAAAAAAGAAGAATGAGATTCTTCAATTACTATTATTAAATCCAAAATTAGCTATTCTAGATGAGACGGATTCTGGATTAGATGTGGATGCCATTCAGATTGTTTCTAAAGGAATTGATTTATATAAGAATGAAGAGAATGCTGTTTTAATTATTACCCATTCTACGAAAATATTGAAAAATTTGAAAGTAGATCAAGTTCACATCTTAGTAGATGGTAAGATTGTCAAAACAGGAGATAGTAGTCTTGCCAAAGAAATTGAAGAAAATGGATATCAAAAATATAGTAAGTAGGTGATTGGATGGCAAAAACAGATGTTACAAAATATATGGATTCTAATACACGAAACATTTATAATTTAAAAGCCAATAATCAAAACTTACAAAAAGAATATGGTTTGACAGAGGAATTAATTCGTAAATTATCTTCTGAAAAAGAAGAACCAGAATGGGCTCTTGCTATTCGTTTAAAAGCATTAAAATTGTTTTTTGAATTAGAAGATCCTGATTGGGGTCCTGATATTAGTTATTTGGATATTCGTAATATTGCGACGTATGTAAAACCAGTCAAGGGAGAAGTACGTAAATGGGAAGATGTTCCGGAAGATATTCGAGAAGTATTTGATAAGTTAGGAATCCCAGAAGCAGAAAAACAAGCACTTGCTGGTAGTGGAGCTCAATTTGATTCGGAAATTGTTTATCATAATCTTACAGAAGATTTAAAGAAACAAGGCGTTATTTATACAAGTTTTGATGAAGGACTTAAAAATTATCCAGAGTTAGTGAAGAAGTATTTTACAAAAGCAGTACCTTTAACTGATCATAAATATATTGCTCTTCACTATGCTTTGTTCTCTGGAGGAAGTTTTGTGTATATTCCGAAAGATGCAGAATTAGATAGACCCTTACAGAGTTATTTTAGACTCAATGAACCCGGTGCTGGGCAATTTGAACATACTTTGATTATTGTGGATGAAGGGGCCAAGTTAGAGTTTATTGAAGGTTGTTCTGCACCAGGATACAATGAATTAAATTTACATGCAGGATGTGTAGAATTATTTGTAGAAAAAAATGCATCTCTTCGATTCTCTACGATTGAGAATTGGTCTAAGAATATGTTAAATTTAAATACCAAGAAATGTTATGTTTCAGAAGGTGGAAAGATTGAATGGATTATGGGGTCTTTTGGATCGAAAGTCTCTATGCTATATCCTTTAAGTGTATTAAATGGAGAAGGAGCTAGATGTGAATTTACTAATATTTCTTTTGCGGGTTCTGGACAAAATCTAGATACAGGATTAAAGATTATTCATAATGCTCCTAGAACGAGTTCTTTGGTCAATGCGAAATCTATATCTAAAGATGGTGGAATTTGTACTTTTAGAAGTAATGTATGGGTCAAGAAGCAAGCAAAACATTCTAAATTATCTTTATCTTGTGAGTCTTTAATGTTAGATAGTGAGTCCCGTAGTGATACGGTTCCTGTTAATACATTAGAAACCGATGATGTCATATTTGCTCATGAAGCCAAAATAGGCAAGATTAGTGATCAAGCTATTTTCTATTTGATGAGTAGAGGTATGACAGAAGAAGAAGCCAAAGGATTAATCGTAAGAGGATTTGCAGAACCAATTGCGAAAGCATTCCCTGTTGAGTATGCAGTTGAAATGAATAGACTCATTGATCTTGAGTTAGAAGGAACGATTGGGTAGGTGAGAATATGAAAATGAAATTAAACAAATTACCAGTAAAAACTACCAATGGTTTTCAAATTAATGATGTAGAAGTGGAATTCAATATTCCGACATTTAAAAGAAATACGGATGTGTTGATCGAAGGAGATCTTTCTTTGATTCAAGTAAAGAAAGAAAAAAAGAAAGGGGATCTTACTTCTAAAATTGGATTAACATTATCTGCATATGAGAATATTCAGATTGTTGTACCAAAGGGAGTAAACATAAAAGAACCTATTATTATTACGTATTCTTTGCAAAAAGAAGATGCGAATATTTCTCAAATTGAAATTGTTTATGAAGAAAATTCTTCTTGTGATTTTGTGATTACTACTAAATCTATGGATAATACCTCTTGTTTTCAACACTTAAAAGAGATGATTACTTCTCAAAAGAATGCATCTGGTCATCTATGTTTTATTAATCAAATGAATTCTGATAGTCAATCTTTCTATGCCTTAGAAAATCATCTTTATCAAGATAGTGATATATATCATACTGTTATTGATTTGGGTGGAAAGACTAGACTTTATAATGTTTATAGTGATCTACTAGAAGAACAAGCAAAACATCATTTGAATACTATTTATATTGGAAAAGAGGATTCTTTATTAGATTTTAATTATTATGTCAATCATATAGGGATTGAGACAGAAAGTAAGATGGTTGTTGAAGGAGTACTTACAGATACTTCCCATAAGAATTTTAGAGGTACGATTGATTTTCAAAAAGGATGTTGTAAATCTACCGGAGAAGAAAATGAAAATTGTATCCTATTATCTGATACTTGTAGAAGTCGTTCTCTACCTCAAATGTTATGTGGAGAAGAGGATGTTGTAGGAGCTCATGGTGTTTCTTCTGGAAAAGTAGAAGAAGCTAAATTATTCTATTTGATGTCTCATGGATATAGTGAAAAAGAGGCAGAAAAATTAATTGTAATGGGAAGATTTCTGGGGATTCTGGATTCTGTTCCTAGTCAACAAAAAGAAGAAATTCTTTCTGTTATTGAAGAAAAATTATCCTAAAAAAAGAGAACTCGTTATTCTCTTTTTATTTTTCTATATAAGATATTTTTACATCTGGTTGTAGGGAAAGTCTAATATCTTTCATTTTACTGGTATCCATCTTTGTATATTTTACTCCACAAGCATCAAATAGGTGTTTTGCTACTAGATTTGCATCTGTTCCATCATACTTATCAGATAAGTAAATGACTTCTTTAATTCCGGCTTGAATGATTCCTTTGGCACATTCATTACAAGGAAATAAGTCTACATAAATTCTGGCTCCTCGTAAGTCTTTTCTACTACCTAGATAATTATTAATAGCATTTGCTTCTGCATGACATACATACATATATTTTGTTTCTGTTGGAATTCCTTCTCGCTCCCATGGAAATTCATCATCATTAAAATTATTCGGAGCTCCATTATATCCGATTGATAGAATTCTATTATCTTCTGATACAATACAAGCACCTACATTGGTATTAGGATCTTTACTTCTACCAGCTGATAATTTGGCTATTCCCATGAAGAATTCATCCCAACTTAAATAATCTTTTCTTTTATTCCCTAATATTTTTTTATCTAATTTCATGTCTCTCTCTCCTTAAAATCATTCTATCATTAAAAATCTTTGATTGAAAGAGAAAAAGATGTATAATGAATTTAGAGAAGGATGTGATTTTGTGAAGAAACAAAAAATCATTATGGGGGTTATTATTGGTGTTATTGTTGTGATGATTGGGGTTGTTTTGGTTTTAATTATGACAGAAAAACAACATATTACTTATCATGATGCATCTGATGATGGAACATTCAGTACTTCTTTTATTCGAGAGAGTCATCTAAATACAGAACAGAAGAATTATATGATTAGTCCTTATTCGGTAGAACTTGCTTTATCCATGTTAAGAGAGGGTACGGCAGGAGAAGCAAGAGAAGAAATTGAAAGTGTTGCACCTAAGAGAAATATTAAGACATTATCTGTTTATAAAAAAGTAAATGTTGCGAATGCTTTATTTGTAAAAGATATTTATAAAAATGATGTATTAGATTCTTATTATCAAACGATCAAAGAAGATTATAATGCAGAAGTCTTATATGATCCTTTTACCAGTCCTGATAAGATTAATCAATGGGTTAATAAAGAAACCAATGGAATGATTAAGAAGGTTATTAATGATATAGATCCAGACTTTGTTTTAGCTCTTGCGAATGCTGTTGCGATGGAAGAAGAGTGGAGATATCCTTTTGCTTGTGAAATGACAACCAATCATACATTTACCAAAGCAAATGGAAAAAAATATGAAGTTGCTATGATGTTTGGTGATTATGAGGAAGGAGTTTCTTATTACGAAAGTGAAGATGCTATTGGTGTTACTCTTCCTTATCGAATTTATGATCGAGAAACTGGAAAAGAAGCAGAAGAAGAGGGAGAACAACTAGATTTCATTGGATTAATACCAGAGGATATTGATGAGTATCTAAAAGAATTTGATATGGATACTGTTAAGGATATTGCAGAGAATAGTGAGGCTGCTGGACATTCTTTAGAGATTTCTGTTGGATTACCTCGTTTTGAATATTCTTATGATTTTGGTAAATTTAAGAAAACTTTAATGGATATGGGAATTAAAAATGTATTCTCTCCTGGAACGGATTTATCCAATTTATTGGAAGGA
The DNA here is from genome assembly GCA_017964405.1 of Bacilli bacterium. Lineage (GTDB taxonomy): Bacteria > Bacillota_I > Bacilli_A > RF39 > UBA660 > UBA3789. The sequence goes on from JAGCSA010000006.1 coordinate 12,534, forward strand.
CATCCAGATGCTTATGTAAATGATGCTGTTCATAAGAGTTATGTAAAAGTAGATGAAGTAGGAACTAAAGCAGCAGCAGTTACGTATTTTGGGATTAAAGATTCTGCTATGCCAATGGAAGAGAAACGTTATGTATCTGTTATCTTTGAAAAACCATTTATCTTTATGATGAAAGATCACAATTCGAATGAAATCTTATTCTTTGGAGTTGTTTATGAACCAGAGAAATGGGATTCTAGTAAAACGTGTAAGTAGTTTCTTGACAATTATTCGAAAAAAAGATATATTAATTGCATAAGTGCGATGACGGGTGTGGAAAGCCTAACAGCAGTATAGATTAAAGCTGATTCGTCTAGAATAAGTAAGGTGGAACCGCGGATATTATTCGTCCTTACATTATTCTAGACTTTTTCTTTTTTAATCGGAAATAGGAGGAATCAATATGGAAAAATTAACAATGGAAAAATTAGTCAATTATTGCAAACAATATGGATTTATATTCCAAGGAAGTGAGATTTATGGAGGTCTTGCTAATACTTGGGATTATGGACCATTAGGTAGTAGACTTAAAAATGCGATTAAAGATACTTGGAGAAAGAGATTTATTCAGGAAAGACCAAATGCTTATGAAGTAGATGCTGCTATTTTAATGCATCCAAAAGTATGGGAAGCATCCGGACATGTCAGTTCCTTTTCGGATCCATTAATCGATTGTAAGCATTGTAAATCGAGAGAAAGAACGGATAATTTAATCGATGGATTTGATCCAGAAGCTCATGCAGATGGAATGACAGAAGAAGAGATGATGAATTATATTCGTGAACATAAGGTTCCTTGTCCTAAATGTGGTAAAAGTGATTGGACGGATATTCGTCAATTTAAATTAATGTTTGAAACAAAACGTGGAGTAGTAGATGATGGTAAAAATTTAGTTTATTTAAGACCAGAAAATGCACAAGGTGAATATGTAAACTTCTTAAATGTTCAAAGAACGATGAGAGCCAAATTACCATTTAGTATTGGACAGATTGGTAAAGCCTTCCGTAATGAGATTACTCCTGGTAACTTTACCTTCCGTACGATTGAATTTGAACAAATGGAATATCAAACATTCTGTAAAGAGGGAACGGATTCTGATTTATACCAATATTTTAAAGAATATGCCAAGAAATATTTTATGGATTTAGGTCTTCCTGAAGAAAAATTAAGATATCATGATCATGAAAAACTAGCTTTTTATGCAAAAGAAGCTTGTGATATTGAATATGATTTCTGTTTTGGATGGGGAGAAATTAATGGTACTCATAACAGAACCAATTATGATTTATCTCGTCACCAAGAATTTTCTACGGTTTCTCAAGAATATTTAGATCCAGAAACGAATGAAAAATATATTCCTTATATTATAGAGTCTACAGTAGGATGTGATCGTACGGTACTTGCTGTTCTTGACAATAGTTATTGTGAAGAGACATTGGAAGATGGAGAAACAAGAGAAGTCATGAGATTTATTCCTTATCTAGCTCCTTATAAAGTAAGTGTCTTCCCACTTGTCAAGAAATATCATAGTGAGAAAGCTATTGAAGTTTACAATGAACTTTCTAAACACTTTATGACATCTTATGATGAGACAGGTTCTATTGGAAAGAGATATCGTAGAAGTGATGCCATTGGTACTCCATGGGCTATTACGATTGACGATGATACGATTAACAATGGAACGGTTACGATTCGAGATAGAGATTCTATGGAACAAATTACAATCAAATTAGAAGAAGTTGTACCTTATATAGAGGAAAGAATCCAATTTTAGGATTCTTTTTTTGTCAATTTTAACATTTTCTCTGTAAAGTAGTGAATGTCTACTTGCAAAAATTCAAAAACCATCTTAAACTATTATTATAGATAGGAGGATTTGTCTATGGATAATAATATTCAACAACAATTATTACAGCAACAACAACAATTACAACAACAACAAAAAAGCAATAAAAGATATTTTGCAGTTATCATTTTATTACTATTAATCTTAGGGTTAAGTGTAGGATACTCAATTCTATCCGCTAACTTTAATATTAATGGTACATCTACTATTCAGAGTAGTACTTGGGAAATAGGTATAGGAGGAACGGACATTGTTTGTCCTACTGGTCAAATTTGTACCATTAACCCAGACAATCCTGAAACATTAACACCAGATGATGGAGGTCCAAATGGAGCTATTATTTGGACAGATGGAAATACTGTTTACTTCAAACACATTTTAGCTCAACCTGGTGATGTGTTTACCTTTACTGCAAAATATACAAATACTGGATCTATCGATGCTGAAGTAACTTCTGTAGTTATGAGTTCTTTAAATGCAACTGCACAACAATTCATGACTTATGATGTAACTTATGCAAATGGTGATGCAATTGGTGTTGGTGATATGTTGACTGCTGGAGCTTCTGCTACTTTCAAAGTTACAGTTGCTTACAAAGATACGGTAGCTACTTTACCAACTGCTGAACAATTAGCATTGATTAATGAAACTGCTGACGGACATACTGGTGCAACTTCATTATTCACCATTACTTATTCACAAGCTTAATTAAAAAACCAATGAAACCTCATTGGTTTTTTTTTACACAATTTTTTAACTAAAACATATTGTTGACAAAAAATATTGTGTCTTTTTCTGTCAACTTGTGAATGAAATCGTTTCCTTTTGTTGTTTCTCATGATAATTGATATTATAATAAAATTATAAAAATAGAGAGGTGTGAATTTATGAAAAGTCGAAAGAAATTATTAGGAATTGCGTTGTTATTACTATTAGTAGTATCTGTAACAATTGGTTACTCATTCTTAAGTACCACTTTAAATATTAACGGTACTTCTAAGATCAAAACCAATACGTGGGATGTACATTTTAATAACGTACAAGTAACAAATGGAAGTGTAACAGCTACTCAAGCTCCAACGATTAATGCTGCTGGTGTTGCTATTACATATTCTATCGAGTTAAGTGTGCCAGGAGATTTCTATGAATTTACAGTTGATGTTGTAAATGGAGGAACAGTTGATGCTAAACTTAGTGCTTTACCTACTATCAGTGGTGTAAGTACTGCACAAGATGTTTATACTAACTATTCATTCACTCATACAGATGGATCAGCTATTACAACATTAGCTAATGAAAATATCTTAGCTGGACAAACAAAGACTTATAAAGTTCGTGTAGAGTTTGAAGACGATATTGAATCATCACAATTACCAACAACTGCTCAAAACTTAACATTAACTGTTCAATTAAACTACGAACAACTATAAGAGAATTAGTATAAGAATAAAAAGAGAGGAAACTGCATATGGAAAAGAGAAGTATTAAAAATATCGCTTTAATCCTATTTTTCGTAGTCTATATATTTTTATATAAACTTTTGATATTTCCACATTATATGAAATATTCAGAGATGATTAGTGCTTCTTTTTTAGCAGTAGGGCTTGCGCTAGCCATCCTATTACTTGGATATCGAAAAGATAAGAGTACGATTTTATTTCAAAATATTTTGAAATATTCCATCTTTTATATCTTTTTGACAGCGATTATTATTTATGGAGCAGGATTTGCAGTAGGATTCTTAAAGAATGCTTATTCTAGAGAATTCTTTACCTTAGTAGATAATATTTTTGCTCCGATTGTTATCTTTGCCCTTATTGAATTCATTCGTTATGTATTTATATGGGCGAATAAAGATAAAAAAGTATATTTGATCTTATTTACTGCTGTTTTAGTACTTCTAGAGTTAGTATTTAAGATTCGTAGTATTGATATTCATAATTTTGAAGCTATTTTCCGTGTTAGTGCGACTACGATTTTACCTACGATTGTGAAGAATGCTTTCTTTACTTATATTTGTTTCCATGTAGGATATCGTATTCCATTAATTTACAGAATGTTAGTAGATGTATTTTATGTTTATATCGTACCAATTATTCCAGATTTGGGAGAATACATTCAAAGTGTTGTTAGTATTTCTCTACCAATCATTATCTATTTAAGTGTCTATGAAATGGTAGACTCTAAATGTAATAAACCAAGACCTTTATTTAAGAAGGAAAGTTTTAATTTCTTTGATATTGGATTAGGACTTGTTTTAGTCGTATTGATTGCACTTGTATCTGGATTATTCCCAGTCTATATGATTGGAATTGGTTCTCAATCAATGTCTCCTGTTATTAATAAAGGAGATGCTGTTATCTTGCTAAAAGTCAAGAAAACCTCTGATATTCATGAAGGCGATATTGTCGCTTATGTCAGAGAAGATGGTAAGAAAAATATTACAGTTGTCCACAGAGTTGTTGAAGTAACAAAGAGTAAGGATAAGACTGTATTTATGACTAAAGGAGATGCAAATAAGAGTGAAGATGGTAACTTAGTAAAACCATCTCAAGTAAAAGGAATTGTTCAATTTAGAATTCCATTTATTGCATATCCAACGATTTTATTCAATGATTTAATTTCTAATTGGAGGTAGATTTATGAAAAATGTAAAAGGAATTGTATTTGCTGTTTTATGTGGTACCTTTTTCATAGGTGGAATTATTGGGATTAAAGCCTCTTTAGGTGGATATTCCATTCTATTCTTTACAGCAGCTGCTATCTTCTTATTCTTCGCTGTACGTTATTATTCTGCAGGAAGAACTCCTATCGAAGTATTTGAAGGAGAAGTAAGAGATACATTAAATACGTATGATTCTATTTTAATTAAATGTGGTAGTGTTCCTAATTTTGAAGATCGTAATATTGTTATGGTAGAATCTATGGATGATTTAGTAGATGCTCAATTAGAAATTAGAAAACCAATTTGTTATTTAAAACAGAGTGAAAGTTGTTCTTATGCTTTATTAGATGATAAAGAAGCATATGTATTTATTCAAAAACTAAATGAAAGTGTTACATCACCAGTGGAGATTGAAATTCAACATATGAAATTTAAGAAACGTGATGGAAGAGATATGGACTCTGAGATGTTACAAGATATTGATAAGACAACGATTATCAAGTTATCTAATAAGAAGAGTTATAAAGTATCTCCTATTCGTAAACAAGAAGAAGAGAAAAAAGAAGTTAAACCAAAAGAATATGAGACAGAATATCTATTCGATGAAGATGAAATTCAAGAGAAAAAAGTTCCAGCCGATGATGTAGAACTATTAGATTGTTAGTTATGAAACAGAGCGAAAGCTCTGTTTTTTCTTGTTAAACTTGAAAAAAACCTCTAAATGTGGTATAATATGTACACATATTTGGAGGGGTTATGGTTAAATATATACAAGTAGGACTTGTCAGTGTCCTATTATTCTTTGGTGTATTCTTTTCTCCTTCACAAGAAGGAAAAGGAATCTATTATGATCATGTAGAATATTCTGATAATGTAGAGTTTTATGGAGTAGAGGGTGTCAATCTTTCTTATTCTGGATCTTTACGTAATCTACATGATTCTTATTACTTATTATTTGATGTTGTGAATGATTCGAATGTTGATGTAGAGATTACTCATATTGATGGTATAAAAGAAGATCCTTATATTCAATATGAATTATTCTATGAAGATGGTTCTCCTATCCAAGAAGGAGATACTCTTCTAAAGGGAGAAGTTAAACGTTTAAAATATATGGTTACATATGAGAATCCTATTTTGGAAGATTCTTATTCTGTTGATTCTAGTTTCCATATTGATTTTGAACAAAAAATATCTTCATAATCTGTCAAAAAGGTACCAGTATGGTACCTTTTTTCTATACTTTTTTTGGTTTTTAGAGTAAAATGGAAGTAGAGTAGGAAAGGAGTAAATTATGAGATATAAAAAAGTAAAACATTTTTTCCGTTTTAATCATAAACAGACTTTTATCTATTTATTCTTTTTCTTATTGTTTAGTAGTTTAGGATTAGGTTATGCCTTAATTTCTACTACGTTAGAAGTAGATGGAACAGCGAATGTAGATGATGCGACATGGGATATCCATTTCGATAATATTCAAATTACGAGTGGAAGTGTAACAGCAACAACTGCTCCTACGATTACAGATAATACAACCGTTACTTTTGGAGCTACCTTAGAAAACCCAGGAGATTTTTATGAATTTACTATTGATGTTGTGAATGCAGGAACGATGAATGCAAAAATTGATTCCTTAGAAATTCTTCCTGTTTTAACAGCTGAACAATCTAATTATTTTTATTATGCTGTTACTTATGAAGATGGCATTTTAGTTAAAAATGGGGATGCTTTAAATGCAGGGGCTACGGAAACATTAAAAATACGATTCCTTTATTGTGAGCTTCTTGATACATCTCTTTATCCAACAGAAGATATGAATTTTAATTTTAGTGTATCATTAAATTATATTCAGGGAACTGGTAATCCTGTTTTACATCCGAATGACTTCAGTACAGATAGTTGGGAGACGATTTTAGAGGCTGCTCAAACAGCTAATCTTTCCAAATATCATGTGGGTGATACGAAAGAAGTAGATATGGGTGATTTGGGTGTTCATACCATAAGAATTGCCAATTTGTCTCTTCCTAATGAGTGTATTAATAATGATAATTTTAGTAAAACAGCCTGTGGATTTGTATTAGAGTTTTCAGATTCTATTACCAATTATAGAATGCATGCAAATGTACCTGATCATTCTTTTGGATATAATATTGGAGGGTGGCAAGATTCCGAGATGCGTGAATATTTAAATACAACGATTTATAATGCTTTGCCAGAAGATTTTAGACATGCAATCATTCCGACTTATGTTGTTTCTGGGCATGGTTCCAGTGATAGCAGCAATTTCGAAACGTTGGATTATCTTTATTTACTTTCCGCGAAAGAAGTATGGGGAGAAGGAGACTTTACAATTAATGATACAGCGAAGGATAATACGAGACAACTTGATTATTATCAAAATTTAGGAGTGTCTTCTAGTAATTATTCAGCTGCAAATAAATCAAATAATAGCAATATGGCTTGGTATCTACGAACAGCATATTCTAATACAGATTTTTCATACATAGATGTTGTAGTAGGACTATGTGCGAATGAAGCATCTGGAACATCTTTGGGGGTTTCTCCTGCATTTAGATTTGGCTTTGGTGATTCATAGTGTCAAGAAGGTACTGTTACAGTACCTTTTTTCTATGCAATTTGTTTAAAATAAAGTATAATGATAATAGAGGGTTTGTAAGAAAGGAGTAAGTTATGAAGTCTTATAAAAAAGTAAAAAAGTTTTTGCGATTTAACCATAAACAAACTTTTATTTATTTATTCTTTTTCTTATTATTTAGTAGTTTGGGCCTTGGATATGCCTTAATATCCACAACCTTAGAAGTAGATGGAACAGCGAATGTCGATGATGCGACATGGGATATTCATTTCGATAATATTCAGATCACAAGTGGTAGTGTAACAGCAACAACTGCTCCTACAATTATAGATGATACAACCGTTACTTTTGCAGCAACACTCGAGAATCCAGGAGATTTTTATGAGTTTACAGTAGATGTAGTGAATGCAGGTACCATGAATGCAAAGATTGATTCCTTGGAGATTTTACCAGACTTGACAGCTGAACAATCTAATTATTTTTATTATAATGTTACTTATGCGGATGGTTTTCCAGTGAATTTAGGTGATGCTCTTAATGCTGGTAATACTGAAACATTGAAGATATTATTTAAGTATAAAGTGTTGGGGGATTCATCTTTCTATCCAGCAGAAGACATGAATTTTAGTTTTAGCATCTCCATGGGTTATATTCAAGGAACTGGTAATGCGATAGAAAGACCTAATAATTTTGAAACAGACAGTTGGTATGCTGTTGCGAATGCTGCACGTTATTTAAATCTATCTCATTATCATGTAGGTGATACGAAAGAACTTGATTTGGGAAGTCTTGGAACTCATACTGTTCGAATTGTCAATATGTCTACACCTGATGAATGTGAAGACCCTGATTTTAGTCAAAGCTCTTGTGGATTTATTCTAGAATTTGTTGATGCTATTGCAATGCAGTCTATGGGAGTCAGCAATAGTTATGATGGATGGGGTGCTACTAGTGTTCGATCTTACCTAAACGGTGATGTGTTTGATGCTTTTCCAGATGTATTGAAAGGAAGAATGGGAACACTTGTTGCTTATGGTAAAGGAAATACGGGTACTCCTGCTGTTGAATATTCGGTAGATAAATTGTTCCTTTTAGCTGCGAAAGAGTATTCGGGAGGATCTAACAATTATGATAATGCTGATCCATATTTGAGACAGTTAGATTATTATGCAGGTAAGAGTCAAGCAGATTTTAAAAAGAAATATAATAATAATTATGTTTCTTATTGGACTAGAACAGCTGATAATTCCAGTTATGATGAATATGAAATATTTAATGATTCTGGTATGAGATGGTATGCTACTGTTAATGAGTCTCAAGGAGTTGTTCCTGCTTTTAAAATTCAACTTGGAGAAATAAGTGGATAATTCATTTAAAAAAACTCAAGTGTAAAAAGGTGCTTAGTAAGCACCTTTTTTCTATGATATTTGTTTAAAATCGGTTATAATGATAATAGAGAGATTGTAGAAAGGTGTTTGTTATGAAAGTATGGAAAAAAATTAAAAAACATTTACGTTTTAATCATAAACAAACTTTTATCTATTTGTTCTTTTTCTTGTTATTTAGTAGTTTAGGATTAGGATATGCCCTTATTTCTACAACGTTAGAGATTGATGGAACAGCGAATGTTCAAGATTCTGTATGGGATATTCACTTAGATAATATTCATATTCTAGAGGGTAGTGTAACTGCTACAACTGCTCCTACGATTAGTGATAATACGACTGTTAGTTTTGCAGCTACGTTAGAAAATCCGGGAGATTATTATAGATTTACGGTTGATGTCGTGAATGCAGGAACGATGAATGCAATGATTGATTCTATTACAATTCTTCCTACTTTAACTGCAGATGAAAGTAATTATTTCAGTTATACTGTTACATATGATGATGGGGTAGAGATAGGCTATGAAGATGCACTAGATGCAGGTACTTCTGAAACTTTATTGGTTACCTTCCAATATTTAACACAATCCGATACTTCTTTATATCCAACGGAAGATAAGAATTTTAATTTTAGTGTTTCTCTTAATTATATTCAAGGATACGGAAATCGTGTTCGTAGTGCTTCTTATACTTATAGCACAGATGTTTATCTAAATCAGGCTATATCGAATTCAATTGATGTTTATGATTATCCATCTGATTTAATTGATTCTACGGGCAAAGAAATCTTTATAAAAAGTGAATTAGTAAATGGTGTGGTTACTAGAATTTATGTAGGCTTTGTATTCAATAATCATATCTATTATTTGAGAGGATTAGGTGCAACACAGGATCCTGTTACTAATTATATGAATTATGATAGCCCTTATTATGAAACAAATATGAGTATTATGAGCAATGCTTTGGGAGTAGAAGGATGTAGTTTAGATGCTAATGAATGTCAGCGTTATGTATTTCCTATTAACGTTAATATAGGAAAAAATGGATTTGTTGTTGTTTCTAATGAAGTCTATGAATGTGTTATTAATCCTCTTGGATGGGGTAGCTGTAAGAACAGTGAAGTTGGATAAAATAAAAAAAGAGCTTGTGCTCTTTTTTATTTTAATGAAATTGTAATGATTCTATTTTTATTGATTAATGTTGATCCTGATTGTTCATTATCTACTGCACTGGTTGATGGATGTGTATTGTTATAGTAAATAATAGATGTTGTTTCTAATTCTACAAATTCTTTATCGAAATCAATTAGTTTTCCAAATACTTGGATCACAGATGATACGGTAGTAGAACCTGCAATAGAAGTAGAAGTTGCAATACCAGAATCAGATGATACTAACATTTTTACTGTTTTATCTTTATATTTTTCTAACATATTTATCCTCCATAAAAATATTATAACATATTGTTTTAATTTTGATATAATGAATTCAGGTGATTTTATGATGAAAATAGGAATTCCTTTACGATATCATCATATGGATGATGGTAGATGTATTTTATATTTAGCAGAGAGAGTACGACGTACTATCCAAAAAGCAGGGGGATTTATTATTCCTATTGTACAAGTCCAAGATGTGGATTATTATCAAACTCGTTTTAAGGAGTTTCCTGAATTAACGGATGATGAGAAGAAGCATATTGATTCTTATTTAGATATGGTAGATGGGGTATTATTTCCAGGAGGATTTAAAATTACTCCGTTTGATGTTTATTTATTAGAAAGATGTATTGAAAGAAATATTCCAACTTTAGGTATTTGTTTGGGGATGCAATTAATGAGTTGTGTAGGAGAAGACTTTAAAGTATATCCGAATGAATCGGATATTTCTCATTTACAAGAATCCGATGAAGGATTTTCTCATCGAGTAAAGATTGATAATAATTCTTTATTATATAAGATATTAGGAGAAGAAGAGATTCTTGTGAATAGTTTTCACAGATATCATGTTACGATTGAGAATTCTTATATTGTAAATGCTATTAGTGAGGATGGTTATATTGAAGGAATTGAACTTCCGGATCAGAAATTTCACTTGGGGATTCAATGGCATCCTGAGATTAGTTATGAGGAAGATGCTAATTCTCAAAAAATAATTGATTATTTTCTAGGTGTCTGTCAAAAATAATGTTATACTTTTATTAGTTGTGGAGGAAAATATGGAAATGAAGAAATTAGGAACTCCGATTTATTACTTTGGAAAGATGGATTATGAAGTATCCAATCCTCTTGTTTTAGAACAAGAAGATACATCTTACCGAGGAGAAGTTTCTTTAGAAACACATTATCAATGTATTAATTTGAAAGATGGAAAAGAAATGAAGGGGATTGCTTATCATCAACCTAATTGCTCTACAAAGATACCTTCTGTTATGGATGCTGTTAATGTTATCCAAGAGGAGAATGGAGAGTATCGATTAGATCCGGATCTTTCTTTTATGGAATGTGCGAATGCACTAGCAGAACTCATTCAAGAGGGGAAATCGATGGCAGAAGTTACCTGTGCTGATGTCAAAGAGAGAGTACAGGAGTATGCAAAAGAGTTATAGATATAAAAAAGTGTTGACAAAACAAGGATTTATCTATAAAATATTACTAGTCAAGAAAAAAAGGAAAGAGATTTATATCCACCTGATTGCGAATAGCGATAGGTTCCAAGCCTAAAAAGAATAATATTATAATAATATTGTGTTTTTAAGCGGATATAAATTTTTATATCTGCTTTTCTTATTATTGGAGGTGTTTGTTATCGCAAAGGATAATGATAACATGTTGATTAATGATCAGATTCGGGTTCCAGAAGTATTAGTGATTGGACCAAATGGAGAGCAAGTAGGAGTAAAGTCTATTAGTGATGCTTTAACTTTAGCAGGTTATGCTGCTCTAGACTTAGTTTTAATTAGTCCGAATGCTAATCCGCCTGTTTGTAAATTAATGGATTATAATAAATTCCGTTATGAAAAACAGAAAAAGCAAAAAGAAGCTTTAAAGAAACAAAAAGCTAGTATGTCAGAACTAAAAGAGTATCGTTTATCACCTGTAATTGACGTAGGAGATTTTGAGACGAAGTTAAGAAATGCTACGAAATATCTTGAAAAAGGAGATCGTATTAAACTTACGGTTCGTTTTAAAGGTCGCCAAATGGCTCATACGGAGTTAGGTAAAGAAGTCTTAGACAAATTTGCTGATCGTGTGGCTGATATAGCAGATATAGAACAAAAACCTAAATTAGAAGGTAGAACAATGACTATGTTATTAATACCTAAGAAGGACAAATAAAAATAGGAGGAGATTTTATGCCAAAAATTAAAACACATAAAGGTACTGCAAAAGTTACTAGAAAAAGAAAAAATGATGTTGTAATTGGAAAACCAGGAAGTAGACATAATACTGGTAAGAAAAGTGCAAGCTTCAATAGAAGTTGCAGAAAGGGATCTAACCTAAGTAAGGCAGATCATAATAGATTAAAGAATATTATTTAATCTACAAGTAAGAAGGAGGAAGAAACATGGCAAGAGTTAGAAATGGAGCCGTTACAAAAGCTCGTCATAAGAAAGTTTTAAAAGAAGCTAAAGGTTACTTTGGTAGTAAACATCGTTTATATAAAACTGCTAAAGAACAATTAATGCATTCTGGACAATATGCTTTTAGAGATAGAAAGCAAAAGAAGAGAGATTTCAGAAAGTTATGGATTACAAGAATCAATGCTGCTTGTAGACAAAATGATATTTCTTATTCAAGATTTATTGAAGGTTTAAATAAAGCAGGAGTAGAAGTTAATAGAAAGATGTTAAGTGAGATCGCTATTAATGATCCAAAAGCATTTAGTGAATTAGTAAAGACTGCTAGAGATGGAAAAGCTGGAAAGTTAACACCTGCTACAGAAGTTGCTGGTAATGAAGTTACTGTTAAGAAAGCAACTGCTAAGAAAGAAGCTGTTAAAGAAGAAAAGGTAGTAGCAGAAGAAAAACCTGCTAAGAAGACTACTACTAAGAAAGATACTACCAAAACAACTACAGCAAAAAAGACTACTACAACAAAGAAAACTACTAAAAAGGAAGATAAATAAAAATAAACATACTAGTGGATTGATAAATCGAGTGCCTATGGGTGGTTTATTTTAGAAACTAGTAGAAGAGGAAAACGAAAAGGAGAAAATAAAATGACTGTTGTATCAATGAATTATTTATTAGAAGCTGGTGTTCAATTTGGACATCAAAAGAGAAGATGGAATCCTAAGATGAAGGAATATATCTTCACGACAAGAGATGATATTTATATTATCGATTTACAAAAAACTGTTAAAAAGCTAGAAGAAGCTTATGAAGCAATGAAAGAAATTGCACAAAATGAAGGAAAGATCCTATTTGTAGGAACGAAAAAACAAGCTCAAGAAGCTGCTGAGGAAAGTGCTCTTAGAACTAACATGTATTTCGTAAATGAAAGATGGTTAGGTGGTACATTAACAAACTTCAAGACCATTCGTTCTAGAATTCGTAGAATGGAAGAAATTGAAAAGATGGAAACAGATGGTACTTTTGAAGCATTACCTAAAAAAGAAGTTATGGGTCTTCGTAAAGAATACGATAAGTTAAATAAGAACTTAAGGGGTATTCGTGAAATGAAGAAAATGCCTCAAGCTATGGTAATTGTTGATCCTCGTAAAGAAGAAATTGCTATTAAAGAAGCTCATATTTTAGGAATCCCTGTATTTGGTGTTGTTGACACAAACTGTGATCCAGATGTTGTTGACTATGTTATTCCAGGAAATGATGATGCTGTACGTTCTGTTAAATTATTAATTGGAGTTTTAACAAATGCTATTGCTGAAGTAAATGGTAATGAAGTAATTGACTTTATCAGTGAAGACGATAAGAATGTTAAACAAGAAAAAGAAGAAGAAGTAAGAGAAGAAAAACCTGCTAAAGCAAAGAAGGAAACTCCTAAAGAAGAAGCTCCTGAAGCTCCAGAAGTAAATGAAGTAGAAGAAAAAGTAGAAGAAGTAAAAGAAGAAGTAGTAGAAGATGCAGGAGAAGATTTAAATGCTTTAACGCTTGCTGAATTAAAAGCAAAAGCAAAAGAAGCTGGTCTTAAAGGATACTCTACTATGAAGAAAAACGACTTAGTGGAAGCTTTATCTAAATAATGAATTTACAAGGGGATGATGGAGAATCATCCTCTTTTCTTTTTTAAGAAAAATGATTATAATAATAAATGATAAAAGGAGGAATTAAACTATGTTTAGTG
>JAGCSA010000007.1 GCA_017964405.1 Bacilli bacterium
AGAGAAGAATTAAAAGAAAAGCAAAAGAATATGTCTTTTAATGGATATATTGCGAAAAACTTTGATTTAGATAAATTCTATATGTTGGTAATACATGAGTATTTAGGAAAAGCAGAAGGAAGTAAAGACAAAGACGAAATCCAAAAGTATATTGATTTGGTAGAAAGATATCTATCTTCACCTAGGAAGAAAGACTGCTCGATCACTACAGATTCTGGTCAAAAAGTAGATTTAGAAAATATTGAAAAACGTCTAAGAAACTTAAAACGTTTTGTCAGTGACAATAGTAGTGCAGTAGACTGGGTATTAATTCCAGAAGGAAGAGACTACACGAGAGTCAAGAAAGAAGAAAAATCAGAACCAAAAATCATGTTATTAAAAATAGAAGAAATCAATCGACTACATCAAAAAGGTCAAAGAAAAAGAGCCTTCTACGAATCAACTCCTTATTTAGGAAAAGCAATTGGCCTAAGAAAATATAACGGTTATATTGCCTATATTTATGAAAATGGAGAAGTCATATTAGATCGAGAATATATTGATTATGTTCCAAGTACAGCAACAGGAGATGCCATCTACAACTTAAAAGTAGGAGATTTTGAAACTCTCTCTCAATTAGATAAACAGATCTTAATGAAACATCCGAGAGTAGGAAGAATGAATCATACAGATACTTGGGAGAAAAGAGTATCCAAAGTCATTAATCGACCAGCCACTCCAACAGAACAATATGAATCCAAACAATTAATCAAACGTTTAAAAGAAAAAAGCGAGTCTAAATAGACTCGTTTTTTATTGATATAATTCTTTCTTAATTAACTCTAAGTTGTTTCTCATAATCGTACTGTAATTTTCTTTATTACTTCTCTCTTCATCACTAATATTATCTAATCGATGTAATTCGATTCTTTGTAGATTCGGATATTTTTCTAAGAGAGCTGTAACATTCTCATTATCTTCTAATTCTTTAAACGTAATAATATAACTAACGGTACCAGCTTCTACTATATTCTCAGCATCTGCTAACGTTTTTTGACTAGCATCCGTATCGATACAAATAACATTTAATCCAAACTTCTCTAAGTATTTTAATGCTGTATCGGCAACAATAATTGTTTTATTATCCGTACTATCAACAGCTACTCTGTATTCTGCATCAATTTCGGATAATTCAATCTTTAAAGCATCATAAGCATCTTCTACTTCTTTTTTCAAATACGTACTAGAAATATATTCATCTAAAGCAATTCGAATATTTTGACTCATCATCAGTAGAGAATTAGGATTTAACCATAACTCTTCTGGAGAATAATCCGTTTCCAATACATAAGCCGTATCAATAATCTTTAAGTTAGGATTCTTTGCAAGTAAATCAACTGCTAAATCTCTTTCTTTTTCAATCAATCCATTATAAACAAATAAATCTACTTTCGAAATATCATTAATTTGTTTCTTATTAATTTTATATTCTTCAATATCAACACCATCTGGATAAATAGAAGTAATGGTAGAATGATTCTCATACAATTTCTTCATAATATATTCATTCGGATAATTCGTAACAACAATCTCTATATTATCCATACTATCATTCGTACAACCACCACAGAGAATAAGGATAGGAATGAATAATACCAAAAAGAATAAAACTTTAATTTTTTTCATATTGCATCTCCTTCTTGGGAACAGGATCAAATCCATAGGAACCAAATGGATGACATCGAAGAATTCTCTTCATGGAAAGAACACATCCTTGAAGTACTCCATAGGTCTCTATACTTTCAATAGCATACTCCGAACAAGTAGGAGTAAAACGACACATTTTATGACTATTGAAAGGTATTTTTTGATAGAAGCGAATGATCCCAATTAGTAGTTTTTTCATACACTTCACCATAACAATTTTACTATGGTTTTGAAAATTATACAAGTACCTTTAAAAGTAAAGAAAAGAATTGAAAACAAAATTAGAATATGCTAAAATGATAATAATGGGGAGGCTACTAGCATGGGAATATGGGATAGACTGTTTAGTCATAAAGAACAAAATACCGATACAACACCTAATTTAGTAAAAGAAAATGAGAATCTATCTGTTTCAAACGAAATAGCTAGTATGATTCTCATTCTAGAAAATCTTTCTATTTTAAGCGAAGAATTAATTAGAGAAAGAATTAGAGAAGATGATTTCTATAATGAAAGTATCTTAAAAAGATTAGAAATTGAAGAACCAAAAGGATTAGAATACGTTGTTAAATATTTTGGTAAATTAAAATTTGGATATGGATCCTATAAGATAGAACAAATTAAGCAGACATTAAACAACGTAGCAACCGAAAAACTACTCGCAGGATACTCCAATGATTCGGTAATCGATTTATTAATCTCTCTTGTAAAAAATGAAATTGTATCTTATCAAGATAAATTAATTCGTTTCAATGAAGCTCTAAGACATATTGAAGAGACAGCAGCTTCTGAAAAAGAAAGAATTGAAATGATTCAAAAAGAAAAAGAATATTATAAAGAACAAGAATTTGGTTATCCAGTCTCTCTAGAGAAAAAGATAGAGAGTATGAAGAAAGAACTAAGAGATCTTCCTTATAATGGATATGGAGAATTAGAAATTCAAAAATTTGAAGATTCTGCTAAAAAAGTGATCGAAGAAGCAAGATTACAAAATGAAGATGCCATTCATACAGTTAGTAGAATTCATTCCGATCTATTTAGTCCTATGAAAAATAGATTCTTAGGAGATGTAGAGCGTCTACAAAAGAAATTACAAATGATTGAAGAGTCTCCTTATATATCACAATTTGAAAAGAACAAAATAAACAAAAAGCCCTCAAAGAATTTGAAATCATGAATGGTCATCA
>JAGCSA010000008.1 GCA_017964405.1 Bacilli bacterium
CAAGAGTGAAATCTATATTATTTCTATCTATCCTGTTAATAATAATTTGCCAGGAGCAAACGACAGACATTCAGAAGAGATTAAATCCATCAATTCAAAATTAAAGAAGTATTGTGCAACGACAGAAGGAGTCGAATACATCGATGCCTATAGTCAATTAATTGATGAAAATGAAATGTTAGATACCATTTATACCAATGATGGACTTCATCCAAATGGATTGGGGTATGCGAAAATAACAGAAATCTTAATGAAGTATATTTATCAATAAAAGAAAGCAAAAACTTTCTTTTATTTTTGCCCTTCAAAGTAGACTTTTAAGGTATCTTTTGATAAAATAAATAAAGTGAATGGAATGATTCTCAAGAGGAGTTATGAAAATGATTAAAAAGATATTGATTAATTTTAAAAGATATTGGTTTTTAATGACACAATTGATTTTAAGAGATTTTAAAGTCAAATATAAAAGAAGTGTTTTAGGAGTCATTTGGAGTTTACTATATCCGATTTTAATGATGACGGTTATGGCAATTGTATTCTCACAAATGTTCCGTTTCAAAGTAGAGGGAATTAACTATTTAGTATACTTAATGACTGGTATTATTATGTTTAATTACTTTAGTGAAGCATCTCATGCAGCAATGACATCGGTAGTAGATAATTTCTTACTAATCAATAAGGTATATATTCCAAAATATATTTTCCCATTAGCAAAGTGTATCTTTGTAGGAATTAACTTCTTATTAACTTTAATTCCCTGGTTAGGAGTAATTGCCCTATCCTATGCAGGATTAGGAGAATATACGTGTCACTTTAATATCAATTATCTATTATTACCATATGTATTCTTATGTTTATTCTTATTTACGGTAGGAGTAGGATTATTCTTATCTTGTGTATCCGTATTCTTAAGAGATGTATTCTATATCTATGGAATTGTAACAACAATCTGGAATTATTTAACACCTGTATTCTATAGTATAGAAATATTACCTACTAAATTACAGTATTTAATGAGATTTAATCCATTGTATCAATTCTTAAATACAACCAGAACCATTGTAGTCTATGAACAAACTCCATCCCTAGCAACATTAGGAATGCTTGGATTCTTAGGATTAGCTGCAGTTGCAATCGGATCCATCGTATTTAAGAAAAATCAAGATAAGTTTATTTATTACGTATAGGAGGGTTTATGATCGATATAAAAAATGTTTCAATGAAATTTAATTTAGGAATTGAAAAAGAATTCTCTATTAAACAAGCCTTCGTAAACTTCCTAAGTCCTAAAGCAAGAAAAACAAGAAAGAAAAAAGAAGAGTTTTGGGCTTTAAATGATGTATCATTTCATGTAGATAAAGGAGAAGTCGTTGGTTTAATTGGAAGTAATGGTGCTGGTAAATCGACTTTATTAAAAGTAGTCAGTGGTGTTATGAAACCAACCAAAGGAAAAGTACAAGTCAATGGAGTCATCTCTCCTATGATTGAATTAGGAGCAGGATTTGATGGAAACTTAACCGCAAGAGAAAACATCTATTTAAATGGAGCTATCTTAGGATATTCCAAAAAGTTCTTACAAGACAAATTTGAAGAGATTGTAGAGTTTTCAGAATTAAGAGAATTCTTAGATGTACCTGTCAAAAACTTTTCATCCGGAATGACAGCAAAACTAGCATTCTCTATCGCAACCATTGTAAATCCAGAAATCTTAATTGTAGATGAAATCTTATCCGTAGGAGATATTAAATTCCAAGAAAAAAGTAAACATAAAATGATGGAATTAATCAAAGGAGGAACAACTGTATTATATGTTTCTCACTCTCTAGATTCCATTCGGGAATTATGTGACAAAGTCGTATGGCTAGAACATGGACAGATTGTAGATATCGGAGATACGAACAGAATCTGTGATGAGTATTTTGATAAACAAATGGGGAATACAAAACCAAAGAAAAAATAACAGAAGATAGGAGTAAAGGTATGAATATTGACGTATTAAAAAGTTATAAAATAAAAAAAGGACAAATTAAAATTACAAAAGAGGAAGACTCTTTAATTGTTACAAATCATTCTACCCAAAAGAGAGGATATGTGTTCTTTACCAAGCCAGCATTTTGTGATGGTTTTAATCAAAAAATAGAAGTAGATTATGAAATCCTAAAAGGAGATAATATTCAAATTAAATGTTTGGATCGTCTATTCCGTGTTGTAGAAAGAATTGACTATCCATCCGTTGGATATTATGAAAGATTTAATCGCTTCTATTTTGTATGTGTATCAGTAGAACCAAATTCCTCTGTAAAACTAAAGAAATTACACATTTCACAAGAAAAGAAACAAAAATCCATGGATGAATTCTTTAAGGGAGACATTTTATTTATCTCTCCTGGATATCCAAGTGAAGCAAATAAATATAATTGTGCTTTTGTTCATACAAGAGTAAAAGAATATAAACGTCTAAAATGGAAGATTGATGTAGCAGAAGTATGTGACAGTTATTTATCCAAAACCGTTTTCCATTCTTTTGAAGGAGTAAATATTGCATCTACGGGATACAATGATATTCGTGTTTTATTACAAAATAGACATTATGACAAAATCTTGGTTCACTTCTTTGATGAGAAAGTAGCACAAGTATTAGATGCTAGTGATTTATCCAAAACACTTGTATTCTTATATTCTCATGGGTCTGATACCATGTATTGGGATTGGCCAAAGATGGGAGCAAAATATTTTAAACCACAACAAGAAATTACCCCAGAAGAGAGAGAATTATTCTTAACAAAAGATGCTGCAATTAAGAAGTACAATAACATGCCAAATGTTCAATGGATTTTTGTAACAGAGTGGACAAGAAAGAATAGTGAAAGATTATTAAATATCAAATACAATCGTTCTTGTGTTATTCCTTGTTTAGTAGATGAAAAAGAATTTGCATACAAGAAAAGAGATCCAGAAAGTAGAAAGAAAATTTGTTTTATTCGAAAATTTGATGATATTAATACTTACTCCCTAGATATCGATGTAAGAGTCATTCTAGAATTAAGTAGAAGACCATTCTTTGAGGACTTAGAGTTCTCTATCTATGGGGATGGAAAGATGCATGAAATCATAACAGCACCTGTTAAAAAATTTAAAAATGTTCATATTTATAAGAAATTCTTATCTCACTCTGAATTGGCAGATATGTACAGAGACCATGGAATTGCTTTATTCGCAACAAGATATGATTCTCAAGCAGTTGCTTCTTGTGAAGCAGCAATGAGTGGTTGTGTCGTTATTACATCCAAAGGAGTAGGAGTATCTCAATTCATTGATGAAGGAATTGGTACCTACTGTGAAACAGAGAATATTGAAGAATATGCAGATAAGATTGAAGACTTCTACTATCATGAAGATAAGTTCTTAGAATGTAGTAAGAAGATGCATGATTGCGTAAAGAAAACTTGTGGATATGATCAGACGATTCAAAAAGATATCGATTTAATTGAAAATGCAAAACCAGTAAGAATTGATGATTATCCAATTAAGAAAGTAGAAGATCCAATTCTAACAATCGCAATTCCATCTTATAATGTTGCAAAATACTTAAAGAATGGAGTTCACTCTTTATTAAACCAAAAATATGCGAATAAATTAGAAATCTTAATTGTAAATGATGGTTCCAAAGATGCAACAGCAGAAGTAGGAAGAGAACTTGAAAAATATGGAAAAGTCGGAGGAAAACAAATCGTTACATTAGTCGATAAAGAAAATGGAGGACATGGTTCTACCATTAATAAAGCAATTGAATTAGCCAAAGGAAAATACTTCCGATTAATGGATGGAGATGATTACTACATCTCAACAGAATTAGAAAAATTAATAGAACGTCTAGAAACAGAAGATGCCGATATCGTATTAACAAACTATATAGAAGACTTCTCAATTTCTGCAGAAAAGAATGTAGTAAGACATTATGAATTTATGAGTCCTTATGCAAAATATAATTTAAATGATATGTCTTATCCAGGATATGGATTCTCTCCATGGGGACCTCTTTTATCAACTTCTACGTATAAAACAGAAAAACTAAGAGAAGCGAATTTCAAAATCGATGAACATTGTTTCTATGTCGATATGGAATATAACTTCATGGGATATATTTACTGTAATACGGTTACCTATTATCCATTAGATATTTATAATTATTATCTAGGTAGAGTAGGACAATCCGTTTCCAAAGAATCTTATACCAAGAATGTATTACATCATGAAAAAGTATGTATGAGATTAGTAAAAGAATTTGAAGAGAGAAAAGAAGATATCTCAGAAGAAAAGAGAGACTACTTAATCCGACAAATCATTGTTCCTATGTGTAAGACACAATATGAAATCACAATGGAATACTTCAAGAATAAAAAGAACTTTAATTCTATTGATAGACAATTAAAAGAATACCCTGAGTTCTATCATATGAATGAGATTGCAGGAAAGAGAGTCAGATTCCATAGAAGAACAAAAGGATGTCTCATAAGATTTGATAAAATCATTAAGAAAATAAGTAAGTAATAAGGAGAAAAATATGAAAACGACAAATTTAGTAATTGGTGCAGGAATATCTGGACTAACATTCGCAAATTATTCAAAAGAAGATTATTTAATTGTAGAAAAAGAAGACACGGTTGGTGGATACTGTAGAACCTTTAAAAGAAATGGATATGTATGGGATTTCGCAGGACATTTCTTCCATTTTAATACAGAAGAATTTAAAAAGAACTTCTTAGAAAAGATGCCTAAAAAAGATATTGTTTATAATGATAAAGTAACCAAGATACTATATAAAGGCAATTTCATAGATTTCCCTTTTCAAGCCAATATTCATCAATTAGAGAAAGAAGAATTTATTGATTGTTTATATGACTTATTTCAAAAAGAAGAAAAAAAGAAATATGATAATTTCTTAGATATGTTATATGGAAAATTTGGAGAATCCATTGTAGAAAAATTCTTAAAACCATATAATGAAAAACTATATGCAACAGATTTAAGAAATTTAGATGTAGATGCTATGGGAAGATTCTTCCCATATGCTGATAAAGAAGCAATTATTAAGAATATGAAAAAGAATGCCATTAATTCTTATAATGGAAGTTTCTTATATCCAAAGAATGGAGCAGAAAGTTTTATTAAGATCTTATATGATAATCTAGATAAATCAAAAGTTTTATTACAAACTTCTGTTACAAAAATTGATACCAAAAAGAAAATTGCTACGTTATCGAATGGAGAAAAAGTAGAATACAAACATTTAATTAATACGATGCCATTAAATCACTTCTTAGAATTAATAGGAGGACATAAAGCTTTATTAAAAGAAATGTCTTATAACAAAGTATTAGTATTCAATCTAGGTTTTGATAAACCATCTCCATTATGTAAGAAAGAACATTGGATTTATATTCCTGATAAAAAATGTAATTATTATAGAGCAGGTTTCTACAACAACATTTTAGGAGACAAAAAACTAAGTATGTATATTGAAATTGGATATGGAATGAATGATGTAGTGGATCAAAAAGAAATCAATAAACAGTTAAAAGCAACCCTAGAGAACTTAAAGAAATCAGGAATTATTAATGACGATATGAAACTAGTAGATCATATGGCATTAGTAATGGATCCAGCCTATGTACATATTAGTACAAAGACAACGAAGAAGATCGATGAGTTAAAGAAAGACTTATCAAAGAGTGGAATTTATACCATTGGACGTTATGGAGCATGGATCTATAACTCTATGGAAGACTCTATGTTAAAAGCAAAAGAATTAGCAGAAAAACTATAAAAAACTGAAGGAGATGGTGCCATGAAAAAATGTGTACTCATCATGAATCCAGAAAGTGGAAAGAAGCATAAGATTACAACCTATCAAGACTTTTATGACATCTTAAGAAAATATGGATATGATACCGATATTATTTTGACAAAAGGTCCAGGAGATGCCAATAAGATTGTACAAGGACTTGATAAAAGTGTAGATTTAGTCATTAGTGGTGGTGGGGATGGTACGTTAAATGAAATCGTATCTGGAAACCTAAAAAGAGAAAAACCACTCGTTATTGCACCTCTTCCACTAGGAAGTACCAACGATGTAGGGAACATGTATGGTCTAGACCATAGTGTATATGAAAACCTAGAAATCGTATTAAAAGGGAAAGCCAAAAAGATCGATATTTGTTATATCAATGAAGCTCCCTTTGTATATGTTGCTTGTCTAGGAGACTATATTGATATGGCATATGCCACTCCAAGAAGCCTAAAAAAGAAATATGGAAAGATTGCCTACATTCTTTATGGAATGAAGCAAATCAGAAATAAAATTCATCAATACAATATTCAATATAAAATTGATGGAGAAACACATATTGGAAGATATTCTTTTATCTTTATTACAAATTCTTCCAGAGTAGCAGGACAACCAGATGTTTATTATGATGTAAAACTAGATGATAATATGTTTGAAGTGATTTTAGCACCTGCTACTAGTAAAAAAGAAATCTTAAAACTATTAGTATACGTCAGTACCATGGATGTAAAAGATATTCCAGGAATCACTTATTATAGAACGAACAATCTAGAAATAGACTTCCTAGATAAACCTAAAACATCCTGGTGTATTGATGGAGAAGAGTATAAAGTCCATACCGATCATTTTGTTTTTCGAGTAGAAAAGAATATGAAAATGCAGGTACCTAGAGAATCGGCAGATACGTTATTTGAAGACTAGAAAATGGTGAACTATGAAAAAGAAAACAAATGAAAAAAGATTAGCCATTAAGATGATCATGTGTCTAGTCTATCTAATTGTCATTACCATTCTATTTGTATGTTCTTATCGAATCTATGAAGAAAAAAATAAGATTGTATCTTGGTCCGATGTAGAAAATGTAGAAGATTATACCTACATGACAATCTATCGGATGTCAGAGAAGTTTGCTTATTTTGAAGAAGCCAATATTGGAATTCACTTCATTATTGAAAAAGAAGATACAGGAGAATGGCATACCTATTTAATTGCAATCGATGAAGATGACTACGATGAGTATAAGAATATCATTGACTATTCTTATGAAAGAACTGAAAAAGAACCAAAACCAAAGAAAGTTTATGGATATCCTGTCATCGTAACAGAAGACTTAAAACAACTAGCCATTAAAAATATTAAAAACTTTGTACCAGCAGAAAACGAAGTAACAATCACAGAAGATAATTATGAAGCTTATCTAACAAACAGTTATTTAGATACGACGAGAAGCAAAGAAGATCGATTTAATATTACTTTATTCGCATGTCTATTAATTCTATTAATGGTTATTATTCTATTGATCGCCACTCTATTCAATAAAGATAGAATTGTCGATAAAGTAGATAATACGATTGATAAAGAAATAGATAGGGCAAGATTTATGTTTGAAAAACAAAAGAAAGAGAAAAAGAAATAACTACCAACGTAGTTATTTTTTTTATGATATAATGATAGTGAGGTGCATACAATGAAGTTTCAAGAGATTACCGAAAAAGAATATAGAAAGTTTTGGGAGAATCATCCATTAAAGACATTTTTATCTGCTCCTGAAATATCCAAATTAAGAGAAAAACAAAACTGGAAAACAAATTATGTAGGAGTCATGGAAAATAAAAAGTTAATTGCTGCAACCATGTTATTATCCCATAAGAGACATTTTAATAAATATGAATTCTATTCTCCAAGAGGATATTTATTAGACTTTCATAACAAAGAATTAGTAACCTTTTTTACCAATGAATTAAAAAAATATATCAAAGAGAAGAATGGATATATCTTTCGAGTAGATCCTTACTTAATTTATCGAGAAAGAGATCTAGATGGAAACATTGTAGAAGAGGGAGAAGATAATAGAGATATTGTAGAACATCTAAAGTCTTTAGGATTTCAAAAAGTACCAATCAAAGATACAGAACAAGTCATCTGGATGTTTTCTCTAGACCTAGAAGGAAAAGATGAAGAAACCATTCTAAAAGAAATGAAACCAAATACTAGAAATCAAATTAAAAAGACAGAGAAGTTTGGTATTACTGTGAATGAAATCTCTTATGATGAATTAGATCGTTTCCAAACCATTATGGAAGAAACAGGAGAGAGAAAAGGATTCAAAGTAAGAAATATAGAATATTTCCAAGAAATGTATAAATTATTCCACGAGAAAAATGAAGTAAAATATTTTATTACAGAGATTAATTTAAAGAAATATGTAGAAGGCTTAGAGAAAGAACAACAGGAAAAACAAGCAAAGATTGATAGTCTAACAGATGCGAAATATAATGATGGAGCAAAAAAGAATCTTGCAAATGAAATCGCATCATTTGATAAGAGAATTGCCGAATCCAAAGAAATCATGGAGAAGACTGGAAAAGAAATAATTACGTTATCAGGATCCATGTTTATGTTAATTAAACCAGAAATTATCTATCTATCGAGTGGTAATTATGAAGAGTATATGAAGTTTAATTCTCAATACTTAATTCAATGGGAATTAATCAAATATGGAATTGAGAATGGATTTAAGAAACATAATTTCTATGGAATTCCAGCAAACATCAATGAGCATCCAAAAGACTATGGCATCTATGAATTTAAAAGAGGATTCAATGGATATGTAGAAGAATTAATAGGAGAGTATGAATTACCAATCACATGGCATTACAAGTTAATGAAGTTAATTCATAAGATAAGAGGTTAATATGCATAAGACGTATAAAACAAAGGGAACATGTTCCGTACAAATTGATTTTGATGTAGAAGATCATAAAATCTATAACTTGAAATATACGGGAGGTTGTAATGGAAATCTAAAAGGAATTGCAGCCTTAGTAGAAGGACAAGATATAGAAGAAGTAAAAAACAAATTAAAAGGAATTAATTGTAATGGAAGAGGAACATCTTGTCCGGATCAATTAGCAAAAGCATTAGAAGAAATAGAACAATAAAAAAAGATAAGGAAACTTATCTTTTTTTAATACTCTGTATAAATGCTTCTTCTTGTTCAAAACAATCTTCTGGTCCATCTTCTCGTAATTCAATTTGGAATCGATAAATCTTACCATTATATTCTGTTAAATAAAGATGTGTTTTTTCAACTCCTACTAATTCATTATGATCAAAAACAATCGACTCCCATACAAAATCATCCGTCTTTTTCTCTTCAATCACAAGATTTTTGGAATAACCTTTATAATATTCAAGAGCATCATTCATATTCGTATAATAAAGAGAAGAAAGGGAAGCATGACATTTTGTATTCTTTTTATCTCCCTCATCATAATAGTAAAAATCTAAGGAAGTATCTTCAGACAAAGCTGTTTCAATCTGAAATGGCTCTGGAGCATGCTCAACGATAAAGGTTTCAGGGATTGTTTTATTATTGTCAATAGAAGCTCCTTGAAGAGTTTTCCCTCCTGCATAAGCCAAGATAACATATAAAATAACAAATACCAATAATAAAGCAAACCATACAAAGGAAGCACCCACTGCAAGAAGAATACTGGTTCCTCCTTTTTTTCGACATAGTTCTTTTAATTCTTCATGAGTCGCTCCCGGATGTTGTGCTTTAATAGCTTCTACTTTTTTCACAGAGTAATCAACATAGATTTGATTCACAAAGAGAGCCGCTAAAATTTCCATTGCAACTCCCACAATCGATGCATTGATGAAACGAGATAGAAGAGTATAGACACCATAATAGATAAACCCATAAAGAATCATCTTACGATAGAAGAAATAGATAGGTCCAAAGAAGAAGGCACCAACATTAAATCCTCCATTTCCAAATTCTTTATATTTATAACCCATGAAGGTACTTAATAGATCAGAATCTTCATTACTCATGGTAGGATTGATAACTTGTCCTCCAGCTCTCGGTTGAAAACTTGGCAAAACAGTGGTAGGAGGAGTAGTAACGCCCATAGATGGATCTGGTGTGATAGGAGGAGCCGTAACCGGTTGACCACCAACGACAACAGGAGTCATGGCAGATGGATCATTCATCATAACAGGTTGAGAAGGAACAACCGGAGGTTGTGTAGGAACGACAGGTGGCTGTGTAGGGGGCTCCGTCTTTGTTTCTTGATTAAACATAGCTAAAAGAGATGGATCTTCATTTGGATTCATAGGAATCCTCCTTCCTATTCTTATACTATAACTATTTTAACATACCTTCCATAAAAAAACTATAAAGGAATCCATAAAAATGATATAATAACAGAGAGGTGATAAGATGAAAAAAAAGATCATCATAGCAATCTGTATTCTACTAGGAATCATCATTATTTTCTTTGTCGCAAAGAAATTAATTTGGAATTACAAAGTTGCTCATGCAGAAAAACATGTAGAATTAGTAACCAATCAAGTACCTGTCTTTGAAAGTGGAGTGAAGCTTAATCATCTTATCAAAGAAATCAATGGAGAGTTAACAACGAATCCTAAGATTGATACTTCAAAAGTAGGAAAACAAACCATTTCTTTTCACTATACAACAGATGAAGGATACCCAGTTACCTATGAAGTAGAAATTGAGATTATTGATACCACTCCTCCGAAGATATTCTCCTTGAAAAACAAAACTGTCTATACCGGATCTGAAGATGATTTAGCAAAATCTCTCTTCTGTGGAGATAATTATGATCCTAATCCAGAATGTACGATTGAAGGAGAATATGATTTAAATACACCAGGAGAA
>JAGCSA010000009.1 GCA_017964405.1 Bacilli bacterium
CATATTAAACATATAACTCATATCGGTAACGTTACTCGTATCAAATTTATCTCCTAAATTCAAAGTAAAAGACTGACTATCGTAAGCGACACTACTAAACATGCTTTTCATATTCGTAACACTACTTGTATCAAATTGGTTTCCTAAATCTATAGTAACAGAAGTAGCTGAATATCCAACCGAAGAAAACATTCCACTCATATCTGTAACACCACTTGTGTCAAACTTGTCCCCCAAACTTATATTACAATTGGTAGAATTTGCACAAACACCAGAAAAAATACTGCCCATTTTTGTAACACTGCTAGTATCGAATTCATTTCCCAAATCCAACGTGAAAGTTAAATTGTTTCTTCCAAGCGAAGAAAACATGGACTGCATATTTTTTACACTACTCGTATCAAATTTGTCACCCAAATTCAAAACAAACGTTGAATTTCCAATACCCGTTCCAAGAAACATCATCTGCATATTGGTGACATTGCTCGTATCAAATTTATCTCCTAAATCCAAGGTGAAAACAGAACTATTACTCCCAACATGATAAAACATACCAAACATATTTGTTACATTACTCGTATCAAATATATCCCCTAAATCTAGGGTAAATACTTCACTATTATTTCCTGTTGAATAAAACATACTATCCATATTGGTTACATTACTCGTATCAAATTTATCTCCTAAATCTAAGGTGAATATTGGACTACTATATCCAACAGATTGGAACATACTATCCATATTAGTGACATTACTAGTATCAAACTTATCCCCCAAATCCAACTCTAAGACTGTACTATTGGAACCCACTGCAGCAAACATATTTTGCATATTTGTTACATTACTGGTATCAAATTTGTCTCCTAAATCTAATGTAAAAGAGGGATTACTATATCCTACAGCAGTAAACATATTCTTCATGTCAGTAACATTACTCGTATCAAATTTATCTTTTAAATCCAATGTAAATACTGTACTATTACGACCAGCATCATCAAACATATACTTCATATCAGTAACATTACTCGTATCAAATTTATTTCCTAAATCGAGTGTGAAGTTTTGATTATTATATCCTGTTCTGGCAAACATGTTACTCATATCTGTTACTAGACTAGTATCAAACTTATCCCCCAAATCCAACTCTAAGACTTCTGATTGAAATCCCATAGAAGAAAACATGCTATTCATGTCAGTAACTTTACTCGTATCAAATTTATCTCCCAGTTCAATTGTGAAAACAGGACTGCTATAACCAGTATCATCAAACATCTCATGCATAGATTGAACATTACTGGTATCAAATTTATCCCCTAAATCGAGTGTCATCACTTGACTGTCATAACCTGTTTCATCAAACATGCCATACATATAGGTTGCATTACTGGTATCGAATTGATCTCCAAGATTTAAAGTAAAAACTGTACTGTGATATCCAGTATATTGAAACATACGAGCCATACTTCTAACTTGACTCGTATCAAAATTGTCTCCTAAATCTAATGTTAAAGAAGTGCTATTTCTACCCATACCACTAAACATATAAGACATAATTTCAACATTAGAAGTATCCAATTTCTCTATTCCATTAATCTGATCTACCCCTCTTAATTCATGGAATAAATAAGAACTGTCTTTATTCGCATAGAGATGTCCATCTCCCTGAATATATAAATCATAATAGGTATTGTCATCCTGGTTAGTAGTAAGATAAGCCATTACATTTCCATTACCCGCTACTCCAATATCCCAGCTTGCTACGACATTATCAGGTTGATGAATTTCATCATCCAAATTGATAATTTTTATTTTTTCACGATAAGCATCATTACGAAAAGCAGTTGTATCAGTATAGGATGAAGTTCTTATAATAGGTTGTTTGTATCTTTCTAGATTAATATTACCTAGTATTCCTAATCTTGTATCAAATAAAGAAAATCCAATTCCAAGAGACAACACAAAAACAAGAAATAAGAAAAGATATTCCTTTTTATGACTAAAACGATGTCTATGCCTTCTCTTCATAGTATCACCTATTATCTTAATTATATGAAAAATACTAGATTTATTCAATAAATAATATACATAAAAAATACACATTATTTGTGTATTTTTTTAATAACAGTATTCTTCTCTAAATCTTTTAATTGGAATTCTCCATCTTGATAGATCATATAACTTTTATGATGAAATCCTTTTGGTAAAGTAATAGATCCTGGATTTAAGAAGATTTTTCCATTCTTCTCTTTCATCACAGGAATATGAGTATGTCCTTGAATATAAACATCATAATCAAGGCCTACTTCTGGCATCTGATATTCACTATAAAGATGTCCATGGGTTAAAAAGAAATTGATAGAATCAATTGGTAAAAACAAATAATCTTTCTCCATATAGAAATCTAATAATTCCATACGAGATGTATCACAATTTCCTCTTACATAGAATATTTTATTAGAATATTCATTTAATAATTCTGCTAATCTATCAGGATCATATCCTTCAATATCAGGTCCATATAAAACATCCCCTAATAAGAAGAAATAATCAAAAGTCTTTTCATTCTCTAAGACTTTCTTCATGTTCTCATAATTACCATGTATATCTGATACAATTAATATTTTCATAATTACCTCTCTAATAAACTTAAACTTACTTTATTTTTTTCTAAAGAAATATCATCTACCCAACAATCTACGATATCTCCTACACTATATAAATCACTAGGATGTTTTACATAATCCCTTGATAGTTTAGAGATATGAGCAAGTCCATCATCATGTAATCCAATATCAATAAATAATCCAAAGTCTACAACATTACGAACCGTTCCTTGTAACTTATCTCCTACATGTAGGTCTTTAATATCTAATACATTACTTTTTAAAATAGGTTGTGGATATTCATCTCTTGGATCTAGATTTGGTTTTTTAAGAGATGCTAAAACATCTTCTATGGTATAAACATCACTATTATATTTGGATGCCAATTCTTCTACTTTTAAAGCATCAATCTTTTGAATCAGTTTTTCACTACCAACACTGGAAACAGTTTCTCCTAAGTCAGATAGAATACGACTGGCTAGTTCATAACTCTCTGGGTGAATCGCAGTAGAATCTAAGATGTTATCTCCTTCTGTTACTCGTAAGAATCCAATCGCTTGTTCATAGGCTTTATCCGTTAATAGCTTCTTCTTACGGATTTCTTCTCTACTAGAAATTCTTCCCATCTTTTCACGATATTCAATAATCTTTTGAATGGCAGCCTTCGTCATACCTGATACATATCCTAGTAAAGACTTAGAAGCTGTATTGACGTTAACGCCGACACTATTGACACATTTTTCTACCACAAAGTCCAAACTACTAGACAATTTCTTCTCGGATACATCATGTTGATATAAGCCAACTCCTATTCCTTCTGGTGGAATCTTAACAAGTTCTGCCAAAGGATCTTGCAATCTTCTTCCAATACTAACGGCACTTCTTTTCTCAACTGCTAGATCAGGGAACTCTTCTATTGCCTGAGAAGAAGCAGAGTAAATAGAAGCACCTGCTTCACTGACAATGACATATTTACAATTTAATTTGTATTTTTGAATCATATCTGCACAGAATTTTTCAGATTCACGAGAAGCTGTACCATTCCCAATCGCAATAATATCGACATGATATTTTTGAATGAGTTGTTTAACGACTTCCATACTTGTATCGATTCTTTTTTCTTCTTCTCCCTTTAAGAATGGTTTGACAACTAAACTGTCTAAATATTTTCCATTCTTGTCAATGACTGCCAATTTACAACCATTCACATATCCAGGATCAAAAGCTAAAACGATCTTTTCTTTCATAGGAGGAGTTAATAATAAGGCTTCTAAGTTCTTACCAAAATTCTCAATCGCAGCCTCTTCTCCCTTTTCCGTTAATTCACTTCTGACTTCTCTTTCAATAGAAGGACCAATTAAACGTTTATAAGAATCTGCAATCGCATCTTTTACATATTTGGTAACAAAACTCTTCTCATTCTTGATATTCTTCTTCTCTAAATAAGAAAGAATCTCATCTTTATTCACATCGATACTGACATTTAATACTTTTTCAGCTTCTCCTCGATTAATCGCTAAAATACGATGCGGTTTAATATACTTCACTGCTTCTGCAAAATCATAATACATCTCATATGTTTTATTAGGATCCTCAGCATCTTTCTTTACTTTGGAAAGAATCACTCCATTTCGAAAGAAATAACTACGAATCCATTTCCGGTAAGAAGCATTATCACTAATCCATTCTGCAATGATATAACAAGCTCCTTCTACAGCAGCCTCTACACTCTTCACTTTATCATTAACAAACTTACTAGCTAAATTCTCAATACTTCCACTCTCTGGAAAAGTCATCATCATCTTCGCAAGTGGTTCTAATCCTAAAGCAATGGCTTCTGTTGCCTTTGTCTTTTTCTTCTCTTTATAAGGACGATATAAGTCCTCTACTTCTACTAGTTTTTGACAAGCTAAAATGGAATTCTTTAACTCTTCTGTAAGCATTCCTTTCTCATCAATTAAACGAATCACATCTTCTTTTCTTTTTAACAAATTAACTTGATATAAATAGACTTCCGAAATACTACGAATTTGTTCTTCATCTAAAGCACCCGTTGCTTCTTTTCGATAACGAGCAATAAAAGGAATGGTATTTCCTTCTTCTAATAAAGATAAAACAGCATGTACTTGTTTTTCCTGAATGGATAAGTCTCCTGCTATCTCTTTTATGATTGAATCATTCATTAAAAACACCTCTACTCTATGATAACAAATCCCATGATAAAAGAAAAGAATTGACATTAGAAAAATCCCATCAAAAAAGGAAAATATTCTATTCCCCCTAGTTTTGAAAGATTTAAAACTTCCGATGAAATAATGAAACTAGGTGATCATTATGATTATTGAGAATTTTAAATCCAGTAGAGAAAACCTAGAATTAAAACAAAAAGATATTGCAGATTTTTTTCATCTTCATTTCTCTACTATATCCGGATGGGAAACAGGAAAAGATACCATCCCCATTGAAAGATTAATTGAATATGCGAATGAATATAATCTCAGTCTTGATTACTTATTTGGGATCATAACAACCAATAAAAAGTATTATCCCATCCAACTAGATATCATAGAATTAGCTCATAATCTAACAGAATTAAGATTACAAAATAAATATACCCAAACAGAAGTAGCCAAGAAACTAAATACGACACAATCTGCCTATTCTCATTATGAGACAGCTACCAATATTATTCCAACAACCTTTATCTATGGATTAACCAAGATCTATGATCCTTTCTCGATAGATGCCTTATTTGGAAGAAAAGAAAAAAGATAGGAAACTATCTTTTTGTTTTTTCATATTGTTTTTGTTGTAACATCATCGCTACAAAATCAGGATAATCCGTAATATAAATGACGTCTTGATAATGATCTCCTAATAAATCCACTACTCGATTTAACTCTTTCGAAGAATCAATGGTCCATAAAGCAACACACCGATCTTCCTCACATATTTTTTCAATCAACTCTGGTGTTAATAAACTAGATTTAAGTCCTACATAAGGAAATTCCTCTAAACAATCTAAATCTCTAGAAGAACTGATTAAGGCTAAACAAGTATAATCACTATGATCTCTCAAATAACGAATTCCCTCTAGATTTAAACTTTGAAAGATAATATTGCTTGTATCCACATCTTTTAATTCTTCTTTTAATTCTTCTACAAATTCTTCTATATCATTTTGAAATTTTAAATCTAATAGAATTTTCTTATCTCTACAAGCTTCAATTCCTTCTAATAATCCACATAAATGAAACTCTTCTCCATTTAAAGCAACATATCTTCCAATTAAGAATCCACTCTCTGGACTTCTCCAGAGAGAAAAATGATTGGGCATGGATCCATAATAAAAAGATTGTTCCATTAAAGAATCATAATTAGAAGAAGATACCTCTTGCGTACAATCAGGTGAAATAAGTAATTGATTATCATGTGATAATACAAGACGATGATCTTTTGTTAGGCGAGCATCCATTTCAATATAATCAATATAATTTTTTTCAGATGCTAAAGAAAGAGCCTCTACTGTATTTTCTACTTGTAGAGAAGAAAAACCTCTATGAGCAGAAACAAGAAAATCATCATCATCGACACTTTCAGAATAAGAAAAAACACGACTAGCAATATCATCTGATTTTTCTCGATTAAGATGAGCAGACAATCCCGTCGTAAAAAGAAGAGCTCCTGCAACCAATAAAGCCATTTTTCTTTTTTGCATAGAACCACTTCCTTTTGATTTTCTATTGTAACATAAAATAAAAAAAGATGCATCAGCATCTTATTTTTCTTTATTACAAGTAAATCCACCTTGTCTCATATTCGTCATAACAAGTTCAATATCTTCTTCTGCTTGGAACTCTAACATCGTTCCTCCAGCCTCTGTATAAGCAGCTGTTACTTCTTCTGCATTATAAGAAGCATAATCAAAGGTTTCTTTCTCTGTTAATTTTCCTTCTTCATACGTACAGTTAACAGTGACTCCTGATAAATTCGCAACATTCGTTTTAATTTGTTCACATTGTGCATTTAATTCATTCAATGTTTCTTCATCTAAAGAAGCATCTCCACGAATAATCGTTGTGAATTTTGCTCCTTTTAACTTGTTATCGGTAAATTCAAATATTCTTGTAATTTCACGATCCAAATTAACGGTACTAGACTCTAGAGTACATACTAAATTACCAGTGGTAATTTCTTCTACTTCAACAGGTCCTGCTTTATATTGTGCAATCATTGTTTGAATATTAGGTAAGAAAACAACAAAGGCAATTAAAGCAATAAAGAAGATAATTAACATAACCGTATTACCAGTACCGGTTGGTTTATATTCAACTTCTACTGTTTTTAATTTTTCATCATTATTCACAGCACCATCTTCAAGGGTTTCTACAGTTTCTCCCTTTAATTCTTTCATATTCATTTCTTCCCCTGTTACAGGATTATAACGAGTATTAGAATCCACAACAGTAGGAGAAATATTTTGAGCCGTTTTTGGCTGCATAACAGGTGCATGTGTCTCAGGGGCAGATGTTGCAGGAGCATCTGTTGTTGGTGCTACGGGAGCAGATGTCTCTGGAGTTAATTCTTCCGGTTGAGTAGAAGCACTCACTTCTAATGGATTAATCGTAGCTGCTAACTCTGGTACATCTTCTGCACTATTTGGTATTGGTTTAATTATATTAGGATTTTCATTATTCATACTACCAACTCTCTTATTCTACTATTGATTATATCACAGAACTTTATCTTAAACTAGATATTTTTTCTTGAAATTGATCACTCTTAATCACATAGCTTCCTGCTACTACCATATCGGCATCTCTACAACTAGAAATGACTTGATTGTTAATACCACCATCTACATTGATAATAGCATTCACATGATAAGAATCAAGTAATGCTCTTGCTTCTTTAATTTTAGCTTCCGTATCCGGAATAAACTCTTGTCCTCCCCTACCAGGTTCTACACTCATAATGAGAATCAAATCTAAATAAGGTAAATAAGGAACTAAACTTGATATTTTCGTATCGGGTTTTACTGCTAATCCACATTTAATAGAATAACTATGAATTAATTGTAGATTCGCTAAGATATCTTCCTCTACTTCTACATGAAAGGTAATATACTCTGTATTTAATTCTGCAAATAAAGGAATATATTTAGAAGGTTCTGCTACCATCAAATGAACATCTAATCTCTTAGAAGTATAATCACTTACATGTTTCATTTCACGATAAGGCATTGTCTTATTAAGAACAAACTTCCCATCCATAAAATCAACATGAATATAATCTACATCAGTAGCATCTAACTTTCTCAAATCTTTTGGAATATCTTGACTACTTAAAAAAGATGCACTAATTTTCATTGGAATCCTCTCCTATAAAACTCAAATAATTGAGATAACGACTCTCTAATATATGATTCTCTAAAACTTCTCTTTTTACAACACATTCTGCTTCTTTTGTATGCATACAATCTTTATAAAGACATGGATACATAGAAAATTCTTTGAAAGAATCTCGTATTTCTTCTTTAGAGTATTCTCCTAAATCCAAAGAAGAAAATCCAGGAGTATCCATAACCTTTCCCCCACAGAATTCAAATAATTCTACCACTCTCGTTGTGTGTTTTCCTCTTCCCAAAGCAAGAGAAACATCTCCTACTTCTAAGTTCCATTCTGGATTCAAACGATTGAGTAAGGTACTTTTCCCGGCACCCGTTTGTCCTGTAAAAACACTTGTTTTATTTTTACATAATTCTTTAATGGAATCCAACTCTGTATTATATAAAACCTTATATCCTAATTTTTCATAATAAGATAACCCTTCTTGAATCATTTTTAATGTATCAGAATCGACTAAATCACTCTTCGTAATACAGATAATAGGTTCTACATGATGAATCTCCATCAAAGAAATAAATTTATCCAATAAATTGTAAGAAAAATCTGGTAATTTCAAACTAGTAATTAAAAAAGCTTGATCGATATTACTAACTTTTGGTCTTTGAAAAACATTTTTTCTTGGTAATATTTCTTCTATAATCTTTTGATCCTTATGGAAAAGAACATAATCTCCCACTACAGGAAGGATATGTTCTTTCCGAAAAACTCCTCTACATTTACAAGGATAAATTTGATTTTCAAAGCTAACAAAATGTAAATCACTACTAATTTTAACAATTTGTCCCTTCATAAATCCCCCATGAATATTATTCGTCATCGTCCTCTTCTTCTGGACTAGGCTTTGGTTTTGGTTTCACTGCATATCTAACAGTAAGATTAGATCCTCTCGCAACAACCGTATCTGCTTTTCTAGATTGATATAGAATTGTTCCTTCAGGATACATCTCTGTCTCTTCTTCTGTATAAGTACAACTTAATTCGTTCTCATCACAGAATGCTTTTACATCATCAATCGAATAACCTTCTGCTATAAAGTCAGGGAACTTTTCTTCATTATTGGCTACATAAAGAATAATACTTTCACCCTTCTTTAACTCACTACCTTTAGCAATACTTTGATCAATGATTTCATCATCTTCATATTTCTTATCGTCTTCAACATCCTTTTTACGGATGGTAACTTCAATTTCTTTTGCTTCTAATAATTCTTTTACTTCCGTAGCATTTCTTCCTGTATAATCTTCAATCACAACCACTTCTTCTCCAATAGACTTATAGATTGTAATTGTTGTTCCTTGTTTAATACTACGTCCTGCTTCTGGATCCGTTTTAATAACTAAATTCTTCTTAATAATAGAAGATTCTTGTACTTCTATTTTAGTTGCTACTTCAAATCCTGCATCAATTAATAATTGTTCACAAGTACTAACTTTCTTTCCTTCACAATCAGGAACTTTCACAGATTTGGTACTTGTCATAGAAGGTAATATTAAGAATACAAAGATTAAAGCAAATAAGATAAGTACAAAGATAATAGATAAGATAATAATGAGTATCTTACTAGCTTTTCCAATACCATCCTCTTCTTCATCCGTTGGAGTCTTTTCTTCTGTTTTTACCTCTTTTTTTGTTTTCTTAGTCTCTTTTCCTTCTACTTCTTTATTTTCTTTATCTTCTGTTTTTTCAACAACTTTTGGTTTCTTTCCCTCATTTTCATTTTCAGGATATTTGTATTGATAAGGCTCTTCATCCATACGAGACTCATCTAAAGCTGTTAATAAATCTTCATGCATGTCTCTAGCAGTCTCATAACGATTTTTAGGATTCTTAGCCGTAGCTCTCCGAATAATATTTTCAATACTTTGAGGAATTTCAGGATGTTCTTCTCTTAAACTAGGAAGAGGTTCCTTCATATGTTTCAAGGCAATCTCAACAGCATTCTCTCCTCTAAAAGGTAAAGATCCACTTAATAATTCATAAAAGATAATACCCATAGAGTAAATATCACTCTTAATCGTACATCCTTTTCCACTCGCTTGTTCAGGAGGTAAATAATGAACACTTCCCATAACAGAATTGGTTTGTGTTAATTGGGTAGCATTTAAAGCCATCGCAATTCCAAAATCTGTAATCTTAATTTGTCCATCATCTTTAATCATAATATTTTGTGGTTTTAAATCTCTATGAATAATATAAGAATCATGGGCATGAGCCATACCATCCGTCAATTGACTCATAATATCAATAGCTTCACTTAATGTCAAAGTACCACGTTTCTTCAATAATTGTTTTAACGTTTTCCCTTCCACATATTCCATGACAATATAATAAGTTCCATCATCTTCTCCAACATCATACATTTCTACAATATTAGGATGAGCAAGACTAGAAGCAGATAAAGCTTCTCTTTGGAATCTTCTAACAAACTTTTCATCATTGGATAAATCACCACGTAGTACCTTAATAGCAACATTCCGATCTAGGATCGTATCGTATCCTAGATAAACATTAGCCATACCACCTTCACCAATTGATCGTATAATTTCATAACGGTCATTTATTTTTTGCCCCTTTGTTATCACTCTTCGTCACCTTCTTCATCACGTACCAAATAAGCAACCGAAATGTTATCTGTGCCACCCCTATTATTGGCTTTCTTTACTAATTTTTGAACTTTTTCTTCAACACTACCTTCACTTAATAATACTTTCTCAATTCCTTCTCGATCAAGCATACCTGTTAATCCATCACTGGAAAGTAATATTTCAGAAATATCCATATCACAATCAAAAATATCAACATCTACTTCTGTAGCAGCACCCAATGCTTTCATTAAAACATTCTTCTTTGGATGAACACTCGCTTCTTCTTTTGTTAATTCTCCCGCACTTACAAGTAGATTGACTAACGTGTGATCATACGTAACTTTATGAAGATTATGATCTTTCATAACAAAACCGCTGGAATCTCCAACATTACCAAATAATAAGAAATCTTTTGTTAAAATGGCAAGTACTAAAGTCGTACCCATTCCCTTGCTTTCAGGATGCTCACTCTCATGTTTAAAGATTAAAGTATTAATCTCATTAACGGCATCTCGAATCCAGTTAACGGCATCTAACTTGGTCATTTGAACAAAGGTTTCTTTAAAATGTCTTCCTAAATATCCAATCGCAATGGAACTCGCAACTTCTCCAGCAGAATGACCACCCATACCATCTGCAATGGCCATTAAGTAGTCTCCCTCTTCATTATTCACAATGGTGACACTGTCCTCATTATGATCTCTTACTTTTCCTGAATCTGTTAAATAAAAGGTTCTCATAACTCCTCCTTCTTACTTCTAAGTTGTCCACAAGCGGCACTAATATTACCACCAAATTCTCTTCGAATTGTTACATTCACACTATTCTTTTTAAGTATATCATAAAACCTCATAATTTGAACAGTACTAGAACGTTTAAAATCGATATTATTTGTTTCATTATAAGGAATTAGATTAATATAACAGTTTAAATTCTTCACAAGTTTTGCAAGTTCCATAGCACAAGCATCACTATCATTGATATCTTTTAATAAAATATACTCAAACGTAAGCCTACGATTTGTCTTTTCTACGTAGACTTTTAAAGCTCTCATCAATTCTTCAATAGGATAAGCTTTATTAATCGGCATAATCTGATTTCTTATCTCATTATTCGGAGCATGCAAACTAACAGCAAGATTAATTTGTAATGGAAAATCACTAAATTCTAATATTTTAGGAACCAATCCACAGGTACTAACTGTAATATGACGAGCACCTATCGCAAGTCCTTTTGGATGATTAATAATTTGGAAAAATTGAAGTAAGTTATCATAGTTATCAAAAGGCTCTCCAATTCCCATCACAACGACATGACTAATTCTCTCTCCTAATAATTTCTCAATCATCAAGATCTGTAAGACCATCTCATAAGCCTCTAGATTCCGTACTTTCTTTCTTCTACCAGACTCACAGAACTTGCATCCCATATTACATCCTACTTGAGAAGAAACACAGATACTATTACCATAATCATGTCTCATTAAAACAGCTTCGATATGTTCTCCATCTGCTAACTCAAATAAGTACTTACAAACATCTTCATCTTCTTGAACATCTACGATTTTTAATCGATCAATCGAAAAATCTTTCTTTAAAGACTCCAACATCTCTTTTTTAATATTAGACATTGCATCAAAAGACTCTACTCTTTGATCATATAACCATAAAAATAATTGCAAAGCATGAAACTTTTTAGATCCATGTTCTAAAAAATAATTCTCTAAGTCTTCTAAGGTTAAACCATATATATTTTTCATGTATTCACATCCTTCAAACACAAAAAGATAACCTACTCCGTAGGATTATCTATTTTTTCAACATCTCCAAACATTTCAAAATTCATCTCAATTAATAAAGAAGAAGTACAAATCCCTTTATGAACACAATAATGATCTAATCCATACGTAATCTTCGTAATTTGATTTTCTGAATTCACTTGTACATCAATTGTATCCGTATCATCTCCATAATCCGTTTCTTCATCAGACCATAGATGACTAAGATCATTACTCGTAATCAAATAATGTTGTACAACATTTCCATTCTCATATTCTGTCTTCGCAATAAAAGTAGATTTTGCAATAATCGTAGATAATTGATCATAATCTAAGAATTCATAAAAACGATAAGGATTCTCACACTTTACCCATAAATCTTCTTGTACAAAGAATTGACCTTTTTCCCGATAATAATTCTGATTATTATATTTAAAACTCTCTACATCTTGATATCGTTTTCCATAATAATCAAATACCTCTCCATCTAATTTAATTTGATAATCATAAACATAATTCTTATTTAATACTCCCTGTGTACTAATAGAATTATTTCCTTTTTCATATTCTTGAAATAAGAATTGTCGATCTCCTCCTAAAGAAATCACTCCAAATAAGATTAAGAAAAAGACAACATAAAAAGCAAAAAACAAAATTGTTTTCTGCGTCTGATTCTCTTTACTCTCTCTAAAATTTCGAATATTTTCTATTAGGTTTTTCACTATACAAACACCTTGCCTATTAAGTTTTTAGAACCAATTCCATTGACATAACTAGAAGCATCCATTCTCTTTTTCCCAAATGGTTTTACTTCAGTTATAATAATGGCTCCATCTCCTGTTTTCACAACAATTCCTTGTTTCGTAACATCGACGATTTCTCCACATTTTCCAGAATAACTCTTATCAGAAATCATACTACTATATACTTTCATTTCATTTCCATCTAAGATGACATTTGCACTAGGAATCGGACATAATCCTCGAATTAAATTAAAGACTTGCCGACTGGTCTTAGTAAAATCAATATGCTCTTCTTCTCTCTTAATATTATAAGCAAATGTTACTTCTTCTTCATTCTGTTTTTCTCTTGGATTCGTACCATCTAAAATACTAGGTAATGTCTCTAGTAATAGTTTTGTACCCGCAACACTTAACTTATCATGTAAACTTTCTAAATTATCACTCTCTAGAATAGGTACTTCTACTTTCGAAATCATATCTCCGGTATCCATACCAACATCCATATACATAATAGTAATTCCTGTTACCTTATAATCATCAATAATGGCCTTATGAATAGGAGCTCCTCCTCTTAATTTAGGAAGAAGAGATCCATGTACATTAATACATCCTAACTTAGGAGCATCCAATATCTCCTTAGGAATAATTTGTCCATAAGCACACGTAATAATAATATCTGGTTTTAAATCTAATACTCCTTGATAATCTTTTCGAATCTTTTCCGGTTGGATAACAGGAATATTATACTTTTCTGCCAAGGCTTTAATAGGAGTTGGTGTTAATACTTGATGTCTTCCAACTAACTTATCTGGTTGACTAACAACCCCTACAATATCCTCTCTATAATTGTCAATTAACCCCTGTAATACATTCACTGCAAAATCAGGAGTACCCATAAATACAATTCTCATTTACATCCCTCTCAATACCATAATAATGCTAATAATAACCCCTAATGTAATTAAAAGAGATCCAAGAATTAAACAAAAAGAAACAATTCCATAAGAATTTAATAATTCATAGGAATGAACCTGTTTATTATCCTTCAAAGATACTACTTCTTTTTCTTTTGATGCAATATAAAAATCCTCTAACGATATCATCTGATATTCCCCATATTTTAAAGGTCTTTGTAAAGGAATAGCAGCATATCTAGGACATAAAATACGATCAATAATATCATATAAATCCCGATCACTACTTAAATAATCATTTAATCGATCAGGAATCTCCATCACTTTATTTCTCTTTACAAGTAACAAACTAATCTTTCTAGGTACCCGAGAAATAAAATTCCACTCTTCTTCTACAATCTTTAAAATATTCTTTTGATCAGAACTCTTCATAGATCGATTATTCATAAACCTTTTCAAGGAACTCATCGCAGCATGATGATCTTGTTTCAAATAAGCGCTTTTCTCTACACCACAATTCGTTAACAGTTGATAAAAGTACCCAGGAGAAGAAGCAGAATAATGGCATCCCATAATAAAATCATCTGTCATATCTACTTGTTCTACACGGAAGTCTTTCTCCATGACAAATCGTTTATAATGTGCAATAATCTGTTGTACTTTAAACATCTTATGATAACGGTTAGG
This sequence comes from Bacilli bacterium, assembly GCA_017964405.1. Taxonomy (GTDB): domain Bacteria; phylum Bacillota_I; class Bacilli_A; order RF39; family UBA660; genus UBA3789. Next base: position 14,718 of record JAGCSA010000009.1, read on the forward strand.
ATATTTTTCAGGAATAAAATTTCTTCCTTTCATAAACTCTTCATAAGTAGTACTAAATCCATGGACAAAATAACCATCCAAAATATACTTTTGATAAAAATGTTGAATGATTTTTTTCTTCCCTTCTCCTGATTCAATATCTTGAATTCCAAGAGAAGATGCTGCTAAATTTACCAATAGTTTATGAATTCCTCTCACAACATCATCATAATCTTCTATCTTTCGATAAATCTTCTCTACTTGTGATACATATTCATCAAATAAAGAATCATCATCGATAATCATCTTATATTTGATTAAGGAATCATAGAATAGATAAAGTGCTAATTCATCCCCAATATTTTGTCCATAATGACTTTCTTGATGAACATTCTTTTGTAAATATTTGGGATTTCTTCTTAATTCTTGTATAAAAAGAGATACTTCTTTTTTCTTTAAATAGGCATCTAACACTTTATCACCTCCTATCAAACCTGATAATCAACTAATTGGTAGCTACATATGCTCCAATAATGACAATGGATCCTACAATAATCACAATTAATAAACCTAGTAATAATAATTTAACAAATAAATTATCTTTATCCCAGTATCCATCTAATTGAGTAGAAGACTCATCCATTAATTGTTCATAATCTTCTCGATTACGGCGGTTAAACTCTAATTCTTGTTTTTGTTCATTATTTTCTTCATTCATCAAAAACACCTCTATTCTAAATATAAGAATACCATAATTTACATCATTTGACTAGGATTAAAGTCAATATCGACCTTAATCTTAGGATTTGTTTTATAATGGTCCATAATTTTAGGAAGAATTTCATATAAAGCATCTTCCTTTCGATATTTAATAAGAATATGATATCGAAAAATATTATTGATACGGAATAGATTTCCACTATTCGGTCCTAATATAATAACATTCTCTAAATTCCGTTCCAAACTTCTTTTAATTTTCATAGCTTCATCAAATAAAAGAAGGGCATCTTTTCCACTGATGCGAATACTACATAAGTAGTAGTATGGTGGATATTTTAATTGTTTTCGAAGATTCATCTCCGTCTCATAAAAAGCAGGATAGTCTTGTTTTTGAACCAAACGAATCGCATAATGATCCGGATTAAAGGTCTGAATCACAACAGAACCTTTTTTCTCTGCTCTACCACTTCTACCGGCTACTTGGCAAAGAAGAGAAAAAGTATTTTCACTACTTCTAAAATCTGGAATATTTAAAGAAGTATCTGCATTAATAACACCCACTAAAGTCACTTGAGAAAAATCAAGTCCTTTCGCAACCATCTGAGTCCCTAATAAGATATCATATTCTTGTCTTTGGAAAGAAGCAATCATCTCTTCATGCATTCCCTTTCGTGAAGTTGTGTCATAATCCATACGAAGAATTCTAGCAGTTGGAAAAATTTCTGATAACTCTTCTTCAATCTTTTGAGTTCCCACTCCTAGATTATTAAGAGAGTTCTCTCCACAGGAAGGACATTTGGTATAAACCTTTTCTCCATAGCCACAATAATGACAACGAAGAGTATTACTACTCTTATGATACGTTAGTGAAATATCACAATGAGGGCATTTAAAGGTATAACCACAATTCTTACAAGTAACAAAAGAAGAATAACCACGTCGATTAAGTAATAAAATAACTTGCTCTTTCTTTCCCAATCGATCTTCAATCTGGGATAACAAAGTAGGAGAAAAATGCCCACGAGATTTCTTCATTGCAACATTCATATCAACAATCTCTACTTCTGGTAATCCTTTGCCATTCACTCTTTCTGGTAATTCCAAATAAGAATAAACACCCTTTTGGGCACGAGCCATCGCTTCTAAAGAAGGAGTAGCGCTTCCCATCACGACAGGACAATGATGATAATGAGAACGCTCGATTGCAACATCTTTCGCATGATACCTAGGAGCAGGATCACTTTGCTTATAAGAATCACTATGTTCCTCATCAATAATAATAATTCCAATATTCTCTAACGGAGCAAAAATAGCACTTCTTGCACCAATCACGATAGAGGCTTCTCCTCTACAAATTCGTCTCCACTCATCATACTTTTCTCCATCACTCAAAGCAGAGTGAAGAGCCGCAATTCTGTCTCCAAATCTCTCTCGAAATCGTTGAACCATTTGAGGAGTTAAACTTATTTCAGGAACCAATACAATACTAGTCTTTCCCTGCTGTAAATAGAAATCAATCATCTCCATATAGACTTCTGTTTTCCCACTACCCGTAACTCCATACAATAAATAAGGTTTTACTTCTCCATGAATAACAGAGTCTACGACTTTCTCCTGCATAGGAGTTAATGTCTTTTTAACAAAATCCTGTTCTTTATATACTAATCGGTAATGTTCTTTTTTCTCTTCTATTAAAATGTTCTTCCTCAAAAGAGTTTTTAAACTACTAGAAGATATTCCCAATAATTCTTTACGAGAAACAATCTCCTTTTCTAATACAAGATCTACAATTTTCTTTTGAGAAGAGTTCAATCCTTCCAAAGAACAATTTTCATTCAAACGATAATAGGTATCAAATTGAATCGAAATATTGCTTCCATTCTTTGCCTTTAAAGCTTTGGGAAGCATTACTTGGTAACAACTAATAAGAGTACTAATTGTTTTTTCCTTCATCCATTTTCCGAGTTCTAATAATTCTGAATTTAAGACAATGGTAGAATCAACCACTCCTAATATATCTTTTAAAGCATGTTCTGTTTCTGCTTTTTCTTTTATTTCTAATACGAATCCCTCTAATTCCATCTTTCCAAAAGGAACTAATACACGAATTCCTACTTTCATCTGAGAGGTATACTCTTCTGATACATGATATTCAAAAACACGATCTACATTTTGATTCGATATTTCTACTAAAACACCAACAACCATAGTTACACCTCCATACCATTATTATACCAAAAAAAAGAAAAGTTTTTGGAAACTTTTCCTTTTAGAATAATCTTAAAACATCATTAAAGGTAATAAATATCATCAAGATCATCAATAGAATTAAGAAGATCGTATGAATCTTATTTTCAACCTCTGGATTAACAGGAGAACCTTTTAATAATTCAATCACAATAAACAAGATATGTCCTCCATCAAAAGCAGGAATAGGTAGTAAATTAATAAATCCAACATTGATACTTAAGAATGCCATTAAGTATAAAACATTCGCAAGCCCTCCTGCACGAGATTGTCCTACAATTGAGTAGATTCCAACTGGTCCTGATAACTGAGTAACTTTAATACCACCAGTAAATAAATAACCAACCGTTACAAACATCTGCTTAAAGATAGAAACGGTCTTCTTCCAAACATATTGAATCGCTGCAATAAATCCTTTCGTACTTTCTTGTTGCATGCCAATTCCATAACGATAGGTTTCTTTTCCTTCATCGGTTATCTTCTTAGGTTTTACTTTAATCGTAGCGAAGGTTCCCCCTTCTCTTTCTACTTTAAAAGTACTTCCCTTTTCAGGATCTGCAACCGCCAAGTATAAAGAAATATCATCGCTCGTAGAAATCTTATGATGATTAATTTGTAATATTGTATCATTAGCCTTTAATCCAGCCTCTTCTGCAGCACTACCCTTCTCTACTGTCGTAATAGTAGGATTCATAGTACTACCACCCCAAATAAGGGCAATAAAGAATAGTAGTAGAACAGCAAGAATAAAGTTATTTAAAGGCCCAAAAACCATAATTAAGAATCTTTGCCAAGCATTCTTATTTTGAAGTCTACGATTCTTGGGAACCTTATTGTCATCATCCTCATCCGTATCTTCTCCTGCTAACTGACAGAATCCACCAATCGGAATAGCACGAATGGAATAAACAGTTTCTCCCTTTTTCTTACTAAATAATTTAGGTCCCATTCCAATCGCAAATTCATAAACATAAACTCCTGTCTTCTTTGCTAATAGGAAATGTCCAAACTCATGAAAGGCAACAATTACTGTTAATACTAAAATAAATACAATTAAGTTAATAATAATAGACAAAATAACCCCTCCTGTCTTCTTATAATAAAATACCTTTTACTAATATAAATGCAAAAGTAACAAATACTAAACTATCAAAACGATCTAATACTCCTCCATGCCCTGGTATCAAATTAGAAAAATCTTTTACATCATAATATCTCTTAATAGAAGAGAATACTAAATCTCCTAATTGACCCATTAAACATAAGAACATAGTCGTAAAGATTAAGAATACTAAAGATGTATTGGAATTAATAACGGTAAAGTAAAAAGCAGTCGCAACAAAAGTACCCATAAATACTCCTCCTATTAATCCTTCCCATGTCTTCTTAGGACTAATCTTAGGAGTCATCTTATGTTTACCAACCAATGTACCTGTTAGTAAAGCAAACGTATCAGATATTGTTGTAATTAATAATAAATAAATGATATACGTAATATCAAAATTACGAGTAATAACAATTAAATTAAAACTCAATCCAATAAATAATAAAGATCCAATTAAGAATAAAGCATCATTAAAATTATATTGATCAAAATCATGAATAAATACAATAGGAGATAAGAATAAGAATAGTATTAAAGCCATTACTCGATAATCAAATTGAGAAATAAATTCAATGGAATCAAAATTATACATACAGAAGGCTACTACCATCACATAAGCAAATAATTTCACAATCCATGGAAGTTTCTTCTTCGTTTCACGAACTTTAACTAATTCATATAATCCCCCAACAGAAAGAAGTGCCATTAACAAAGTAAAAGGAAGTCCTCCAATGACTAAGAAAGGAACAAATATGGCAACAATAATAATTGCACTAATAATTCTTACTTTCATTTTTTCACTCCTCCAAATCTTCTATTTCTATGATTAAACTCTAAAATAGCTTTATCAAACTCTTCTGGTGTAAAATCTGGGAAATATACTTTTGGAAAATAGAATTCAGCATAGCTAGCTTGATACATCATAAAATTACTTAATCGTAATTCACCACTTGTACGAATCACATAATCAAGAGGTGGTAAATCTTGATACAAGTTCTTTTGAATAAATTCTTCATTAATATCGTCTAATGCAATTTTACCTTCTTTATACATCTCACATATCTTCTTTGTCGTATCTACCATCTCTGCATGAGATCCATAATTAAGACAAATATTAAGAACTAAGTCTTTATTATTTTTCGTTTGTTCTTGAATCTCATCCATTGCTTCTAATACCTTTTCTGGCAAAGGTTCTCTTCTACCAGAAAAAACAACACGAACATTCTTCTCAATTAAGAATTTAAATTCTTTTTTAAAAGAAGTAATGAATAAGTCCATTAAATAATCAACTTCACTTTTTTCTCTTTTAAAATTTTCTGTAGAAAAAGCATATAAAGAAGCATACTTCACTCCTACATCCGCCATATGTAAACATAAAGCTTTTAATGTTTTAATGGCATTCTTATGACCCATAGTACGTACCATACCTCTTTCTTGAGCCCATCTACCATTTCCATCCATAATAATACCAACATGATTTGGTATCTTTAAATCTTTATCCATATTAACTACCTCATAAAAATTATATAACAAAAACCAAAAAGAAGAAAGGAAAACATAAAAATCGTTAGTAAACACTAACGATTTTCATTAACTTTTAATTAATACATTAGATGTTGTTAAATTAGAATTTCTTGCAATAACCCAAGCTTGATCAGTCGCATTTTTAACATAAATCTTTTTACTAGAAGTCCATCCCAAAAACATATCATTATATGATGTAACATTTGTGAAATCAAAATTTGATAAATCTAAAACTAAATTTGGATTATTGGATCCAACATTGTAAAACATGTTCAGCATATCAGTAACATTTGGAGTATAAAATTTATCTCCCAAATTCAATGTGAAATTTGCATTTTCTGCGCCACAGTGAGAGAACATACTACTCATTCTTGTAACATGACTTGTATCAAACTTGTCTCCTAAGTCGAGAGTAAAATTGGAACTATTTCTACCTGTATAATTAAACATAGCGGTCATATCAGTTACTTTACTTGTATCAAATTTGTCTCCTAAATCTAAGGTGAAAGAAGAATTACTTTTACCAACATTATAAAACATCCAACCCATGTTGGTTACATTTCCTGTATCGAATTTATCTCCTAAATCTATCATAAATACTGGAGATGAGCCACCGCAACTAGTGAACATATTTTTCATATCCGTTACATTTTGTGTATCAAATTTATCTCCCAAATCTAAAGCGAGTAATGTACTCTTATATCCCATTGTATGAAACATACTATTCATATTGGTTACACTACTGGTATCAAATTTGTCCCCAAGATTTAAAGTGAAATATGTACTGCTATAACCAGAATAGAAAAACATATGATCCATGTTGGTAACTTTACTGGTATCAAAGTGATCTCCTAAATCCAACGTAAATACTGTACTACCATATCCAGTGCATTCAAACATATGCTCCATATTAAGCACTTTAGCTGTATCAAACTTATCCCTTAAATTTAAGGTGAATACAGGGCTATAGTATCCAGTATGACCAAACATATAGTCCATATTGGTAACCTTGCTGGTATTAAATTTATCTCCTAAATCTAAGGTAAGTAATGTACTTTTCTTACCCATTGCATAGAACATAGAACTCATATTTGTTACATTTCTTGTATCAAATTTATCTCCTAAATCTAAGGTGAATGAAGTATTACTATATCCAGTATGATCAAACATATAGCCCATATTAGTTACCTTACTAGTATCAAATTTTTCTCCTAAATCCAAGGTGAATGAAGTACTTTGATATCCAACATAAGAAAACATATATTCCATATTGGCCACTTTATTAGTATTAAATTTATTCCCCAAATCTAAAGTAAAGTCCGTACATAGATAACCAGTACCATAAAACATTTCTGACATATCTGTTACGTTACTGGTATCAAATTTATCTCCCAAATCCAAAACTAGAGACTCACTATTATATCCTACACTACGAAACATTGTATGCATATCTGTTACTCTACTCGTATCAAATTTGTCTCCTAAATCCAAGGTGAATGATTGATTACTATAACCGACTTCAAGGAACATTCTCCCCATATTTGTTACATTACTAGTATCAAACTTATCTCCTAAATCTAACGTGAATGATGGATTGCTATGACCAGTAAAATCAAACATGGATTCCATATCTATTACATTACTGGTATCAAACATATCTCCCAGATCCAATGTATATACCAAACTACTATTTCCCGCCAAAAGGAACATACCACTCATATTGGTAACATGACTCGTATCAAAATTGTCTCCCAAATCCAAAGTAAAGTTTTCGCTATTTCTACCGGTAGCATTAAACATAGCTTCCATATCAGTTACATTGTGTGTATCAAAATTACTAACATCTAAGGTAAATGAGTTACTACTATAACCAGTAGCTGCAAACATGTAAGCCATATCAGTAACATGACTCGTATCCAAGCTACTTACATCCAATGTAAAGATAGTACTATTATAACCAGTACGATTAAACATTCCACGCATACTATAAGTTTTAGAAGTATTTAATGTTTCTAATCCGTTGATAGAATCAACAGATTTTAGTCTAGAAAATAAATGTTTACTATCATAGTTAGCATATAAATGCCCATCCCCCTGAATATATAAATCATACATCGTATTATCATCAGGATTAGCTACAATATAGGCCATGACATCACCTGTTTGAGTCACACCAATATCCCAACTCTCTATAATGTTTTCAGGAGGATAAATTTCATCATCTAAATAAACAACTTTGATCTTTTCACGATAAGTATCACTTCTAAAACCAGAAGTATCATCAGAAGTAGTTGGCAAAATCATATTAATCGTGTCTCGATCAATAGCATCACTGGTTGCTTGTACGTACGTAACGGAAAAAGCAAATTCTAAATCTTGTGGATTCTCAGGTAAATCTTCTGGTTGAAGATCTTTTTTATATTCCACTCTTACTTTATAAGTTTCCATTCCTTTAGCATGTAATAGTTGATTTCTTTCTACTGCAATATCATCATCATATGTAACTTTGTAATCCAAATAAGAAGGTAAGTTAGTAATAGAACTACCATTTAATTCCGATGCTATGACATCAATCATTGCATCAATAGACCCATCATTTTTCGCATCTACATTAAATTCATAAAAGTCCCCTGGTTGTGATAAATGGACACCATAAGTCACAGTTGTTTTGTTTGTATCAATTACTGGAGTTTCTGCTGTAACAGATCCTTCTTTTACTTGTACATTATCCCAATAAATATCCCAAGTAGCATTACGAATCATACCAGAACCATTAATATCTAAAATAGAAGTTAAGTAGGCATAACCTAAAGTAATAAAAAAATAGAAGGCAAAAAGAATAAATAGAATAACTTTTCTTTTCTTTTTCATATTCTCACCTTCTATCATACATTACCATTATACCATATCAAGTTATAAAAAAACAAAACAAAAAAATCGTTAGAAAACCTAACGATTTTTAATTAACTTTTAATGAGTACATTGCTGGTCGACATATGACCATCTCTTGCGATAACCCAAGCTTGATCTGCTGCATTTTTAACATAAACCTTTTTACTAGTAGACCAGTTTTTAAACATACTATCATAATCTACAACATTCGTAAAATCAAAAGTAGATAAATCAAGAGTATAACTAGTAGAACTTCCCATATAACCAAACATATTACCCATATCCGTAACATTAGAAGTAAAGAACTTGTTTCCTAAATTGATAGAGAAAGAAGTACTTCGATTTCCACAGTAATAGAACATGGAAGCCATACTGATAACATTGCTGGTATCAAATTTGTTTCCTAAGTCTAAGGAGAATGACGTACTACTCTTTCCAACTTCATAGAACATAGCTGTCATATCTAAAACTTGACTCGTATCAAATTTGTTTCCAAGATTCAAACTAAAGGAAGGATTACTATAACCAACTCCATAGAACATATACTGCATATCTTCTACTTTGCTCGTATCGAACTTATTTCCTAAATTCAAAGTAAAGACAGGACTACTATAACCAGTAGCAGAGAACATTTCTGCCATATCTTCTACCTTACTCGTATCAAATTGATCACCTAAATCTAAAGTCATAACAGTACTATTATAACCAGTCATATTAAACATATAACTCATATCGGTAACGTTACTCGTATCAAATTTATCTCCTAAATCCAAAGTAAAGACTTCACTATAATATCCAGCTTGTGTAAACATATAAGCCATATTCGTTACATTTCCTGTATCGAATTGATCTCCCAAATCAAGAGTAAAGACATCACTATCACGACCCGTTACATAGAACATATAAGTCATATTTTCTACTTTACTGGTATCAAATTTGTCTCCTATATCTAACGTAAATACTTCACACGTTAATCCAGCTCCATAGAACATATAACTCATATCCAATACGTTACTCGTATCAAACTTATCTCCTAAGTCGAGAGTAAAATTGGAACTATTTCTACCTGTTACATAGAACATAGAATTCATATTGGTTACTTTTCCTGTATCGAATTGATCTCCTAAGTCTAAGGTAAAGACAGGACTATTTCGACCAGTCGAATTAAACATATGACCCATATTGACAACATTACTGGTATCAAATTGATCTCCTAAATCTAAGGTAAACACGGTACTGTTATATCCGGCTTGTCTAAACATATATTCCATACTGGTTACTTTACTCGTATCAAAATGATCTCCTAAATCTAACGTAAATGTTGGATTCGTAAAACCCGTGATATAGAACATACCAGACATATTAGTTACATTACTGGTATCAAACTTGTCTCCTAAATCCAAAGTAAAGACGGTACTAGATTTTCCAGTAGCATTAAACATAGCATACATATTCGTTACTTTACTGGTATCAAATTGATCTCCTAAGTCTAAGGTAAAGACAGGACTACTAAAACCAGTAGATTGGAACATAGAAGCCATAATAGTAACTTGACTCGTATCAAAATGATCTCCTAGATCTAGGGTAAATACCGTACTGTTATATCCAGTATTTAGGAACATTGCCCTCATATTCGTAACTTTAGAAACATTTAATTGATCCATTCCATTGATTTGATCAACGCCTTTTAAATTAGCAAACAAATATCGACTATCATAGTTGGCATATAAAATGCCATCACCTTGGATGTATAAATCATACATAGAACTATCAGAAGAATTGGCAGTAATATAAGCCATTACATCACCGTTTTGATGAACACCGATATCCCAACTTTCAATCACATTTTCTGGAGGACTAATTTCATCATCTAAATTAATAATCTTAATTTTTTCACGATAAGTATCATTTCTAAAGAAAGAAGTATCTCCCGAAGTAGTTGGTAAAATCATACCAGTCGTAGTACGATCCATTGCTTCACTCGTTGCCTGTACATACGTAACAGAAAAGACAAAGCTAAGAGTTTGAGAATTGGCAGGTAGATCAGCTGCCGTAATATCTTTTTTATACTCCACTCTTACTTTATAAACTTCTTTTCCATAAGCATGTAAGTATTGATATCTTTCTACTGCAACATCATCGTCATACGTAACGGTATAAGATAAATAAGAAGGAAGTTCCGTTATCTCTACTCCATTTAGTTTCGTAGAGACAACATCAACCATCGCATCTATCGATCCATCATTTTTCGCATCTACCGTGAACTCATAGAAATCACCCGGTTTTGATAAATGAACACTATAAGTAACGGTTGTTTTATCAGAATCAATCACAGGAGCCTCTGCTTCAACCGATCCACTTTTTACTTGAACATGATCCCAGTAAATATTCCAAGTAGGATTTTGAATGACACTAGAACCATTAATCGTAAGATTTTCCATTAAGTAAGCATAACCTACTGTAATAAAAAAATAGAAAGC
>JAGCSA010000010.1 GCA_017964405.1 Bacilli bacterium
AATTATTGATAAAAATATTTGTAAAAAAAATTTTTCCTAAATAACTTTCTGTCTGAGAACCAATCACATATAAAGAATAACAATTCAATAATAAGTGAATGATACTTCCATGTAGTAAAATACCCGTTAATAAACGATATATTTGTCCTGCTCTAACACTTGGTCCATGAACACATAATAAATCAACCACATAATCCATCTGACCCAATAACAAAGGTACAAAATAGAAGATACAATTCACAACAATCAAGAAAAAAGTAACATAAGGAACTTTACTCTTAAATACTTTTTCTAATCGAGTCGCATCATCTTTATTATGTTTATTAATATCACCCGTTATTTTCATAAATAATTCAACACCCTTTTCATTGTATATCATATTCTTATATAGATCAGGGAAAACATCCTTAATAATCTTACTCTTCTTAATATCGTCTTCATCTTTTACATTAATACACATCAATTTAGGATCTGCATTAATATCTTCTGTAATATTATCTCCCATATCTAAAAAGATACTCATCACATTCATTCGAAAAGAAAATGTTTTCTTTTGAATCTTCTTTAGAATTCTTTTCGTCTTAAAAACATCAAAATCAAATTGTTCATCATTATGAATATAACTAGATACAATACGAACAACTTTACAATCCTCATCTAGATTCTCTAGCCATATCTCATTCTCTACCCCTTGTAGAATTATAGGATTATAATTTTTTTCCGTAATAAAATAATGAAGTAACTTCATCGTTATTACATTCTTCTCATCAAGCATAATTTCTTCTTCCATAAAATTTCCTCCTAAAAACTAATATTATTATAATATAAAACAAAAAATAAAGATAGATACATAAAAAATCTCTTTACACAAAAAAAGTCTATATAAGACTTTTTTATTCATGAGAACCATTTTGATGAACATAATTCTTGATAACAGTAAGAACTTTATTGTATTCAGTTTCTAATTCCTTAAAATGTTCTCTTACATAATCAAGATTCTTTTCTTTACTCTTTAATTCATGGTCATAAGCAATATCGGCAAGTCCCATAAATCCAAGATATTTACAATCACTCTTTAAAGAATGAACATCAATCGCATAATTTTCCATATCACCTTGTTCTAAATAAGTATGAATTCTTTGCCATTTCTCATCGATTTCTTCTGCAAAATCATGAATGGTCATATTATACATATCCATATCTCCCAATAACTCTAAAGCATGATTGATATCGGCTCCATTCTTCTCTAAATAAGCTCTATCATATACTTCGGAAGTCTCTGCAGGAGTAGTACTAGGAAGAGAAATATCTGCAACAGGAATTAAATCCACATCATCAGAATCATCCTCTAATACTTCTACTTCTTCCATAGGAGGATTCGTCTCCTTTTGAGGACCATCCATATTCGCAGCATCTCCAATAATTTCTTCGATATTTTCTTCTACTGGAATAATTTCATTCTTTTCAGAATCCTCTACTTTCTCTGGTTTCTCTACAGGAATATTCTTATCAGAAGATCTACCAAGTAAAATATTACATACACGAATTAATTCTGTTTGTTCCATTGGTTTTGCAAGATAATCATCAAATCCAACTGCTAAGTATTTTTCTCTCATACCCGTAATCGCATTCGCTGTTAAAGCAATCGTTGGAATATGATAATCAGGATTTTCTTTTAATTTAGAGAAGGTTTCTACTCCACTCATCTTAGGCATCATATCATCTAAAAATAATAAATCATATTCGTTTCCTTCTTTAATCTTTTCCAAACATTCAAATCCACTAGAACATGTATCAATACAATCTGCATTATATTTTTGGAATAATTTAGATGCAACTTTTAAATTCAATGGTGCATCATCTACAATTAAAATACGAACTCCTTTTAAATCCAAAGAAGTATGAGCACTTTCCTCTTCTAAAGTTTCTACTTCTTCAATCTTTTGATTGATGACAGCTGTAAATTTAGAACCGACTCCAAATACCGTATGAACAATAACTTTACCACCCATTAACTCTGTTAATTGTTTCGTAATGGCAAGTCCAAGTCCAGTACCTTCAATCGTAGTATTTCGATCTTCATCTAATCGCTGAAAACGAGTAAATAATTTATCAATACTATCTTTCTTAATACCACGACCAGAGTCTTCTACAGATATAATTAATCGACAATAATCTCCTAATCGTACACAATGTACTTCATAACGAACATATCCACGATCCGTATATTTACAAGCATTACTTAAAAAGTTCGTAACAATCTTTTTTAGATTAGCTTTATCTCCATATAAAGCAGCCGGTAAATTTGGATCAATCGAATATGTAAAATCAAGACCCTTCTCTAACATTCTAGGAGTAATTAACTTGGCAAGCTCCAAGAATGTCTCTTTCGCATTATAACGAGTATTAACAATCTCCATCTTACCAGCTTCAATCTTAGAAATATCCAAGATACCATTAACAATCTCTAATAAGGTTTGAGAAGCATTGACAATATCTTTAGCATTTTCCTTTGCTTCATCAATAGACTTCGCATCCATAATACAATCACTAAAACCAACAATCGCATTCAAAGGAGTACGAATCTCATGAGACATACTACTTAAGAATTCTGTCTTAGAATCATTAGCCTTATCAGCTGTTTCTTTTGCAATTTCCAACTCTTGAATTAGTTTAATATCCGGATTTTCAATCGTGTTATACATCAAGAAAATAACGAATGTTTCCATAGATGTTGCAATCGTAAATTCAGGGAAATTCTGTTGAATAAATGTCATAATACCAGCGCCAACAATATAAACAATTAATGGAATACTCTTTCTTTTTTTTATTATTTTTAGGTTAAAAGCAAATTTTCCAACACAATACAAACTAGCAAGAGCTGACACAATAAATACAAAAGTAGTCGCCATTCCCGAAGAATACATAGCACCATTAGAATTCTTTAATTCTATAGGTAATAATAGTGTTATAAATGAACAAATGATAATAAGAAAAATAAAAAATACAACTACTTTTCTTTGCTTTGCATCCAATTCAATAACAGTTTCTGTAGACCCACATATGATATAAACATATAGTATTAATAGTAAGCCAAAGAACAACAAGTATACTAAAAACAATTTTGATAAACATAAAGAAATAAAACTATCTATGCCAAAAAAACTTATTGATAAAGAACAAAATAACTCTAATAATAAACCAACAATATTCGATGGCAAGAAAATACTAAATAGCTTTGTTTCATAGTTCTTAACATGTTGCTTAGAAAAATATAAAATGTTAAGTCCTACAGAAAATAATAAACTAACAAATATAAACGCCATACCGATAGTAAATTTCACTTTAGACCATCTCCTATTCTAAATTATAGCAAAAAAAATATATAAAAAAAAGTAATTTATCACTAAATTACTTTTTTAATAATCTCTGCATAGCATCATGTTTCTCAACACAAATGGTTTTTTCTGAAATCCCTTCATTTTGGCATGCGGCATGGTCTCTTTTTCCACTTCCGTTTAACGCAAACGATTCATCAAATCCATGCTCTCTAAACAAAATTTTTGAAGAAACTTCTTCTCCCAAAGAAGACTTAATTCTTTGAAGCATTTCCTGCATTAACAATTCAGAATCTTTCTTTGTATCTGGCATTTTTTCAAAATGAACTACATAATAATCATTTGTTCCATCAACAACATGAACAGTCAAAGCAGATAAAATGTTATCTTGATCCTTTAATACTTCATCTGTTATAAGAAAAGTTGGAAGTTTTTCTCCTTCTTTAGGGATTCTTCCTTTTATATGAACTTTGTTCTTTTTATCAACAAATCCATAAATAGAACAATCACCCCACGTTTTGCCATAAGCATCTTTCAAGAAAAATCTACTAGTTGCTTCTGGATCATTTTTATAACGGATCATAGAGCATCCAGAATTAGCAACAATTCGTCCATACTCGCCTTTTTCGCAATATGAACCATTTGGATCTAATACAGCTAGTTCCGCAAAATCCATTACTTTTAATCCCGCTTCTTCAATATAATTTGAAGAACTCTTTCTCTCCGTTAAACGTCTAAATAAGGAGTAGAAAATACTACCGTGTTCACAATCTCCACCACCGGCGCTCATAACGGTCGACTTTAAGAAAGGTGGTAAAAATTTAGACCCGGCTCTTACCTTTCTCAAACCTTTATTTAAAAACTTTTCTTCGTTTACGCTCATTGCTTCTCCAGCAGCAAATCCAATTAATAAATATGGCATAGTTAAGTCTCTATATTCCGGATTATACATTGCATCTTTCATAGCCTGTATCCAAAAGCTCGTTGTGGCAATAAGACAATTTGGTTCATTAATCATCAAAGATTTAATGAAAAATTTCCTATCATATATTGGCTCTAAAGCTATTTTAGAACCTTGCATCAAAGAATCTGAAATACTTGAAATAATATCAGTATTTGAGTATGTTGGTAAATGTGCCAATAAAGTTAGTTTACTCATATCTACACCACCAGACATATCTTTATCATGATGTCTTGCAATCATAATAAAACTTCTATTATCATGAACGATTTGTTTTGGATGTTTTGCATTTGTGGATCCACTAGTATAAGTAATACAAAATTCATCATCTAAAGTAACATTTCCTACAGCATCCCCTTTGAACTCTTTACCAGAACTTAAAAAATCTCCCCAACTCTGTACAGATGAATCATTTTCTTTAAAATGAGCCACTTTACTAACAAATCTATCAATATTTTCATCGTTCTCAAGAGGATGAATTCCTTGCTTTAGTGATTCAGATAAAGATATTAATACTTTATCTTTAATATTAGAATTATCAATACTATCTTTTAATTGCGCATAATAATTATCTTCTATAAATACAATTGAACTGTTAGTTCCATTTAATATTTGAGTGACATATTCTGGATCAAACTTTGGACCAAATATATTAACTTTTGCGCCTATCATGCTGATAGCACCAAGTAGATAAACCATTTCTGGAGTATTACTCAAGCAAACAGGAATTTCGTCTCCCTTTTTAATTCCATATGCCTGTAAAGCTTTTGATAGTTCCTTCATCTTGTCAAACATTTCTCTATATGTTACTTCATTGCCTCTATAGAATAATGCAATAGCATCCATTCTTCCCTTATTTCTCTCATATATTTCTTCATACCATGAATGATTACGAGTAGTTTCAATTTCCTTTAAAGCTCTACGTGTCTTAGCATTATCCTTCTTTGGAATAAAAGCTAAATTACTACGTTTGATTTTTCCTTCTTTAGTCCTTAAATGGATACCTTCACTAAATACTTTTTTAAGTTTTTCTAAATCAAATTCCATAATACTATATCCCCCTAACTACATTGTCTCTTTAATCATTATAAACAAAAAATGAAATTTATCAAATAATCTGTCATAAATTTGACGATTATTTTTGATACTGATAAATCGCTTTCGTTTGATAATCCCCATAGTTCTGATTTTTATCATAGATCACTCCATTGATCACAGCGAACATGTGATAATCATCCTCATGAGAACAAAATACTCCATATTTTCCTTTTAATAAAGAAAGATCTTTTACCAATCCTTTTTTCTCTTTCTTTTCATAATGATGGTTTTGAAAATACTTTTCAAATACTTCTACATCATTAATTCTAGGATATCCCATCTCCATCGCAAGAGATTCCATCTCTCGAATAACAGATGCGACATCCATATCTAATAATTTAGAAAATGTTCTAGGAACACATCCACTTCCTGGAACAGGATTATATGTTTCAAACTGCATGTTATCACCTACGGTTTCCTATTATAACATAAAAGATTAGAATTGACTAATCTTTTTTTTATGCTACAATAACAAGTTACACGGAGGAAAAAATATGGAAAGAATACAAATCAGAGATTTAGTGAAACATCGTAATGCTCTACATAGAGAACTAGAAGGTGTCATCAGTGGAATCAAGAATGAGGGAACAGAAAAAAACCTACAAAGAATGAAAGAAATTCAAGCAGAATTAAGAGAAATTGAAAAAGTATTTAGAGAAAACAGTACTTTTAATGCAAAAGAATTTACAAAATTTATGGCAAGATTCTTTACATTAACAGAAGATGATGTATATACAAGAACCGTTAAGAAAGCAAATAATCCAAAGGGTCCTCTTGGAAAACATAATTATTATTTCGTTTATAGTAAAGACTCACAAGATTTAATGGAAGATATTACGCAATCAGATGAAGACTTAAGAAAGTTAGTAGAGAATACTCCTTCTTCTATTATCATCATTAGAGGAGAAGAAGTTCATCCATTTAAATCAAATGCAAGAATGAAAGATAAATTTAAAAATCATACTTTCTTAAAACATGCTATTTATGAATTAATGCAATTAAGAATAGATGAACCAGAACTTTCAGATTTAGATAGATATCAAAGAGTATTAGATAAAATCAGAAAGAATAATGCAACAACCTATGGGGGAAAATAAAAGAATCTAACAATGTTAGATTCTTTTTTTATAATGCTTCACTAGAAATAAAGATATAATGATCTTCCTTCATTTGGAAAGTAAATACATAATCCTTTCCTTGATCCATATAAGATTCTATATTTTCATAGTCATTTGTAACAACTTCTGTTCGTTCAAAATCTCGAAAGAAATTAGTACTCTCTGCTTGAGATCCAAATAATACTTTGACATATATAAGTAAAGAGTCCTCTTTCTTTAAAGCTCTTTCAATCATATACTGACTACTATTCGCTCCACAAGTTGCTTCACAAACTTGACTATTTTTGATAAAACGTTGCGTTTCTAAATCATAAGTATATTGAAAACATTGACTGGTAAAATCCATCGTTTCTGGATTAAACGTATATCCAGTATCAAAATACATCTGAATTTCTGTGTCAAAATCTTCTAAAGAAACCGATTCAATTCCTTTAGAATAAAAACTAGCAAGTTCTGTTACTTGAAAAATTCTTTCAATTGGTAAATTCTTCGTAGTCACTTTATGATCATTACAATACGTATCAATATTCCAGCAATCTCCTCCAGCAACCAATTGAGAAATCAAATGAGAGATTTCAGGATCATCGATATCCACTTCTGTTTCCATTACTTCTATGAATGGTTCTTCTTCATTTTTAGGTTTCGGAACTAAAAAACGAGCTCCTATCCAATAACCAATGATAAAGAATACAAAAATAACAGAAATAATAATAACATAATTCTTAGTAGATGAATGTTCTGTTTCTTTTTTTACATTCTCTTCCATAGAAATCCCTCCTTAATAGTATCATAATAAAAAATAGAGAAAAACTCAAAAGAGTATCAATTGATAAATACTTATTTTACAAATTTTTGACTATTTTTTTCTTGCAAAATGAATCGCAACAATCCCATCTTTTGCTACTTCTTCATCCGAATAAAATTGCTTCATGAGAGAAACATATTCTTCTTTCGTAGTAGTAGATAAGTAAATTCTCTCCATTGGATACATATCAACTACTTCTTGAAAATTAGAAAAATAAACAAGATCTGTTACCTTCGCAGAAATCGTTTCCACCTCTTCTGGTCTTTTTAAAAATAATAGAGTATCCCCTACTTTTAATTTTCTTCTTTTTTCATCATTCACACGAATTTCTACATCCTTGATTCCTTGTAAAACAATATCAAATACTTCTGGATGTAGATGTACTTTCATCTCCATAAACCCTCCTATTCTGGAATTGTATATCCAAGTATTTCTAATCCCTCTTTTGTAAAAGGAGTAATATCAGATGCATGTAAAGAAGAAATATCATAATAGAAACAACCATTAGAATCCAATCCATCTGGTTCTTCTTTTAAAGAATCTTCTAATACTTCTACACGATATAAAATTCCAATATGATGTAAATCTTCTGTAAGATTATCTTCCACTTGCCAAGAAAAAGTACGAGAAGTAGCTGTTAATAATTGATAACTGGAAACCGTCACACCTGCTTCTTCCATTAGCTCTCTTTTTAAAGCATCTTCTGGTGTTTCATTGTGTTCAATTCCACCACCAGGAATATCTAATAAACCTTTATATCCCCCTCTTGCTTTTTTAATTAAAGCAATCCTTCCATCCTGAATAATGAATCCATAAGCTCCTACATGGGTACTTTGAACAACTTCCATAAACCCTCCTATACTTGATAAGAATGATCTTGTTCCATCATTCTTTTTTTCATTTTTCTTCATTCTTGCATCGGATAAATCATTATAATGAGCCGCTTGATAAAAACGTCCCACATCATGTAGTAATGCAGATAATAATACCGTTCTTTTTAATAAATCAGAATTATGAGATTCCGGTACATGTTCTAATTCCTTCTCAGCAATATAAGTAATTCTAGCACTATGACCTAGTTTTAAATGCATATTATAGAAACGAACAACTTTCGCAACCATCCATTCTTTCTCTGAATCATTGGACTTTTCTAGAATCAAAGAAGATAACATTTCTTTTGAAATCCCGAAATATTCTTCACACTCTTTCATAAAAGAATCATTTGAAAGAACTTCTTTCGCAAGTCCATATACATTCATCTTTTCATTTATATTTTCAAAAGGAGAAGGTTCCGTAGGAATTCGTTTTAATTCCTGTTTACACTCTTCATAGTAAGCTTTTAAGATCGTCCAAGCATTTCCTAAAGCAGGAAGATTTTTCGATTCTTCTTCTAACCATTGAATCGCTTCATAGTCATCGACACTCATTGGATTATAACTCATCGAATAGAACCCCCTTTCTGCAAAAGAGTTCTATAAATCTCTTCTAATTTTTCACTAAATAATTGATAAAATTCTATTTTTTCTTTTAAAGAATCGTCTTGATAAGAATCAACTCTTCCAAACTCTATCGGTATTTTATAACCACAAATAGAAGAATATTTTTGATATTCTTCATTATGAGTCAAAGAATCATAAATGGACATCGTATGTCTAATTTGATTCATATCTTTTACTTTTTCAGAAGCAATTGTCTCTACTGCTTCAAATAAATAACTCTTATAGATTAATTTTCTTAATTTTTGAAAAGATTCATAACGAAGAACAAAATCTTGAAAATTATGAATCGGTTCCATCCATCCCAAAAGAATAGAGTTTAAAACAACATCTTGGTTTTCTTCTTCTCCCCCTACTAAAGAAAAACGAGCAGAAGAGACAACCAAGTCTTTTTTTAATCGATTAATTTCTGTTAATAATTCATTCTTCATAACGATTCTCCTATAATAATAGTATAACAAACAATCAATAAAATAAAAAGTAAATCCAATGGATTTACTCTTCTCTTAACAGTTTTAATGTATCTTGAAATTCTTGAGGAGCTTCTACTTCAAATTCCATTTCTTTTCCTGTTTTAGGATGAATAAAACGAATATGATAAGAATGAAGCATTTGACCAAAATCAGTCTTTCCTTTTCCATATAAAGGATCATTCATAACAGGATGTCCAATATAAGCCATATGAACACGGATTTGATGCGTTCTACCCGTATCCAATATACATTCAATTAAAGTATGATTGGAAAATCTTTCTAATACTTTAAAATGGGTAATAGCTTCTCTTGCATTAACATCAGTAACAGCCATCTTTTGTCTATTTCTTAAATCTCTTCCAATCGGAGCATCCACAGTCCCTGTCTCATGGGGAATAACTCCTTCTACAATCGCTAAATATTTTCTCTCTACTTGTTTTTCAGAAATCATCGTAGATAACTTTTCTAACATTTCTTCTGTTTTAGCAACTAACATTAAACCACTCGTATCTTTATCTAGACGATGGACAATTCCTGGTCGAAAATCATCCCCTGCTAATTTACCATATCGATATAACAAAGCATTCACTAACGTACCATGATAATGTCCAGGAGCAGGATGAACCACCATACCACTTTCTTTATTAATGACAAGTAAATCATCATCTTCATAAACAACCGTAAGAGGAAGATCTTCTGGTTCTACAGAGATGGTATAATCCAAATTATCATTCACAGAAATAACATCTTCCATCTTTACAGAATAAGAATTGGAAACAACTTTATCATTCACAAGTACTTTTTCTTCTTGAATTAACTTCTGTATTTTACTACGAGAAATCTCTAATTTTTCAGATAAATACTTATCAATTCTCTTCTCTTCATTTTCTTCTACAGAAATGATTACCATAAGAATCCCTCCAAACGTCTAAATTATAACATAAATAAAAGAAGAATAGCAAAGCTATTCTCCAATTTCAACATATTTCTTTTCAGGTAACTTTTTCTTTTCTTCTACTTTAGGAACTTCCAAAGTAAGAATACCATTCTTAAAGGTTGCTTTTACATCTTCTGCTTCAATATCTTCTCCAATATAGAAGCTTCTAGAGCACTCTCCTGTATATCTTTCACGTCTAATAAATTTACCCTTCTCTTCTTCATCTTCAGAAGAATTCATAGAAGCACTAATATTTAAATATCCATCTTCTACATCAATCTTAATATTTTCTTTCTCAAATCCAGGCAAATCTACATCAATGATATAATTCTTTTCATTCTCACGAACATCGGTCTTCATCATTGGCATTGGATGAGGATGTCTTTCCTCTCTACGAAAGAATGGATCATCGAAAAAGTCATCAAATAAATCAAAGTTTTTTCTTGGTACGATCATCATATACATCAACTTCCTTTCTTCTATGTGTAGAGCCTTTTCGGTAGCACATTGTATAAATAATGTACCTGTAAGGATCATCTTTTTCCTTACAATTATGTTATACCACGATATATTAGCACTGTCAATAGTCAAGTGCTAATTTTACAGAATTTTTATATTAAAAAAGCAAAAGTGAAATTCACTTTTGCCTTCATGATTATCAGTATGCATACATACACAATCGAGTTTTTTTATTACAAATAACCACAGGATGATTCACCATTTCCAGCTATACTGCATCCAAAAGAATTACCCTGAGCATAAACATAACCATTTGACCTAGCCTCTGCATAAATCGTTGCAAAAAGATAGGATGAATTATCTTGACATTGATATACTTTTACGGAATCCATATTATATTCACCACATCGATCTTCACCGAAAGCATTCATTAAAATGGATTTATTTGCTTCATAATATGGTGTTTCCTTTATGAAATTATCATTCGCATCAAATAATGCCCCACCACCTTGAAGAAAATATATTTCATCCGTAAAATTAAAACCAACATAACTTTTTCGAACAATATTATTTCCAATTACATGTTTCAAAAAAAAGCGGGGTTGATGACTCATTGCTTCCTCATAGGTAGTGAAGGTATCTGAATCATTCATAACAGAGTCATCTACTGGATACCCAATCTGAGATGTAGTATTACTATCACCGGTTATATATATTTCCGAACGAACTGGTATTGCCGTTGTATCTTTTTGAAGATATTCTACTCCAAATGTTAAAGATAAGTTTTGAGAGGTACTAGGTAAGTCTGTTGTATTAATAACAGTGTTATATTCGACTCTTACTTTATAAGTCTCCTGTCCTCCAGAGGCCAAAATTTGATTTGCTTCTATAGGCATATCATCACTGTATGTTACAACATAATTTAAATAATTAGGGATTGAATCAGAATTATTCACTTTCTTGGATACTACATGAATCATCGCATCAATCGATCCATCATTCTTGGCATCCACAGTAAATTCATAAAAATCACCTGGTTTTGATAAATGAACATTAAAGGTAACAGTTGTCTTACTAGAATCAATAACAGGAGTGCTTGCCGTAACTGAACCTTCTGTTACTTGTACATTATTCCAATAAATATTCCACGTATTAGAATCTACATCTGCTGTTCCTTCGATATGAAGGGTTGTAGTTAAAAAAGCATAACCTAGACCTAATCCTAACAAAATGAAAAATAATCCACCAAATATGGTTCGTTTTCTTCTGTTTTTCATATGACACTCTCCTATAATAATTATAGAAATTGCACAAGATAAATGTCAATTAGATTACGGATGAGTTTTGTACATCATTGTAAAATAATCATATGATTTATACTCCTAAAAAACACTTGATAAATCACAAGTGCTTTTTAATATTTAATTATTTAATTCTTCAAACATCTGCTTCATTGTTGGATTATTATGAGTTAATTTTTGTACTGTTAAATCCTCTGCTTTGTTATTCGCAAGTCTCAAATTATCATCTGTTTTCTGCAGATGTTCTTTAATCTTTTGTAAGTGATCAATACTCTTATCAATCTCTTCGATTGCTTTTGCAAATCTCTCAGAAGCAAGACGATAATTTCTACCAAAGCCTTCTTTAAATGCATTAATATTTTCTTCAAAATGAGTAATGTCAATATTCTGATTCTTTACAAGTTCTAATTCTTTTCGATACTCTAGAGATTTCCGAGATAAATTACGAATTAACGTAACAATCGGAATAAAGAACTGTGGTCGAATGACATACATCTTATCATAGAAATGACTGACATCGACAATTCCGTCATTATAGTAATCATTCTCCATCTCTAATAAAGATACTAAAACAGCATATTCACAATTCTTTTCTCTACGATCTTTATCTAACTCTTTCAAGAAATCTTCATTCTTATGTTTCGTAGAAGTCTCATCTGCTTCATTCTTCATCTCAAACATAATAGAAACAATCTCTCTACCATCTTCATCATAATCTCTAAAAATAAAATCTCCTTTGGATCCACTCTTTATATCATTATCCTTTTCAAACGTAGCATTTTGAAATAAAGGACGAAGTCGATTAAATTCTGTACTACAATGAACTTCTAAAGACTCTCCAATCATCTTAGTAGATTGTTTTGCTTTAAAATCTTTATAATAAGCAATCTGTTCATCTTTATCCTTCATTTTTGATTCATAAGATTCTTTTAATGTATTCTTCTTTAATTCAAATTCTTTTTCTTTTAATTCTAACTCACTATTTAAAGAATCAATCTTCTTCTCTTTTTCAGATAATACCTTCTGCATCATTAATTCATTTTTAGATTCTTGTACTTCTATTTTCTTTTTTAATTCAGAAATTTCTAATTCTTTTTTTTGCATCTGTTCTTGAAAAGACTCTTTGAGAGAAGCTTCTTTTAATTTGACAGCATTCTCTTTCTCTAATTCCATTTGTTTTTCACGAACAGACATTTCTTTTTCAAATTCTTGATCATGAATCTGCTTCACAATAGATTGATAATCCTTCTCATCGATTTGAAAAACTTCTCCACAATTAGGGCATTTAATTTGGTTCATAAAATCCCTCCTAAAACTATTATATCAAAAAAAGAATAATCATGAGATTATTCTTCATAAGCAGGATTATCCATTGTGATAACCATATCTTTGATTTTTAATTTTAATTCTTTTTTATCTTTTGGAACTAAGAATCCAACATATCCTTGTAGTTTTTCATTCGAACGAATGTAATTTCCAACAATTAATGGATAACTAGCTTCTCCATCGACTGCTTCTTCAAACATACCAGTCTTTAATTCGGCATCTTCTACTGGGAAATCATCTGCTGTTAAGGAAACATCAAATGGAGATAAATAAGCTTTACTTTTTCCTGTATTCTCACAGACAAGATGGAAAGCAATCTTTTGATATCCTTTCGGAGTATTATATTGATCTGGGAACTTGTCAGAAACATACGTATAGTATTCATAAGAATCTAAAGAACAAGTAAGCCCTCCTTGTTTTACTTCTTCTTGATATCCACCATTTAATTGTTCTTGTTGAATCTCTTTTCCTCTAAATACACCTGTTACCGTAACAACAAAAATAACAATAATAAAGATAATAATTGCAATCGCAATTCCAATAATGAACTTAACAGGAGCATTCATTGCTTTTTGAATCGCATTGGATTGAGCAATCATTCTCTCTTTTTCTGCTTCTTCGTCCTGGGCTTTCTGTGCTTTATATTTTTTGATTTTAGCAGAACAATCTGCTCCACAGTTAGGACACTTATGATCCTTTTCCGTAATTGGCAAATGACAATAATCACATTCTAATTCAATTTTATTTTCTTTTTCCATATCAAACACTCCTAATCAAAATAATGATTTTTCTTTCCAAAGGTAGCTTTGATAAAACGTCCCATAGCTCTACCCGTCGTTAACCAAGTAAACTTAGCATGATTTTTTTGATTTTGATCCATTTTGTTGACCATGAATTCTGCAATCGTCTCTGGTTTATCTCCTAAAATATTATAAACATTCTTTGTTTTTTCATCTAATTCAATTTTCTCTCCATCTCCCATAGAAGTAGAAATAAAATTGGTAATCATAATACCAGGTGTAATTTTACCAACTTGAACAAATCCACCAGCATCATCTGCTTCCTTTGCCAAAGCTTCTGTAAAATACGTAACGGCTCTTTTAGCAGTTCCATAAATACTAAGACCTGTCATAGTAGCATCATTAGAACCATATCCTTCTACATTGTAGATAGCCCCACTTTTATGCTTTAAAAAGATAGGCATAATGAGTTTACTACAAAGAATGGTTCCTTTTAAATCAATATCGATTAATCGATCAATAACTTTTCCATCTAAATCCCAAATAGGATCCATTGGTTGATTAACACCTGCATTATTGACCCAAATATCAATCGTAGAAAACTTCTCTAATACTGCAATAATACAATTTCTAATTTCTTCTTCCTTTGTAACATCCATTGGATAAGAAAAATAACTACCTTCCGAAGAAATTTTTGATAGTTTCTCTTCTGCTTTTTTCATTTCTTCTTCGTTGACATCACAAAGAACAACATTATAACCTTTTCGATAGAAACACTCTAACATAGCATAACCGAAACCTCTAGCACTTCCTGTAATCACAACTGTTTTCACTTGAATCACTCCTCAAATATATAAGATGCTAAACTAGATAATTCATGAATATCATGAATGGAAAAACGAGAATACAAATCATCTCCAAATCCATATTTAGCATAGACAAATACGCCACCAGCATCGACAGCAGATACTTGATCTTTCAAAGTATCTCCTACATAGATAATTTTATCAGCTTTATACTTACTTTTAACTTTTCGAATCGCCTCTGCTTTCGAAATAAAGAAATTGTTTGCAGCTACATAGTCCGTAATATACTTAGATACTTTTGCAGCATTGATAAAATTCTCAATATAATATTCATTAGAACAATTACTAACAATACATAGCATGTATTTCTTAGATAATTTCTCAATGGTTTCTGAAACATGATCAAATACTTTTCCCATAACAAGACCATCTTTCATTAATTCTACTTCTCGATCATAGATTTTTTCTAATAATTGATGAGCTTCTTTTTCTTCTAGCTGAGGAAAATATCTCTCTGCACATACATCAAATTCATATCCCATATTATCTACAATCACATCTCGACTTACTTCAAAAGGATATCCATTTTCTTTTAGATAGTCATTTACAACACGGCAAGTCTCATCAGCAGGATCCCATAAAGTACCATCTAAATCAAATATAATCATATTTTTCATAGAATCACCAACAATTACTTAGAAACCCATAATCCGTGTAAATTACAATAAGCATATGCTTTCTTTACTTCTTCTTTTTCAGCAAGAGAGAAATGACAAATAGGTTCTTCCCCTGGTTTTAAATAAGCAATTTGAACACCCTGACTCGTCTCTAAAATCATAAACTCAATATAATGTTTCTCTTCCATAGGATGAAGAACTTCTCCACAAGTAACCGTAACATCTCTTCCATCCACTTCTACAACAGGAACATGTTTTTCAACAGCAGCATCTACTGTATTGGCTTTTAATTCTACCATTTCTTTTCCACAACAATTAGGAATACACGTTCCTTCCTTTAAAACAGTGACAATATTGCCACAACTCATACATTTCCAAATTTTCATAATGATACCTCCGAACTATCTACTATTATTTTATCACAAAAAAAATCTAGTAGTAAACTAGATTTCATTAAGCATAATTTGGTTCTCTCGTTTTGCTTCCCACTTTAGCTTTTGCTTTATTCTTAGCAGGAGCTTTTTTCTTCGTAGCAGTAACTCTTGCCTTACGAGGTTTTTTCACTTTAATTCCAAATTTCTTACATAATTCATACCATCCTAATCTCTCATAGATGACTTCTACTTTCATCATACGAAATACATTCTTTGAAATACTAAAGATCGTAAGAACAAGTAATCCTGCAAAAGGAACAAGTGCATTCATAAGCATAATCATAACAAGTTCTGCAATATAATAACCAGCTGTTAAGAATTTATAAGGAAGTTTCTCTAAATGAAATAACATTAACTCTGTAGATACAACTAACACTTCTGCAATGATTCCAACAACCATTAAAAGAATTTGATAAATATTGGCTCCTGGAATACCCATATGATAATGAAGAACAGCTGCTAAACACAAACAACTGATGCCTAATAGAACACAAATCGTTTCCATCACATTTAATTTTTTATGAATTTTTTGATCCATAAAAATCACCCCACTCAATAGTTCAGTATTATAGCAAAAAAATGGGGATTTGTAAAGAAAAACTAGTCAGTTACTACTTCATCCATCATAACATCATACTTGGTAACAGGAATGAATTCCTTCTGTTGTTCTTGAAAACAAACTCCGATTTTATATATTTTTTTATTCTGTAAAAAGCGATCATAGTAACCACCACCATATCCCATTCGATGGTTCAAAGAATCAAATAAGACACCTGGTACAATGATAAAATCAACATCATTTTCTTTCATAATATTCTCATTGGGAACAGGTTCTTCTATCGAAAAAGAACTCTTTTCATAAACAGTAGAAGAATCAATCTGATAAAAAGACAAATGATCATCCTCTACTCTCGGTAAATATACCCTCTTCCCTACCGATAAAGAATAATCAATAAGTAAATCAGTAGATACTTCATTTTCTAAACTTTTATAAAGAGCAATTCCCTTTGCTTTTTGATATCGTTCCTGTTGAATGATTTTTTGAAATATCTTCTCCGATTTTTCTTGCTTATGAGGAATCCTTTTTCTCATAAGCATTGCTTCTTTTCTTATTTCTTCTTTCATAACTTACCTTTCCATCAAAAAAGCCCATAGGGCTTTTATTTGCTATTCATATAAAAATCATTCGATAAAGATTCAAATGTCGTATAAGCTTTATCTTTATTCTTCTTTGCATCATATTTGATAATAGCTACAAAACCAATACCCGTCTTTGGATCATACGTAATATAAGAGGCATACCGATTTTGAATATCACTTAATTTATAATTAGAAACTCCACTAATAGAAGAATAAATACCATATTTCACATATTTACCATTAACAGAATCAAAAGCAATCGTTTGATTGTTCAATTTAGATTCTACTCTTTCAATCTCCGTAATCGTACTCTTATCAAATACTCTCTTACCTTGATAAACTCCATCATTGGCAATCGCAGCAATAATTCTGGCTAGATCTTCGGCACTTGTTTGATAAGAAGTAGCAAAGTAAACAGAATTTCCTCCTACAAAAGAAGGAGAACTCGTACATCCAAGAGGTTTTAAAAGCTCACGGTTCATAAATTCATTTACAGATTCTTTCATAGCAATTTGCATTGTAAATCCTGCTAAAGCATGTTCTCTGGTCAAAGTATCTTTCTGGTATTGATAAGCTGTTTTCGTTCCTGGAGTTGCTCCTTGTTCAAATAATTGATGAGAAGTATGAGCTAGCATAAAAGCAGCTACTCCATAAGTCTTACTCATACCTCCTCCAAAGTATTCACTCTTTTCATCATTAGGAGTCTGATGAACCATACTCATATTTTTAATCGTACTAGAATGAGTCAAACAATTTCGTAAAGTAGCAGGATTTTCTACCAAGTGTTTTGTAGAAACAGTATATTTTTTTAATGTATCACTACTACCAATAGAATTCTGCCATTCTTTGGTACAAGTACTATAATCATATAAATTGGCTTGGTGCCAATAATCTTCAATCTTACGATCTAAATCAATAATTCCCTCTTCTTCCATCTTAGCAGCTACAATACCTAAAACACTCTTAGAAGCAGAAGAAATCGGATATTTTACATCATTCGTCGTATTATAAGAAGAAGAATTTAAAACCTTTCCATTCGAAAAGACAGCTATCTGAGCAAACGTAACACCCGAAGTAGGAAGACTACTAATCAATGTACTAGAACTAACAACATCTTGGACGCTAGGAGTATTATTCTTAACCGTGATTTTAGCAGAAGCCACTTTCCCATTATCGGAAAAGGCAGAAATAACCGTTGTTCCGGCACTAATAGCTTTCACAACTCCTTTTTGAGAAACCGTCGCAACAGAAGGATTGGAACTACCCCAAACAATCGTCTTATTTGTCGCATTTTCAGGAAGAACCGTAGCTTTTAATGTTAATGTCTTGGAAACATCCATTGCAGCACTTGTACGGTCTAGTGAAACACTAGAAACAGAAACATTGGTTGGTGTTGGAGTAATTTTCTCTTTTTCCTCTTCTTTTGGTATTTCTGGTTGTTTTTCTTCTTCTTTTGGTTGTTCCTTTTCTTTTTCCAATACAACAACATAACAAGAAGCATAAATACCATTAGCTGTCTTAGCTAAGATAGTAGTTTTTCCAGGTTTAATACCCATTACAACTCCATTATTGGTTACAGTTGCAATATTAGAGTTACAACTACTCCATGTAATGGTTTTATTAGTCGCATTCGAAGGAAGAACTGTTGCATATAATCGAATTGCATCCCCCTCTGTCAAATACATAGATGCTTTATCAAGAACAAGATTTGTAACTGGAATACTGGTAACTGGCCGACTCATAACGGTTACTTCACAAGTATCACTCTTTCCATTGGAAGAAGTAACAGTAATGGTAGAAGTCCCCTCTTTTAATCCCGTAATTTTCCCCACTTCTGATACAGAAACAACATCAGGATCAGAAGAAGTCCACGTAAGATGATCAGCTACATTTCCAGGGAGAAGATCATATCGTAAATAAGTAAATTCTTGTTCATAGAAATGAATGGTATTCTGTTTTAATTTGACACTTTCAATTTCTGGTAACATTGTCTCTTTTGTTTTTACAACCACAAAACAATTGTCAACTTTTCCATTACTAGATACGACCGTAATGGTAGCTTCTCCTTCAGAAACTCCCTGAATAATTCCATCTTTCGAAACTGAAACTATCTTTGGATCCGAAGAAGACCACATCAGAGTCTTATCACTTGCATTTTCTGGATAAACAGTAGTATGAAGATATACTTTACTACCAACTAAAAACGTAATTTGCTCTTGTCGTATCGCAACACTTTGTACTTCGATATAAGAAGGATCCGTTACTTTATAACTAATAACAGGTTCTGGTTGTACAGGCTGTACCGTAGAAGATTGATTTGAATAAATCATGACAAAGATAAGAGCAACCAACACTAAAACACCAAAATAAATGGCAAAAAAGATATTTGTATGATTGTCCTTTCTTTGACTCATAAAGACAACACCTCTATTATTATTATACGAAAGGAAGACAAGGATTAAAAGTATAAAAAATAGACATTTACAATTGTAAATGTCTAATGATAAAACTGTAAAATATCCATCAACTGCTTTATAATCCTCTACAAGTATCCAAAACAATTTCTTTTAAAGTCTCCGGATCCTCTACATCCCCTACCAAATACATTGCCTTTGCCCCTTCATAAGGAATCGCATCTTCCATAGAATATTTGGTATTGGCATTTGTCTTCTTCACAAGAAATCGATCATCATAGATACCACCAAATAATACTCCTTGATAATACAATAAATATTCTCCCATCATGGATTTATAGGTAATAGAATCTAGTAAAGATAACTGTTCTAAAATAAAATCTCTATATTCTTTTGTAGTAGCCATAAAAAACCTCCTATACATTAAGAATCATTTCATAATCTTTAGAAGAATCCCAGTATGCAAAATGAACAGTAACTTCTCCAAAAACAGAAACTCCCAAAAAATCCTCTAAAAAAGAAATAACTTCTTCTTCTGTATATTTTTCTTTTTGATACATAGATCCACTACCAACTAGTTTCCCATCATAATAGAATTCTAAATGACACTCTTGGTTTTTTAAAATCGAATCCATTACATGCATTACTTCTTCTAAATCATCCATATCTTCACAAGGATAATGACAATGCCAATCTCCATGCAATAAAGTAATTTCTCCATCAAATTCAATCCATAAAGAATCCCCTTTATCATTAGGAATTTCAATAAAGTTTGAATTCTTTTTAGGATGATATTCAGAATATCGATTCATTATTTTTTCTAGCATACCCTTCACCTATTCCTATTATAGCATAGAAAAAAAGAAGACTTTTGTCTTCTTTTGAGAATATTACTTTAAATTTAAAATTGTTTGGAGATCTTTATCTCCTCTACCAGATAAGTTGACAATGATGCAGTCATCTTTAGAATATTTTTTCGCAATCTTGAAAGCGTAAGCAATCGCATGAGAACTCTCTAACGCAGGAAGATAATTGTATATTATCTCTACATCATTCCACTTTATACACAAAGATTCATCATCATTCATCAAAGACTAAAATGTCGATTCTTTGTACATCCAACACAAAAATGTGGTTTATTCGTGGTTTATGATTTTGGTCCTTTCCAATTTTGAAACTTATCTTTTAATTTCTTCAATTGTTCTGTTCCAATAATAATTATACCATCTTTATCTGTTCTTTCTTCAATACCAATTGGATTACATCCATCCGGAGACAGATTATCCAAATCATCAATATTAAACATATTTCCACAATTTTGACATTGAATTTTGTCTCCTACTTGTACAAAGTATGCATAAGGAGACCCTCCACAAGATTGACAAGTATTAACAACGACAACCACTTTTCCCTCACTATTTCTAACAGCTAATAATCCAATAGTTACTCCTTCATATTGATAACTAATATAAATAGTTTGATCTGTAATATCTGCTTCTTTAATTAGAATATTTCCATTCTTATCCAAAGTGGCTTTTACAATATTTCCAGTTACTTCTTTTAATCGTGCAGGTTTTCGTTCATCATCTTTATATTCATCAATATCATCAACAACTTTAATAGTATTTTTAATCATATTCATCCAACAAGTATAAACATACGTTCCTTCTTTTTCAGGAGTAAACTCTATAACATTATCTCCAACAACTAATTGTTTCTTAATATGAAAATCTTTGATTTCTAATTCACTATTACAACCCGTTAAATATTTTTTATCCACATGAATAATCATTTTGACAGGAATACCTTTTTGTACAACAACATCTTCATAATCATTATATTCTAAATCAAATTCTACTTCCTGATAGTCATTCTTTATAGTAGAAATTGTATATTCATCAGTATTATGAAATGATTTTGAAATGTCAATTCCAAGATCCAATAATCCTCTATTAAGCATAACAATAGATAAAACAAGTATTAATACAGAAGCAATTTTATTAAGAATAATTTTTCCTTTTCCCTTTATAATATGATAAAAAACACCTACAAATAACATAAGAGGAACAGTACCAATACTAAATAAAAGCATGGATAAAGAACCTTTTATAAAACTACCAGTAGATAAAGCATATACTTGCATAGCCTGTAAAGGACCACAAGGCATTAATCCATTTAATAATCCTATTATAAAGGAATTTCTTGTTTTATTTTTAATGGAAAACTTGATAAATGGAATTTTAAAATCAATAATACCTAACATCTTAAACGACATAAATAACATCAAAAAAGAGGCAAGTAAAATAATGACTCCATTCACATAAGTATTTAATTGAAAGATACTTCCAATAAGTCCTACAATTCCACCAATAATAGTATAAGATATTACTCTTCCTAGATTATATAAAATAGGTCTTTTATAATTCTTATTTTGATCCACAATCGCAATTAAATTAATAGCTCCACACATTGAAATACAATGAATACTTGTTAATAGACCAGTAATGAAAAGCATTCCATACGTTATAGAAGAATCAATATTAGGAATGACATTGAGAATGTTATATCCAAATAATCGATTGATTAAAAGCCATATAAGAATTAATAATGCTAGTATTATAATAAATTCTTTTAATTGAATTCTATTATCAATATCATTCAAATTATCAGAAATATAATCTTCTTTGGTAAAATAATCGATTCCACTAATTGTATCTATTATTTCTCTATGAGTTAATTTTTTCTCATAGGAAATACAAGCAATATTATTTTTAATACTTACTTCTTTTATTTTCTTATTCTTAAGTAATTCTTTTGTAATCTTCTCTATACAATGATTACAATGAATACCATCAATTTTAACATATATTTTCTCCATAAATAAAACCTACCAACTCATTATATCATAAAAAAGTGACACCGTCTCGCGACGGTGTCTTCAGGGGGTTCGGTTGAATATACTCTAACATTAAACCGTTAGAGATATCGGCGTGATATATACTACCACGCATCTTAATCATAAAGGATAATCTGTAAAAAGTCAATCTCATTTCAGAAGAATTAAATTGATTGACA
>JAGCSA010000001.1 GCA_017964405.1 Bacilli bacterium
AATTAAATTCTTAATTATTTATTTCTTTTCTGGATTAACGGGTTCTCTTTTATCCATTACAATGAGTGGAGGAGTTGGATCGGTTGGAGCCAGTGGTGCTATCTTTGGTTTGATGGGTGCTTTATTATATTTTGGTTATTATTACCGTGTGTTCTTAGGAAATGTTGTGAAAAGTCAGATTCTTCCTTTGATTCTATTGAACTTATTCTTTGGATTCTTTACCCAAGGAGTTGATAATTTTGCTCATATTGGAGGACTTGTTGGTGGTATTGTCATTACGATGGCATTAGGAGTTAAAGATAAGTCTTCTACTTTTGAGAAAGTCAATGGATGGATCATTGCTTGTATCTTCCTTGCATTCCTAGGATTTATGGGGTTAGTCTTAGCAGGACGTTAGGAGTCTTTTATGGGAAAAGATGAATATAGTGATATCGTATTTTTAGAAAAGATGAATGAAATTAAAGCCACTATTCGTAATAGTGGTTTTCGTGTTAATTATCGAAAAGCTTATGATACAGATTTAAAAATGAGAGAGATTGTGGATCATTTATATGATAAAAATGCATCAGACCAATCTTTAATAGACTTGTATCATCGATTAGATGAGAATATTGAAAGAAGAGCTATTTGTACGTTAACGTATTATTATTTTGCTTTGTATCAAGACAATATGGATTTATTAAAGAATATGGTAAAAGAAGGAGTAACCTTCATGGATGACGAAGGTAATTACTGCTTTGAATTATTAGATCGTGATTTTACTCAATATTTTGATGAAGACTTTTATTTGTTTTTAGTAAAAAATTGTCGAGAAGAATTATGTTCTTTTTATCAAAAAGCTTTTTCACATGTTCCTGCTCGAAGAGATGCAGAACGTAGAAAAGAATTGTTACGAGAAATTAAAAGAATTTCTGAGAAACTTTATTCTACGAAAGAGGTACCTTCTTTGGAAGAAAAGAGGCAATTAGAAGATCGATTAGAAGAAATATCGGAAGAAATTAAAACATTTACGAAAAATCGTTATTCGGAAGACGAGAGAAAACAATTATGTGAAAAGTTTGCTTCTATTATGAAGTTAGATCCTTTTGTTGCGAAGATTACGGAAGAGGAGAAATCTTATCAAGATCCTCTTTATCCATCGTTATTGACTCCAGAAGTCTTTTCTGTTTTTTCTACACAGGAGATTGTCAATATGATTCCTTCTCAAAAGAATATGGTATCGGAGAATGTTCATTCTCCTTTGATATTAGGACGTTTGAAACAGATTATTCAAAAATATCCGGATTATGCTTCTAATTTGAAATTAAATCCAGAAATATTACGTTTATTATCCGATGAAGATTTATATCATTTTCCCAATGAGAGAGCTCCTATGTATGAGAGAGCTTCTACAGAGGGAATTACTACCCGGTATCATATGGTATTACAGAAGAATGAAACCATTCAGAAATATCCAGGAGTGATTAGTAATACGATCTTTGAAGCTTTATCGAATGAAGAATTAGAGGGGTTATCTGAAAAAGGATTAGAGAGAATTCATCATTTGGTTTTTCATGCACATCTGATGAATGATCAAGAAAAATATCGGTTACAAAGATCGAGTGTACGAATTATGAAGATGGATCGTTTTGTTCAAAAAGTCAAAAAAATACTGTCTTAATTGGTTGTATTTGACTTTGTAAAATGATAGAATGTAAGTAGGTATTATAGTGAGGTGAGAGTATGCCACAAGAACAGACAAGTTTATTTGATATTCAAGAAATTGATGCAGAAAATATTCGTGAGGTTCTAGCGGAAGTTTTTGAATCTCTAGAAGAAAGAGGATATAATCCAACGAATCAAATTGTTGGATA
This sequence comes from Bacilli bacterium, assembly GCA_017964405.1. Classification (GTDB taxonomy): domain Bacteria; phylum Bacillota_I; class Bacilli_A; order RF39; family UBA660; genus UBA3789. Next base: position 1,854 of record JAGCSA010000001.1, read on the forward strand.
CTTGATTAGTGGAGATCCTGGATATATTTCTAGTTATAAAGATGCTAGAAGTAAGATTCAAGAGATTGATCGTGCTAAGATAGTAGAAATTTTGTTATCAGAATTTCGGAAGAATCAATGAGATATTTAGGACTTGATTTAGGAAGTCGTACTCTTGGAGTTGCTGTTAGTGATGCGACAGGTACCGTTGCTAATAGTGTGAAAATCATTCGTCATCATGAAGATTATGATGCATTAGTAGGGGAAGTTTGCGATTTAGTAAGAGAGTATGATGCAAAAGAAATTGTACTAGGGTTTCCCAAGAATATGAATGGAACGATTGGGTTCAAAGGAGAGCTTAGTATTGACTTTAAAGAAAAATTAGAAGAGGCTCTTTCGATTCCTGTTGTTTTACAGGATGAGAGACTTACGACAAAAAGTGCTACGGATTTATTAATTACGGGAGGAGTATCTCGTAAGAAAAGAAAAGAAGTTATTGATGCTGTAGCAGCAACTATAATATTACAAAGTTATTTAGATAGGAGAGAAGAAAAATGAAAAAGAATTCATTTAGTATGATTGATGAAAATGGAAATGAAATTGTCTATGACGTTTTATTTACCTTTGAAAGTGAAGAAACAAATAAAAATTATATTGTCTATACAGATAATACAAAAGATGAATCTGGTAATGTAGAGGTATATGCTTCTATTTATTATCCAGATGATCCTCATAGTAAATTAGAGGCTATTAAGACGGATAAAGAATGGAAAGTGATTGAAACCATTCTAGATACGTTACAAGAAGAAGTTCGTAAAAAGAAAAACAGTGAAGAAAATAATGAGCAATAGCTCTTATTTTTTGGAGGTTAATATGGCAAAAAAAGTAAGACCGAAACCTCTCTTACTTCTTTTTTTCTTATTAGCAGTTATTTCGATTGGTTTGGGTGTTACTTGGATGTATTTAGAAAGTCCGGTTGACCCTAAAGACGATACTGTTATAGAAGTAAAGATTGAGAGCGGAACCTATTCTTCTGAAATTGGAGAATTATTAAAAGAAAAAGGATTAATTCGAAGTGTTACCTTATTTAAAATTCATTTAAAAATTGATCATGTTAGTTCTTTAAAAGCATCTAATTATCAATTCAGTAAGAGTATGAGTTTACAAGAAATTATACAAGCACTTGAGAAAGGTGTTATTAGTAATGATGATGCTTTAAAACTTACTTTTAAAGATGGAGAGAGAATTCCTGCTTATGCGAAAGTCATTGCAGATGGATTGGATATTTCAGAAGAGTCTGTTATTGAGACGATGAGTGATCCTGAATATTTAAGTGAATTAATTGATGAATATTGGTTTTTAACAGATGCTATTTTACAAGAAGGAATCTATTATCCACTAGAAGGATATTTAGCACCTGAGACTTATTTCTTTGAGAAAGATGCAGATGTCAAAGATATTGTTCATAAACTATTAGATCAGATGGATCAGAATTTGGTCCCTTATCATAGTATTATGAAGAATGATCCTCATTATTATCTAACGATGGCTTCTGTCATTCAATTAGAAGGAACGAATACAGAAAATCGAAAGATGATTGCTGGTATTTTTGAAAATCGTCTATCTTCTGGTATGAATATGGGTAGTGATGTTACGACGTATTATGCTTTACAAAAGAGTATGAAAGAAGATTTATCTGCTGATGAACTTGCGACTGTGAGCCCTTATAATACAAGAGGAAAGAATATGATTGGAAAAATGCCAATTGGTCCGATTTGTAATCCCAATCTATCTAGTATTGAAGCTAGTACGGATCCAACGAAGAGTGATTATTTCTTTTTTGTAGCGGATAAGTATGGAAATATTTTCTATACGAAAACGAATGCAGAGCATGATCAAAAAATTGCTGAAATTAAAGCAAATGGAGATTGGATTTTTGATTAGGAGATAACATGAATACGGTAATAGAAGAGATGAAGGAATATGCTCTTTCTTATAATGTTCCGATTATTACGGATGATGGATTATCTTTTTTACTAGATTATATCAGGAAGAATCATGTGAAAAAGATTTTAGAAGTAGGAGCTGCGATTGGTTATTCTGCTATTTGTATGTGTGGGGCAGATCCAGAAGTAGAAGTTACTACGATTGAAAGAGATGAAAAACGTTATTTAGAAGCTGTTAAAAATATTAAAAAAGCAAAATTAGAAGATCGTATTGATTTGATCTATCATGATGCTTTAGATGTTTCGTTAGAAGAAGAATATGATTTGATTTTTATTGATGCTGCGAAAGCACAGAATCAAAGATTCTTTGAACGATTTGGAAATAATTTAAAAGACGGGGGAACGATTATTACAGATAATATGAATTTCCATGGACTTGTCTATGTAGAAGAGACGGAAATTGATAGTCGTAATTTAAGACAATTGGTTCGTAAAGTGAAAACTTATAAAGAGTTTTTGGAAGAGAATACGAAGTATCGAACCAAGTTTTATGATATAGGAGATGGACTTGCTGTTAGTGTTAAGAAATAGGGGATGACTATGTATATTCAATTTCTTACTTGTAATCAGAATTTGGGAACTTGCTGCAGTGATTATGCTTTAGCAAGTTTTCTTGATGTGGCAAGAAGAATTGTGGAGTTGATTCAGTTAATTGCTCCGATTTTATTATTGGTCATGGCTGCTATACAACTTATTCGATTACTCGTAAATCCGGAATTAAAAAATGGATTGAAAGGTCTTACTAAGAAGTTTATTGCAGCAGCGATTGTCTTTTTTGTACCTGTTTTTTTGGATGCTGGTATGAGTATTTTACCAACGGATATTTCGATTGGAGCTTGTTGGCAATCTGCTAAATCTGTTCGAGAATTATCGAAGGCTACTCCTCAAAAATATGCAGCTTTATCTGATCAAAAAGCAAGTACGATGATTCCCAATCCCGATGATTATGAGGAAGGAGTTCCTAGTAGTACTACAGGTGGAGGAGACGGAACAGTTCATGCGACAGGTGCAGGAGCTGAGAGAATCGTCAATGTTGCCTTAGGAGAACTGGGAAATCATGAAAAAGATCATAGTCATCATAAATATGAGACGTTTAACAATTTGAGTGATGATACTCCTTGGTGTGCAGCCTTTGTTACTTGGTGTGCTGGAGCAGCTGGTTTCTTAGATCAAGGTATTTTTCCACGATTTGTTGGTTGTAGTACCGGATTTCGAGAATTTAAAAAATTAGGAGCAGATATTCATTTGGCAAATACGGGATATACTCCCCAAGCAGGAGATATTATCTTCTTTTCTTGGAAGGGAACTTCCGAATTAAATCATGTTGGAATTGTTTTATCTTCCGATGCTTCAAATGTTTATACAATCGAAGGAAATACAAAGTGTGAAGGGGAAGCTATTCCATTATGCGAGGGAAGTGACGGAGTCTCTAAAAAAACAAGAGCTCGTAACAGAACCATCTATGCTTATGTCACTCCTCATTATGGATCATAGGAGGGGTATCATGAAGAAGCAAAAAGAAGTGAATCCAAAATATTTGGTAGCCGGTGTTTTTGTTATTATCTTACTCATCGGACTCGTTATATATCATTATGGGAATCGTGATAATGGATTTGATTCTTATAAGATTCAAAAAAATCAATATATTGTTTATGACTTATATTCTTATCAAGAAAATCATATTCCGATGATTAATTTAAAAGGAGATACCATTTCTCTTGTAAATCAAGAAATACAGACAAAAACAGAAGCTTTCTTAAAAGAGAGCCCTAATATTGTGACCTATCAATATGATTTAACTGGGAATGTTTTATCGGTAGCGATTCAATATTTAAATTTAGAGGAAAAGGAACCCGTTGTTTCTTATGATGTATATCATATCAATGTCTATACAGGAGAATTATATACAGATTCTGATATCTATCAGATGTATTCTGTTTCTTTAGAAGAAGTTTCTCTTGTTGTGAAATCTAGATTTCAAGAGTTTTATAAAGAATTATTTGAAGAACATTATTTTGATGAAGAATGTGATTATGAATGTTTTCTTTATATGAGAGGAATTGTAGAAGAGAATTATATGGAAGATGCTCACGCTTATATTAAAGATGGAAATTTATATATAATTAAAGTATTCCAAATCTATTCTCCTTTTCATGAAGAAGATTATTTTTCTTTTCAAGATTTTTTAATTCAAATTACAGAGTAAAAAGAAGCAAAAGCTTCTTTTCTCATTTCAAAAAAAATTATATAATATTTGCGAGGTGAACAAGATGAAGCTCTTAGTAGAAGCTAGTTCTAAAAACCAAGAATTCTCTTCTGATGGACTTATTGTAGCATTAGAAGGTTATTCTGTTGAATCTGTTTGTTATTATACGATGGATGAAATACGAGAAATCAGGAAACAATATTCTGGAGAAATATTTGTAAAAGTAAATCGTAATTTTTTAAATGAAGATTTAGATTCTTTACGAGAAGTTTTAAAAGAATTGGATTCTCTTTCGATCGATGGTGTATTCTTCTATGATTTGGCAGTTTTACAAATTCATAAAGAATTATCTCTTTCTCTTCCTCTTGTATGGAATCAGACTCATATGGTGAATAATTATCGTACTTGTGATTATTACTATGAGAAAGGTGTTACGTATGCTTTACTCGGAAAAGAAATTACATTAGAAGAAATCAAAGAAATCATTGAGAAAAGTAAGATTACTTGTATGGTAGAAGTTATTTCTAGACCGAGTGTTGCGTTTAGTAAAAGAAAATTAGTATCCAACTATTATTCTGATTTAGGAGAGGTAGGAGAAAAAGAACTACTTGTAAAAGAAAAAGTAACAGGAGATTATTACCATGTATTAGAAGATTCTTATGGTACTTGTTTCTTTTTAGATACGATTACGAATGGAACTTCTGTTATGAAAGATCTATATGATTGTCATTGCCCTTATATTATCATGAGAGAGTATGGGATTCCTTCTTTTCAAGAATTGGTTTCTGATACGAAAGACTATATAGAGGGTGGATGTAAAGACGAAGATTATCTTTTGAAATATAAAAAGTTAGGAGATAGTACGAATTTCTTTTTTAAGAAAACGATTTATAAGGTGAAGTAAATGGAAAAAATAGAATTATTATCTCCTGCGGGAGATTTAGAACGTTTAAAAGTAACTCTTTTATATGGAGCAGATGCTGTTTATATTGGAGGACAACAGTATAGTTTAAGAGCAAATGCCAATAACTTTAGTTTAGATGAAATAAGAGAAGGTTGTCATTTTGCTCATCAATTAGGGAAGAAAGTTCATTTAACATTAAATATTGTTTTTCATAATGAAGATATGGATGGAGTAGAAGAGTATATTCAAGAAGTAGTAGATGCTGGAATTGATGCTTTTATTGTGAGTGATCCTTTTATTATTTCTTATATTAAAAAAAATTATCCACAAGTACAAGTGCATTTAAGTACTCAGAATTCTACGAGTAATTATGAAGCAATTCATTTCTTTGAAGAAGAGGGAGTAGATCGTGTTGTTTTAGCACGAGAACTTTCTAAAAAACAAATTGAAGAGATTATCAAACATACTTCTTGTGATATTGAGACATTTATTCATGGGGCTATGTGTACTTGTTTTAGTGGCCGTTGTGCTTTATCTAATTATGTAACGAACAGAGATGCCAATCGGGGAGGATGTGCACAAGTCTGTCGTTTCTCTTTTGAGAATGAGGGAAAGAAAGACTTTACGATGGCTACGAAAGATATGAATATGGCTGAGTATATCAAAGATTTAATGGATATTGGAGTTCGTAGTTTAAAAGTAGAAGGTAGAATGCGATCTTTATATTATTTAGCAGTTGTGATTGGTACCTATCGTTCGATTATTGATGATTTATATGATGGTTCTATGACCAAAGAAAAGATGAAGGTTTATCAAGAGAGATTAGACCGTGTTGCGAATCGTGAAACTTCTACTCATTTCTTTATGAAGGAAGCAGATTATACAGATCAGTATTATAGTGGTAGAGGAGAAGCTTCTAACCAAGATTATTTGGGACAAGTTATTTCCTATCAAGATGGTCTTTTGAAATTCTATGAGAGAAATTATTTTGAAGTAGGGGATACAGTAGAATTGTTTACTCCCAAAGGAGATCATATCGAATTTGTAGTAGAAGAGTTATTCGATGAAGATATGAATCAAGAAGAGGTTGCTAGACATCCTGATAATGTGTATTATATTCAGTTATTGACAGATATTGATATACCAGAATACTCTATGTTAAAGGTGGTTCGAAGAAAGAATGAAAGCATACAAAGTTAGATTATTTGAAATTCCCAATGGAATGAAACATTTTGTTGAAGTTGATCGGATTATTGTTTTAAAAAAATTATTTTCTGTGAAAGAGGCTTTGACAGGTTATTCTCAAATTAATGTTGTGGAGAAAAATCTTGTTAAATTGAGACCTTTTCCTCATGTGAAAGAAGATTTTCTTCCCCTTCCTAAGAGGACAGCGAATGGGTCTCAATTATTTGTAATTCAAGAAGAGATGGGTCCTTATAGTGTAGCAAAGGAAGAGGATATTGATTTGTATGTTACGAGTTATGATTCCTCTAGATGGAAAGCTTTACATGATGAAATAAGAATCTGTGAGGAGAGGCAAAGTCAAAAGTAATAGGAGGATTCTATGAAAGTATTGCAAGAAGCAAAGAAAAACTTTTTATTGAAAGAAGAGCATTTATCTAAATATGCTTGTTTGAGTTCGGATGCGATTCGAATGAGAGAAGAGGATGATGATATTCGTCCCCCTTATTTTCGAGATATTGATCGTATTATTCATTCTTTGTCTTATACGAGATATTTGGATAAGACACAGGTGTTTACTCGTAGTCAAAATGATCATATTAGTAAAAGAATTACCCATGTCCAATTAGTTAGTAAAGTAGCTCGTACGATTGGAAGAGCTTTGAATTTAAATGAAGACTTGATTGAAGCAATGGCTTTGGGTCATGATATTGGACATACTCCTTTGGGGCATGAAGGAGAGGCTTTATTAAATGAGATTTCTCTTCGTGAATTAGGAGAGTATTTTGCTCATAATATTCAGAGTGTTCGTCATTTACAGTTTGTTGAGAAGAATGGGAAAGGATTGAATCTTTGTATTCAAGTATTAGATGGAATTATGTGTCATAATGGAGAAATCTTAAGTCCTCGTTATGAACCTCAAAAAAAGACAATGGAAATATTTTTCCGTGAATATGAAGATTCCTATCAAGATCTTAAAAAAGCAAATCAGAATCGTCCTATGACGTTAGAGGGATGTGTTGTTCGTATCAGTGATGTCATTGGTTATATTGGAAGAGATATTGAAGATGCGATTATGATTGGAAAAATCAAAAGAGAAGAAATTCCACAACATATTGTGGAAACATTAGGTTGTAAGAACAGAGATATTATGAATACCATTGTTTTAGACATTATTGAACATAGTATGGGAAAACCTTATATTGAGATGAGTCAAGAGGTATACCAAGCTTTATTTGATTTAAAACAATTTAATTATGAACACATTTATCGATATAGTTTAACAAAAGACGATAAAGAATATTATAAAGAGGGAATGAACCGGATATACAATCGATATTTGGATGATATTACTCATCATCATACGGATAGTGTAATCTATCAGGTATTCTTAAATTCCCAAATAGAAGAATACCTTCAAAATACAGATCCGAAGCGAATGGTGATTGATTTTATCGCAGGAATGACGGATGAGATGTTTTTAAGAGAAATTGAGATCAAATCTTGATTTCTCTTTTCAAATGTGATATAATGATGGCACTTCGTTTAGGGGGAATGGATATGAAAAACTATGCTTTAACAGCAGCAGATACCAGTCAGTTTATTACGGATGTTCGTGAAATGCCTAAGGGTACTCTTATGATTACTTTTGCGGATGGAAAAGTATTCAAAAACATTACTGCCTGTCCTGAGAATTTTCAAAAAATCATTGCCCAACAGGAATTACAAGCTAAAAAGGGAATTGCAAATTATAAAGTATTCCAAAATAAAGCAAGAAGATCCAAGATTGGATCCATTCTTTCTTGGATTGCGACTCCTGCTGCGATTGTGGGAGCTAGTACAATTCCTGCTGTTCATCAAGCAATGCTTCAGCAACCTGTTCTTGCATCCATTGGTGCTGGTATTGTGATGCTTTTTGGAGTTGTTCCTGCTACTTATAAATGTGTGAGGGAAGGAAAACGAATGAAGGAATTAAAGATGTTATCTTATCGTCAAGAGTATTTAGAAGAATTACGTTCCTATGCACAGTATCCAAATGCATTAATGGGATTGAATCCTCGTTTAGCAAATTGGATTCGTTCTTCTCAAGATCCATTTAGTATTTTAGATATTGATTCTTATGATCAAGAAGATTTAGAAAGAATTATGCAGAATATTCAAACAGAAGAGAATTATCAATTTACGTATCCTAAACGAAAAAAAGGGAAATAAAAATAGCTATTGAAATTGAAAAAAATATGTGATATACTTTGGCAAGTTGAGTTTAAAGATTCAATACTCCAATTTATTACAAATGAGGTGATTTAAATGGGAAATAAAAATACAGTATACTTAACACAAGAAGGATTAGATGATTTAAAAAAGGAATTAGATGAGTTAATTAATATTCGTCGTCCTGAAAATATACAAGCTATTAAGGAAGCAAGAGCTTTGGGAGATTTATCTGAAAATGCAGAATATGATGCTGCTAGAAATGAACAAGCTCAAATTGAAGGAAGAATTAAACAACTTGAAAAGATGTTAGAAAATGTTTCTATCATTGCAGAAGTTGCTACGGATAAAGTTAGTATTGGAAATACAGTTTCTATTAAATATGTTGATGATGATGAAGAAGATGAATACATGATTGTAGGTAGTCAAGAAGCTGATCCATTTGAAAGTAAGATTTCCAATGAGAGTCCAATTGCACAAGCTTTATTTGATCATTCTGTTGGAGATATTGTTACAGTAGAAAGTCCTAATGGAAACTACGAAGTAGAAATTATCGATATTAAATAAGACAACGATTGTTGTCTTTTTTTTGTCTCATTGCTATAATGAGATTAAGGTGAAGGATATGGAATGGATCAAGAAACATAAAGAAATTCTATTACAAATCATTGTCTTTTTTCTTTTTTTTGTGAGTAGTTTTTTCATCTCTCATGTCTTTCGTTCGATTACTTGTGATGAAGTTTGGTCTTATGGATTTAGTTATAATATTTCTCAAGGAATGATTATTTATAAAGACTTCAATGTTTTACAAACTCCTCTTTATTTTATGATTGCGAGTCTTTTTATTAAAGTGTTCGGTCCTTACTATTTATCGATCGTTATTTTTAGCTCCCTTTTAACAGGAATGATAGGGGTATTTTTATTTCAAAAGATACGATGGAAGGCTTTCTTGGCACTCATTCCTTTCTTGTTTTTTACTCCTTCTCCCTATAACATTCTCTGTACCTTCTTATTCTTTTTGATTTTATTTTTGTATTCTCGAGAGAAAGATTATGATTTATGGATTGCTTTTCTTGTGGGTCTTTTATTTGTGACCAAACAGCATGTTGGATTTGTTTGTTTCTTTCCGATGATGTTTTATAGTCGAGGGAAAGTGAAATCTTTCTTTGCCTTTCTTTCTCCTTTTTTATTTTTTAGTTTGTATTTATTATTGAGAGGAGCTTTTCTTCCTTTTATTGATTATTCTTTTTTCGGATTATTTGATTTTGGAGAGAGTAATACGAATCTCAATTACTTCTTTGTGATTTTAGAAGGATTGGTTGTCTTCTATTTATGTTATCGTTTGTGGAAGAGTAAATTCCAGGATAAGGAAGCTTTTTATATTTTGATGTTTCAAATTATGACAGTTCCTATTTTTGATCAGGGACATTTCTTTGTTGCTTTTTTTCCTTTCTTTTATTATTTCTTAAAGGAACAAACAAAGTTTTTACTTTATGGAACTAGTTCTTTCTTTGTTTTCTTCTTTTGTATCTGTTATTATGCTTTGGTATTTGGACATGTTCACATGGAAAAAGATTTATTATTTTTAAAAGCTCCAGATGAGGTAGTTTCTTATCTACGAGAAGTGTATGATTATTTTGATGGGGATCTTTCCCATGTTTATGCGAATTCCGAGTTTTCATATTTATTAAAACTTTATTATCAAGAACCGATTGGTCCTTATGATTTATTGATGAATGGAAATATGGGAACTCAAAAAGAAGAGATGTTTTCTTCTCTCCAAAAACACTGTCAAGAAGAGACTTGTTATTTTCTAATCATTGATGATCAAACAAAACAGTTTTCTTCTATGACTCAATTTGTAGAAGAACATTATGAAGAGGTTGGTTCTCTTCGTGTCATGAAGGTTTACACTAGCCGTAAAAACTAGAAAGAAATTTCTAGTTTTTTTTGGAATTTTCTTTTCCTTTCATGGGAGATGCGATATACTTGTATTAATAATAGGGGAGTGTGTACTATGATTATACGTAAGCCTTATGCCTTCATGATTAAGAACTTCCGTAAAATCCATATAGCGTTATTATTACTAGGTTTCTTTATTTTATATAAGACCATTGACACTGCTGGCTTTGTCAATGATTTTATGCGTTATGGAACTTATGACTTATATGCAGATCCTATTACGAATCATATTTCTTTTTGGATGACGGTTGTCATTCTGATTATGATTGTGGGTTCTACGTCTTTATTGTTCTTGTTGATGCATAAGAATAAACCATGGAAGACGTATGTTATACCAATTGTTGTATATGTATCCTTACTATTCATTTTGATGATGATTAAGAGTTTCTTCCGTACTTATACGGAAGTTGTCGATGCGGCAAATTTGCGATTGTCTCGTGATTTATTGATGATTATTCTCGTAGGACAGATACCGGCACTTGGTATTTTTGTCATGCGTATTTTTGGATTAGATGTTAAGAAGTTTGATTTTAATTCTGATTTGGAATTTTTAGATTTGAGTGAAGAAGACCGTGAGGAAATTGAACTTAGTTTAGATTTTGATTTTAATACGATAAAGAGACTTTGGAGAAGATTAGTTCGTAACCTAGGGTACTTCTACCAAGAACATAAAATTATCAGTTGGGTTGTTGTTGTTATCTTAGCCATTATTTTCTTCTATAATTCTTATGTGTTTATCTTTATTACTCATAAGAGTTATAAACAAGGACAAACGTATAATGCAGATGGATATACATTCAAGATTAATCAAGCTTACTTTACTGATAAAGATGCTGCGGGGCATGTGATTTCTAATAACAGTAACTTTGTTGTCGTAGAGATTACGGTTAAGAATAATTCTGAACCTAGAAAACTAGATACAAGTCAATTCCATTTACGAGCAGGTACGAAAAAATATGAAACAACGGAGACAACCTATGCGAAAGAGTTTGAAGACTTTGGATCTTGTTATAGTAAAGTAAAAGAATTAAAGAGAGATGAGTCTTTAACATTTATTGTGATCTACAAGGTAGATAAAAAAATCCGTAAAGGAAGATTTGTGTTGTATTATCAGGAACAAACAGGTATCTATAAACTTCGTAAGATTAAGTTGAAGATGAAAGATGTCAGTAAGATTGATGATAACAAAGTGTTAAATTATGGTGATTTCTTTGATATTCCTTTTGTTGGAAAAGAAGATTCTATTACGATTGACTCTGTTGAATTCGTTGATTCTGCTACTTATAAAGTCAATCGTTGTACGACGAGTAAGTGTGTGATGGAGCCACTTACAGTGACGGCTCCAGAGGGGTCAAAAATCATGGCAATTACCTTTGCTTCAGACTATTATGAAGCCAAAAACATGATTGACTTTTTAAAGAAGTATGGTAGAATAAATTATAAGGATAGTAAAGGGAAAACAAAGGATTTGGATATCAGTTTTACGGTGTCAAAAAACTATCTAGGGAAGGTGGTTTACATTACCGTTCCGGAGGGGTTCGAAGCTTATGAGGACGCTCAGTTAAGTTTCGTTGTTCGAAATAAAGAATATAGTTATCGTTTGACATAGGAGGATTTATGCAAAAAGGCTTGGAAAAAAGATTAAAACTGATAGCCGTTTTTATCATTGCAGGTGCTTTTGCATGGTTTTTGATTATTTCTCCTATGATTCAATTTCACCATCATGAGTCTACTCTAGAAGAGGCTGCGAGAAGATACTTTGAACTCAATCCCGACCAATTGCCAACAGGAGAAAGAGTGAAGACTCTTTCTTTAAACACGTTATATAAGAAGTCTTATTTGAAGGAAGATTTTCATATTCCATACTCTTCTAAACTTTGTTCTTTAGAAAAGAGTTGGGTAAAGGTTCGTCGTGAGAATCAAGAATATCGTTATTACGTGTATTTGGATTGTGGGTTCTTAAAGTCTGGTGTTGATCATAGAGGACCTCAGATTCAATTGACAGGAAAAGAAGAAATGACTGTCAATATTGGTGAAAAATTTGAAGACCCTGGTGTTCACAGTGTAGTAGATGATACGGATGGAAAGATGGATCCTACTACTGTGGTTGTCAAGGGAGAAGTGAATACAAATAAAGCTGGTACTTATGAAATTACGTACACAGCTTTTGATGGTTTTCGTAATAAATCAACGGTTACTAGAGTTGTGAACGTTGTAAAAGTATTCAGTGGTATTGTGAAGAGAGATTTAGGAGAACTTCCAAATTACTCTGGAAATCCTGATTCCAATTATGTTCGTCTTTCTCATATGTACTTTCGAATCTATGGTTTGACGGAAGAGGAGGATGTTATCTTAATTGCTGAAGAAGATGTTGCGAACGTTGGTTATACGAAATTAGAAAAATGGTTAGATGAAGTTTATATTCCTCATTTCACAGAAGAAGCAAGAAAGATGTTAGTGGAATCTAAATTTTGTAATATGAAATTGAATGAGAAGGATATGGATATGACTGAATGTAATTCTTACACCGAAAAGCGATATGCATATGTTCCTTCTATCATGGATATTAATCGTGCATCTGGAAAGACAGAGAATTTTATGAAGCCTTCTACGATTTCTTGGACAGCAAATGCTAAGAATCGTAGTAATGCTTATGTTACTCGTGATATTTTCTATGGAGATTCTTATGGAAAAGATTATCTATTGTTACCTTCATCTTACAACTATGGTGTTCGTCCTAAGATTGTTGTCAAAGGAGATAGCCTTGTAGTAGGAGGAGATGGTACCAAGAATAACCCTTATACTTTTGAGGAAACCGAAAAAGCAAAAGGGGGAGATGCTCTTAATACTCGTTATTCTGGTGAGTATTTGATGATTAGTGGAACCCTATGGAGAATTATTCAAGTAGAAAAAGATGGTACAACGAAGATTATTTCAGAGGATACATTGGGAACTCTTAGTGATCGTCCTATGACCTATTCAAATCCAGAGCAATCTCAATTAACCTATAATCCAAAAGATAAAGAAAATTACGGTTATTATATTAATAATCGTTCTAGTCAATATATTGATACCTCTTTCTTTGTAAAGAAGGAAGTAGATGTTCCTATTTATGAAAAAGAGATTATCTATGGAGAAGAAAAGAGTACTTACTCTTATATCGTTAAGATTTCTCCTCCTAACATGTATGATATGTTTAGTGCTCAATCTGTTCAAAGAGGAAAACATTCTCATTCTTATTGGTTGATTAATTCCTCTATGAGTAAAGAGAGATATGGTGGAGCCATTACCGATATTGGAGTTCCATTAAATGAAACAATCGCTGAATACGATCTATATGGAGTAAGAGCCGTTGCTTTTGTAAAAAAAGGAGCTGTTATCAGTAGTGGATCTGGAACGTATGATTCGCCATATAAATTAAAATAAAATAGAGAGGGAAACTGTATGAGTGGAAGAAAGAAAAAACTGACAGAGGAAACGAAAAATAGTAGTATTTCTCTTATTACCATTTTGATTGTACTCATGATTCTGATGGGAGTCTTCCTTGTATGGAAGATGGTCTATGAAGAAGATTATTATTCCATTGAATCTCGTGATCAAAAGATTGCAGAATCTAGAAATCATGATGGAAGAGATTATGAGACGATTGGATGGGTAAGAGTACAAGGTACCAATATTGATTATCCTCTTTACGGAGTGATTCAAGAAGGATATGAATATCCAGTAGTAGATTCTTACTTATGGTCTTTGAATATGGACCGTGAATTTCATGATATGATGCTTGTCTATGGACATAATGTTATGAATCTTGGCCCTAATCCTATTCGACACTCTAATAGTTTTATCCGAATGGAAGAATTGATGAATTTTGTGTATTTCGATTTTGCACAGAATAATGAATATATTCAATTAACCATTAATGGAGAAGATTATCTATATAAAATCTTTGCTGTTAACTTTATGAAAGTAGATGATTTAGAAGAATATCCTGAAGGAGATTGGTCTCCTAATGATAAAAAGGGATATGTCAAACGATTATTAGAGGAATCTATCTACGATTATGATGTCGAAGTATTAGATGATGAGAAAATCATTTCTGTTGTTACTTGTTCTCGGTTCTTTACGGATGGTACAAACTATGATTTCATTGTCAGTGGAAGATTAGTTCGACCAAAAGAAGAAGTAAAACAATATTCTGTTTATCGAAATAAAAATTATGAATTAATTGCAGAAGTGATGAAAGGAGCTGAGGAAGATGAAGAATCTACTGAAAATGCATAAAAGAATAATCGGGGTTGTCTTTGTATTTGCAGTCTTTGCTACTTTCCTATTTTTCTCTCCTGTTGAAGCATTAGAATATTGTAAAGATCCTAGCTTAGGAGCAGGAGAGCATGCTTGGGCTCCTGAATCTACTTTAAGTGGAAGATATGGAATCAACTTAGAAAGTATAGGAGGGAATCAATTTAAATTAACGATGAATCCTTCTACGAACAAAGCAGAAAGATGTAAAACAAGTTTTACAATTTCTCAAGTAAACGGAGTGGATTCTAGTATCTCTGAGACATTAACTTGTGACCATGATGTTATCTTTACGGAGACGAATTTAATTGATGATACGTCTTCTGGACTTCCTGGTATTACCGTTACGTTGATGACAGAGAATATTATTAAAAATGAAAAAGAAGAAAATTCTTGTGTTTACAAATATGGAAAAATAACTTTTGAAACAACAGTTCAGACGGCTCCTACGATTCAAGTAGGAAGTTGTCCTGCTGTTCAAATTGAAGATCCTGGTATTACGATTGATTTTATTGATTGTGATAATAAGACTTATGCAGATGGATCTTTTGAAGCAAAGTTCTGTTATGCTAGAAAACATGCTGAAAAGAAGTATGATGATAGTAGTCCTAGTATTACGAATGGTAAATTTAATGGTTCAGAAGGGGAATTAACTTTTAGATGTAATCATGATATTAATACGATTCCTACGAATCCAGATGATTTACAGGGAGAAAATTATTACGTCAATAAACACTATATTTATGGAAAAACAGTACAACCTTATAATATGGGACATTATTATTATCACTACAGTCCTGGGGAAGAGGTAGAGGGTGCTGCTATTAAATGTGAAATTACTTGTGAGGAATCTGTTGAAGTGGAATATGGACCTCCGGTAGCTTCTGCAGCTGGTATGTGTTTTGAATATAAGGTACGTGTTACAAGTCGTGTATCTTGCAATATGTCAAAATCTCCAGAGCCACCTGCTTCTGATTGTAGTTATTGTACTCCATCTCCACACTGTGTTAGTTCGAGTGGAAAAGTATGGTTACAAGGAGGACCAAACGAACAGTTTGATGCTTGTATCCAAGACTGTGATGGTGGAAAATATACTCAAAAATGTTCTAACAAATGTTATAAAAAAGTTTATGGAAAATTAACGGGTAATGCCAAAGTCAATTCTTTATTCTTAGAAGACTTTGCTGCTAATCAAGTTGTTTATTCCGGAAGTACGGTTGAAGAGTGTATGCAATTAACCGATGAAAACGGAAAGAAATATAATCCTACCGGTTGTTATTACCGAACAGGGGGATCTATTAAATGGAAAGCTAGTGGAGAGAGATTCTGGTATGGAAATCTTGAAACGACTGGTGAAGGTAGATGGTATACGGAAAATCCTGGTGGTAAATATCACAATGGAAACTATATCATTGCACAAGCAGATGGATTCTGGAGACATAATTATGGAAAAGATTATTGCCATGATACTTGTAGTTGGGTATCTTGTCCAGACAATGCTTACTTGAATCCAGGTATGGCAGAAGAGGATTATAAAGCTAATATTGAACAATATAATAAAGCAGTGATTGCTTGTAAAGGAAAAGCCACTTGTACGACAACGGTTTCTGAATTTACAATTTCTGCTGATTATACGAAGATTGATGGTACAGAAGTAACAATTGACTTCCCAATCTTTGGTAAAGATTCTCTACAGAGAAATGGTGGAACTGTGATTGAGACCTTTACAACCGAGAATTCTACTTTATTACCAGATGAACCTTATACAGGAGAAGGTATCTTAGGATGCTACAAACCTGGTGGTACGGAAACAAACCTATATCGTTCTACTTGGGGATTCCCAGGAACGTGGATGAATTTGAAAACAGGTGAGATTTCCTTCCAACCTAAAACAGGAAGTAAAGTATGGTATCATGCTCAACATGAGTTCTGTATTCCAGGAGATGCGAAAGCTGTTAACATTGCTTGGACCAATGCTTATTTCCATAAGCAGATGGTAGATAATGGATTACTTGAAAAAGTATCTGTTACGGATACAGCTATTGATAATATGTGTCATTATTCGTCTTCTCCAAATTCTGTAGTTAATAAAAATTACAATATTACAGAAGATCAAATTACTTTTAATATTCGTGCGAAGACCGTTAACTTTGGATACTTCAATTGGGAAATTAATATTGAATGTTTCTATGGAATTTCTAATAACCCATTGTGTAACGATGCTTGCTGTGAGACAGATACTTGTGAGAATCTTGATCCAGACTGTATTGCGAATGATGATGCTTATCGTGTTCGTTCTACAGATTTAGAGAATTTATTCCCTAGTGTTGAGGGAGAAGGATTAACAACTTCTGATCAAGCAGGAAGAATTCCAGGATTTAACTGGTCAGAATATGCTATTAATAATAAGAATGTGGATTATGCAAGTAATCCAGTTCGATACATGCAACAACTTCAAAAGCTTGCTATTGATGCCAAAGCTTCTGGATCAGAAGTTTATACAGAGGATAACTTAGATTATGAATTTATCTTATCGCCAGCTACGATTCGTGATATGAGAAAAGATGCTGCTGGTAATATGGGTGGAGGCAACTATACAGCCTTCAGTGATAGTGGATTTGCTCTTGAAGAAGGAGTAGGACGTTATCGAAGTCAAAAGATTCGTGATCTTGCTGGAGAAAATAAAGTTCCAGATAAGCCTGAGATAAACTGTAACAACATGTTACATTATGGATCTAATCAATGTGATCCAGTACATGATTAGGAGGTTGAAGAAGTTATATGAATAAAGGTATGTTAACGATTGGAATTATTTTACTAGCATTACTTGATTTGAACTTATTAAATGTTCTAAATAATTATTCAACCGGAAGTGAATTAGATTATTACTTATTAAAAGAAACGACGGATGCAGCTATGGTAGATGCATTAGACGAGTTCTATTATAAGAAATGTGGATTATATCGTATTGA
>JAGCSA010000011.1 GCA_017964405.1 Bacilli bacterium
CAATAATATGGTATATTAAACAAACGTTCTAATATCAACAATAAATAATAAAATACTTCCTTTTTAATAAGTTTTTTCTAATTATGTAATGATTTGATATAATAGAAGAGGGAAGTGATCCTATGGAAAAAATGGAAACAGCTGTTGTAGTCAGTAATGATAATAAAAATGATAATCCTTATGAAACCATTGATGCCATCAAAAAAGCAGGATTTCAAAATGTATTTATTCAGTGGTATGACAAAGATTGGAAAGTTCCACAAGAAGAACAATTGCGATATATAAGAGAACAAGGATTAAACGTCATATTTGCTCATTTAGGATATCAAAATATTAATAATTTATGGATCGAAGAAGAAACAGGAATGGTGGGAAGATATAAAAAAGATCTAGATGAGATGAAAAAACATCATATCCTCATGGTAATCATGCATTTAACAAGTAAAACACAAGCTCCCATGTATGGAGAAACAGGATTAAAAAGAGTGAAAGAAATCTGTGATTATGCGAAAGAATTAGGAATCAAAGTAGCTTTTGAAAATACTAAAATTAAAGGATATTTAGATTATGTATTAGAGCATATCCATAATGATAATGTAGGAATTTGTTTTGATGCAGGACACTGTCATGCTCATTTTGAAGATGAGTTCAATTGGGACCTTTTTCAAGATCGAATCTTTGCCGTTCACTTACATGATAATGATGGAACAGAGGACCAACATCTTCTTCCCTTTGATGGAACAGTCCCTTGGGAAAAAGATATAGAAAAATTAGTGAGTGCGAACTATGAAGGATATATCACATTAGAGATTGCTTATCATAGAGATTATACAAAAATGCCAATCACTGAATTTTATGAAAAAGGATATGCCTTGGCAGAAGAGTTAAGAGAAATGTTTGAAAAACAAAGAGATCTTACAAAAAAAGAATATAGAAAAACAAGAGAAATAAAGAGAGAAAAATAAGAAAAAAAATAAAAGAGAAAAATCTCTCTTTTTTTATGAAGAAAACAGAAGAAGATATTGTAAAAAAAAGAAATCGATTATATAATATAATATATAATCAGAATAATATGGGGTGATTACCAGTGATAGTAAGGTTAATCAAGAAAAAGAAAATTTACAACTTTACTTTGCCAACCAAAATAGCTGGAAATTATTGGATTACAGATAATGATTACTTAGGAAATGTCAGAAACCTTATCAACGTAGAAGAAGATAATGGTAGATGGAAGATTAAATCCGATTTCGAAACAAAAATCATGTCTGGAGAAATGGAAGTTGAGTCAGCATATCTAAAAGATTATGGATTATACTTCTTAAAGATTAATACCGATAATGAATATGTTATTTTATACTGTTCCCCAACAGTAGATAAAGAAAGTTATAGATTACGTTTAAGAGATAAACAAGAATTACTAATTGGTAATTACGGAAAAGCCCCAATCTGTTTTAATTTCCCTTTAGTATCCAGAGAACATGCAAAACTAACGTATAATGACGGTGTATGGATCGTACAAGAT
The DNA here is from genome assembly GCA_017964405.1 of Bacilli bacterium. Classification (GTDB taxonomy): domain Bacteria; phylum Bacillota_I; class Bacilli_A; order RF39; family UBA660; genus UBA3789. The sequence continues at coordinate 1,523 of JAGCSA010000011.1, forward strand.
TTGAATAGTAAATACGGAACTTATGTTAATAGTATCGCTATCACGTCAAGACAATTACAATACGGTGATATTATTTTCATCATGGGATTAAAAATTATTGTATTAAAAGATAACCTAATTATTAATAATATTGGAAATAACTTAAGTATTGATAATAACTATCTAGAATCTATTTCCAGTATTGTTCAAAAACAATCAGAATTTGATAATCCAGATGAAGAGACAATTGAATTCTATAAAGAAGATGATTACTTCTATCGTGCACCTCGTTTCAAAACAGGAATTATAGATGCTGATATTTCGATTGATCCTCCACCAGGAAAAATGGATCAAGAAGATAATACTCCATTAATTTATACATTAGGACCTATGCTTACCATGGCTATGTCTTCTATGTCTACCGGTATTACAGCTATGCAAGGAGTCATTAATGGTACAACAGACTGGAATGCTGCTGCACCAACACTTGTTATGACAGGTGCTATGATGGGTACCATGTTCATTTGGCCAAATCTTCAGAGAAGATTCCAAAAGAAACAGGCTAAAAAAGCAGAAAAAGAAAGAAATGTTAAATATTTAAAATACTTAGAGTCTAAGAAAGAAAAGATTCAAGCAGAAATGAAGATTCAAAGACAGATCTTAATTGATAATTATCTACCTCTAGATCAAACAAAAGAGATTATCTATCAAAAGAAGAGAAATCTTTGGGAAAGAGAAATTGCACAAGACGATTTTCTAGATTTAAGACTTGGTATTGGAGCAACCGAATTAAAAGGAAAAATTGGTATTCCAGAAGAACACTTTGCTTTAAAAACAGACGATTTATTAAAAGAAGTATATAAAGTAGGAGCAGAATCTAGAACACTAGAAAGTGTACCAATTTCCCTAAATTTTGTAACGAGTAATATAGTAGCTGTTATCGGTACAGCAACCAATAAGAAACAATTTATTGATGGATTAATACTTCAGATGATTACCTATCATAGTTATGAAGATTTAAAATTAGTAGTATTTACCAACAGTCAGAATGAAAGTAGTTGGGAATACTTAAAAGTAGCTCCACATTGTTGGAATAATGAGAAATCATTCCGCTATTTCGCAACCAATCTAGATGAAGCAAAAGAAATTTCTTTAGAGCTTGAAAAAGAGATGCAAGCTAGAAAATTCAAAGATCGAAATGGAGCAATGGATATCAGTGGAGATGACTACCACAGTTATCGTCCATACTATTTAGTGATTACAGATGATTATAAATCTGTCAGAGATATTGAGTTATTAAAAGATATTGGTGGAATGCCAGTCAACTATGGATTCAGTATGGTTGTTATCAGTCCAAGACTTGTTAACATTCCAAATGAATGTAAAGCTTTCATCAGTATCGGTGATAAGAAGTCTGGAGTATTTGAAAATGAATTAGTTGCCAATAAGCAAAAAGAATTCGTGGCAGACTTTGATCCAACTTTAAATATCTATGAATGTTGTAAGATTATTGCCAATATCCCAATTGATATTGCAAAACAAGCACAAGCACTACCAACTTCAATTTCTTTCCTAGAAATGTGTAATGTTGGTATGGTTGAGCAGTTAAATATCTTGAACAGATGGAAAGTAAATGATCCAACGAAGTCTCTACAAACACCAGTTGGATTTGATAAATCAAGAGAATTATTCAAACTAGACTTACATGAAAAAGCACATGGACCACATGGTTTAATTGCTGGTATGACCGGTTCTGGTAAATCAGAATTCATCATTACCTATGTATTGTCTATGTCAATGAACTACCATCCATACGAAGTACAATTCGTATTGATCGACTATAAAGGTGGAGGTTTAACCGGAGCTTTCGAAAACAGAGAGACAGGAATGAAACTACCACACTTAGCAGGAACCATCACCAACTTGGATACCGTTGAGATGAACCGTTCCCTTGCATCTGTACAATCTGAGTTGAGAAAACGTCAGAGATTGTTCAATGAAGCAAGAGATAAATTAAATGAAAGTACCATTGATATTTATAAATATCAGAACCTATATAGACGTGGATTAGTAGAAAAACCAATTTCTCACTTATTCATTATTTCCGACGAGTTCGCTGAGTTAAAAGACCAAAGACCAGAGTTCATGGAACAATTAATTTCAACTGCTCGTATCGGACGTTCCTTAGGAGTCCACTTAATTCTAGCAACCCAGAAACCTTCCGGAGTCGTTAATGACCAGATCTGGTCCAACTCAAAATTCCGTGTCTGCTTAAGGGTTCAAGATAAGTCAGACTCTATGGATATGATTAAATGTCCAGATGCTGCTGAGTTAAAGAATACAGGACGTTTCTTCTTACAAGTAGGTTATAACGAATTATTCGCTATGGGACAAGCTGCATGGGCAGGAGCTCAGTACTATCCAACCGAAAAACGTAAGAAAAAAGTAGATCAATCTATTACCATTGTTGATAATGTTGGTACACCAATTAAATCCTTAGATACCAAACAAAATGATATTATGATTCAGTCTAAAGGAGAAGAAATTACCAATATTATTAAATATATTGTTACAGAAGCAGAAAAAGAAAAGATAGAAGTAGAACAATTATGGTTACCAAGAATTCCAGATGTTATCTACACAGATGACTTAAAGAAAAAATATCATTATAAACCAAAGAGAAATATTATCAATCCAATTATTGGAGAATATGATGATCCAGATAACCAAGCACAAAACCTATTAACATTACCTTTATCCGAATTAGGAAATACGATTATCTTCGGATCTGCTGGTAATGGTAAGGAATTGATGCTTGCTGGAATTATCTATTCTGCCATTACGGGACATAATTCCAATGAAGTTAACTTCTATATCTTAGATTTTGGTGCAGAAACATTAACCATGTTTAGAAATGCACCACATGTTGGTGAAGTTATCTTATCAGGAGATGCAGAAAAGATTGCCAATACCTTTAAATTCATCAGTAATTTATTGGAAGAAAGAAAGAAAATCTTTACGGATTATAATGGATCCTTTGATTTCTACATCAACCATGGTGGTAAACAAATCCCATTAGTAGTTGTAGTAATCAATAACGTAGAAGCATTTATCGAAACGTATAACGATTATGAAGACTTAATTGGTCAGATGACAAGAGACTGTTTAAAATATGGTATCGTATTCGTATTCACAACCAATGGTCCAAATACAGTTCGTTATCGTTTAAGACAAAACTTCAGACAGAATGTTGTATTACAATTCAACGATCCAGGTGATTACTCATCTGTTATCCCAGGTGTTAGAAAGAAAGAGCCATCAAAGGCTTATGGACGTGGAATGATTTTACTAGATGGAATCTTCGAATTCCAAACAGCATTCGTATACCGTGAAGAAAAAATGTCTGATTACATCAAAGTAGTCAGTGAGAAATTAAACAAAGTTTGTACATATCAAGCACCAGGAATCCCAATCTTACCAGATGTTGTATCTCAAGAATATGTAGCTCCAGTACTTGGAAACTTAAAGACAATCCCAGTTGGAGTTACCAAAGAAACTCTTGCGATTGCAACAGTCGATTTCAACAGCAAATTTATGTACAATGTTACGGGTGATGATATTACATCAGAACCAGGATTTATCCTTGGATTTATCCACAACTTATTAAAAGTTCCAAATACAGAAGCCATCATCTTAGATACCAATAATATCTTAAATGATGTAAAATATGAAAATACCATTTATAGTATGGATAACTGTATCGAAGGAATTGATGCCTTAAAGAATGCCATGGATATGGGAGATCCATCTAAGACTTACTTCGTTGTATTGATTGCTATCAATGTCCTACTAGGAAAACTAGGAATGGAAGAAAAGACACAGTTAACAGATATGATTGGTAATTCTAAACAAAAAGGAAATATTCGTTACATTATTGTTGATACAATTGATGTTATTAAGACAATCAACTTCGAACCTTGGTACAAAGGCAATGTCGATTTGGCAGAAGGTATTTGGTTAGGAAATGGAATTGGAAACCAATTCACATTGAAAGTAACAACCAACTCACGTATCCTAAGACAAGAAATCGATCCAGGTTTCGGATACATTATCAAAAAGGGTAAAGCTGAGTTGATGAAGTTAATGTCAGATGAATAGGAGGATTTATGGAAAATAATAAAATATTAATAGAATTAGAAATCCCTCTTATCGAAGTAAAATATGATATGTTTATTCCTATCAATAAAAAGATTGGAACCATTAAAACATTAATTGAAAATTCACTAATCGAATTAACAGATAGAGCCTATATCCCTAGACAAGATACAAATCTATATAGTAAGGAAACAGGCGAAATCTACGATGTGAATAAAACGATTCGGGATACCGATTTAAAAAATGGATCAAGAATTATCTTAATCTAAAAGGAGGTGTAGCATGGACGATTACAATCGATATGTAACAGCAATCAATAAAATATTTGATTATTTAGAGAAAATGAAAGCTGGATGGAATAACAGTGATAATAAAAATTATATTGAATCGATTGAAGATTTCAAAGGAATTGTTACCTCAAAAGCAGAGGAGTATCGAAAACCTCCTACTGTTAAAATCGAACCAAAAGAAGAGGAAGAAACTTTGGAAGAAGAGGAAGAAGAAAAAGAAACTCCTCGTAGAGCCGCTCCACCACCACCTCCACCACCTGGACCAACCGGAAATGCTGTCAGAAGTGTTCAAGGCCTAGTGGATGCACCAGATGCCATTAAAATGATTGATAGACAAGTCACTCAATTTAATCAAGTATCTGTTCCAAGTAATATGGGAGGTTTGAGCGAATGATAGATCGATTAACCTATGCACAAGTATTAAATGTGGCAAAAGAATTAAGAAAAGAAGCCTCTATTATAGAAGAGATGTCACGTGCTAGAGAAATACAAGATATGATTGATTTTTCAGATACAGTAGAAGCCTATGCAAAATTCTTAGAGAATATTGTAGAGTTAAATAAAGATGCTGATGAAGCAATCAAAGATTTAACAGGAACAAAATAAGATCTTTCTTTAGAAAGATCTTTTTCTATGTAAAAAAAAGAATTAAAATTCAAAATATTTTAATTCTCTTTTATCATCACAATTAAGTCCAGTAACATAACTAGTATTATCAAATATCTTCTCTAAATCAATATCTTTACCTGCAAGATAATCACAACTGGCACACATTAATACCTTCGCAAATTTAATCGCTTTTAAGTATAAATCTACAAAAGATTCTGTACTGGTAATATCATAAACACAAGGATTTCTCCATAGAGTATGATTACTATTTAAAAAGTCATGTTTATCTTCTAATGGATAATGATAACTAATCGCTTCAAAACGAAAACATTTTTTAGGGGTAAAAGAATCGACTAGTTTATAGAAGAATTTTTTAATACCATAAGGATCTCTTCGAAAGATACGAATGGCACTCTTCATTTGCTTTAAAGATTTATAATAAATTTTACTCATATTTTGAATATGAAATGTATTATAAAAAGTATAATCAATTGTCTTCTCTAAATCATTCGAAAAAGGACTAATATCAAAACAAAACGTATTAAAATCAAATCGATAAGGATTCTTATTTTCTCTTCTAGCAATCATATCATTATCTAAGAATGTTTCCATAAAAGCATGAACATTATTATATTTATAAGTACTAGGCTTTGTCTTATCAAAATAACCAGTACGATAGACAATATAGGGATGAAGAGTCGCATCTAATGCATAATGACAAATAGATCCAAATATGAAAGAATAAGTATCAACATCCTCAATATGATTATCTTTCATATAGTGTAATAAATTGAGAAAGAATTCTTGTGATTGATTCTCATGAAACCATCCTTGAAAATGACGAATCATTTTACCAGGAAAAATAGAAAATAAATTATAGAATTTTAAACTATCAATACTCTGTCCATACATTCTACATTTACTTAGATTTAAACGTTCACAGATCTTCTCTGGCAAAATATCATACACATCTTTTGCAAAAAAAGCATGCGTAGCAGTTGCTGGCATAAAAATCCCCCCTAAAAAGTTATGTTTCTATTATAACATAGATAACAAAAAATTGAAAAGTTATTGTATATTTGATAAAATAAAGATAGAAGAGTAAAGAAGAATCACATTCTTGTGATATAATCTAGGGTAGGGTGATACGATGATAGAGAAGAACTTCAAGAACCTCGATGAACAAGTAGAGATCTTCCGATATAAGGGTATGATCATCAATGATGAGAAATATGTCAAAAGAGTATTATTAAGAGAAAACTATTTCTTCTTAAATGGATACAGACATTTATTCTTAATATCAGAGACAGATAAAAGGTTTAAAGAAGGAACTACATTTGAAGAATTATATAGTCTATTCTTATTTGATAGAACCTTCCGTAATATTTTATTTAAATATCTACTCGTAATTGAAAACAATTTAAAATCCATTATGTCTTATCAACTATCCAAGAAATATGGATATCGTGAGAGAGACTATTTAAAGACAAAGAACTTCACGAATGAACCACAAAAACAAGCACAATTAAATGACTTATTAAAGAAAATGAAAAGACAAATAAGAGTCAATGGATCTCAACATAGTGCAACTCTACACTATGTATCGAATTATGGATATATTCCACTATGGATCTTAGTAAAAGTATTATCATTTGGAATTGTCAGTGAATTATACCAAGTATTAAAATCAGAAGATCAAAAAGAAATATCCAATGTTTATGAAGTAGATCCAGAAACATTAATTGTATATTTACCAATTCTTGCAAATTATAGAAATCTATGTGCTCATGAAGATATTTTATATGAGAACAAAACACAAAAAGCAATTGATGATACGGTATATCATCAATTGCTAAGAATTAAAAAAGTAGATGAAGAATTTGTACAAGGAAAAAATGACTTATTTGCTCTTATCATTATTATGAAACAATTACTACAATCAGAAGATTTTAAGAATATGACAGTAGAATTAGACAATGTAATTGAAACATTAAATTATAATTTACATACGATTGATATTACAGAAGTATTAAATAGAATGGGATTCCCAGTAAACTGGAAAGACCTAGCAAATATGGAGAGGAGCTATATGAATGAAGACGAAGATGAATAAGATGGGGAAACAAAATATCATTCTTATCATCTCTTCTTTTTTTATAGGGATAATCGTGGCAGTGATTTTGATGAAATTCATGATGCCAAAATCAAAGAATATGATTTATGAAAGAAGATCTTTGGCAGACTCTGTAGAAAAAGTAGAAAATGAAGTAGTAGCAATTGAAACCTTTTCAGGAAAAACACAAGAATCCACAGGATCTGGTTTCATCTATAAGAAAGGTGCTACAAAGGCTTATGTTTTAACCAACGAACATGTAATAGATGGGAATGAAATTATTGTAACCAATGCAAAAGGAGACGAAACACAAGGAATTCTATTAGGAAAAGATGCTTACCTAGATCTTGCCATTCTAGAGATACCATCTTCTTTCGCTCCTCAAGCAGCGACCCTAGGAAAGAGTGAAAATGTAAGAGTAGGGGATACGGTATTTGCAATAGGCTCACCTGTTGGAAAACGATATCAAGGAAGTGTATCAGCAGGAATCTTATCAGGAAAAGATCGTATTGTACAAACTACGTTAGATGGACAAGAGAGTAAAGAATGGTTAATGAATGTTTTACAGTTTGATGCCCCATTAAATCCAGGGAATAGTGGAGGACCTCTTTATAATGTAAATGGAGAAGTCATTGGAGTATGTACGTTAAAACTCATTCAAGAAGGAGTAGAGGGCATGTCCTTTGCCATCCCAATTGAATATGCCATTAATAATATGGAACTATTAGAAAAAGGAAAAGACATTGAATGGGCAGAATTAGGAGTTACCATGATTAATGCAAACTCTGCTGTTCAATTAGAAAAGTATGAGATTGCTGTTCCAGATGGTCTAACCAAAGGAGCCGTTGTCATCGAAGCAAAGAAAAATAGTGGTGCTTATAATAAACTAAGAAAAGGGGACGTCATAACAAAAATAGATGATTTAGAAGTAAAAGATACCTCTTATGTAAAATATATTGTTTATAAGCATAAAATAGGGGATAAAGTAACTATTCATTTCTTACGAAAAGGAAAAGAAATGAGTACACAAATTACCTTAAAGAAACAAGAACAGAAAGAAGAATAAGAAAGACATATAAGACAAGATAGAAAAACACTATCTTGTCTTTTTATCTGTTAAAAATAGGATAATTCTATCCATGATAGGTAAAAGTATGTAAACAATAGTAAAGTAATTGACAAAACTAGACAAAACAATTGCTTTTAAAAAAAGAATGATAGTAAAATGATATTGTAGAGTAGGTATAAAAATACATTACGCTATTTAGGATTATTTCCTAACCCTTTGCTTCGGGGACAAGCAATGAGGATTCTAAAATAGTTCCCAAAGCAAAGATAGAGGAGGAGGTGAATATTATGAAGAAGAAGAAAAAGAAAGTTGCTTTAGCGGTAGCAATCTTAGTAGCCGTAGTAGCGATTGGTATTGGTTATGCCATAACAGCTATCAATCTTACTGTTACAGGTACTGCCAATGCAACGGCATCCAATGAATTTAAGGTTGCTTTTGATGGAGTTACAACAGGAAGTACGGGAACAGCAACTGCAGCTGCACAAGCAGAAACAGGAACTTGTACCGTTACTCTAGATACAGTTGGACAAAGTCAAACATGTAACTTTGAAGTAATGAACTACAGCCCTGAAGGTATCAATGCATCTTTAGTAGCTTCTAATTTAAATGTATATTCAGACTCAAGCTACAATACAGCTTGGACCAATAGTAGTAGTCAATACTTCACGGTAACAGTAACTCCAGGATGGTCAGGTACAAAAACCTTAATCCCAGGAGAAACAACGACCTTCACAGTAACAGTAACACTAAAGAAAGCTTGGATCGGAGATTCTGCTCATACAGAAAACTTCTATGTTAAATTAGCAGACATCACAGCTGTTCAAGCATAATGATTTGATAGAACGTAGGCAACAAGAAAGAGGGATAGTATGAAAGAAAACAAATTAAAATTGTATGGATTGGAAGTCATATTATTATTAATCTTATTTGTTGCTCTCTTTGTGTCAAATAATATGACACAACCCCTTTTAGCACTTACATTATGTCTCTATTGGTTAGTTGTAAGAAAACTATTCTTACGAAAACAAAAACCATCTCTATATGAAAAAGAGATTATGTATTTGTTAATTGGATTAGCCTTATTATATGTAGGACTATTCTATTTAATGGGATTGTGTTTCTATACCTTTAGTAAACAAATAGAAGTATTCGGATTAAAATCATTATTCAAAAATATTATTCCCATTACGATTATTATTATCGCATCCGAATATATTAGAAATCTATTCATTACACAAGATGGAAGTATCAAGATCAAAAAGAAAGAGATTGATATTCCAAAATTCCTTATGTTTATCAACATGGTATTAGTAGATTTAATTGTTTATAGAAGTGTTTATAATTTAACATCCTTAAGTGGATTATTAAGTTTAGTAGGTTTCATCTTATGCGCATCCGTTGCTTGTAACTTATTTTATAACTATGTAACCAAACGATATGGTCAGAAAGGAATCATTGGATATCGATTAATCACAGCTTTATATGTTTATATCATTCCGGTAATCCCGAATATGTATATTTATTTCCGTTCTTTCCTAAGAATGGTTTATCCATACATCATGTACTTAATACTAGAATATGGATATACGAAAGAAAAATATGCAGTATCCTATCGTGATAAACAAAAAAACTTAGTCAAAATAACAGTCATCCTAGTATTGGCAGGATTATTTACAATGTTGATTTCTTGTCAATTCCGATTTGGATTAATCGTCATTGGATCCGGTAGTATGGAAGGAACCATTGATTATGGAGATGCAGCTATCTTTGAAAGTTATAAAAATCAAAGAATTAAAAAAGGAGACATCATCATTTATCAAAAAGATGATTTAAGACTCATCCATAGAGTCATTGATATCCAGCAAGTTAATGGAGAAATGAGATATTTCACCAAAGGAGATGCCAATGATTATGTGGATTCGGATTATAGAAAAGTAAATGATATTGTAGGAATCTATCATTTTAAAATTAAATATATAGGATATCCAACCTTATTTGTAAATGATTTATTTGGATAAAAAGAAAGAAGGGAGAAACCATGAAGAAGAGCGAAGTTGAAAAGATGTTTGCAGAAGACACCAAGAGAAAAAAATCGATTCTAACGTATTTAGGTATGATAATTCTATTTGTGGGATTCTCTTGCTTATTCTTCTATACCTATAATGCTTTGAATCAAACAAAATACGTTAATTACACAGAAAATAGTGATGTAGACTACAAAGTATACTTAAAAGATAATACATTCTATGAAAATGAATTCATTGAAAAAGATGAACAATATATCAGTGATTTAATTGATTATATTACTGCAACATTCCATTATAAATTAACATTAGAAAAACCAGCTACTACTTACAGATATACATACCGAGTAGAAGCAAATGTTGTTGTAAAAGATAAAACAACTTTCAAGAATTTATATAATTATGATGATGTATTAATTACAAAAGTAGATAAAGTAACAGATGAGACAACAACAGAAATAACAGAACAAGTAAATATCAATTATAATAAGTATAATGATCTTATTAAAGACTTTATTCGTACGTATGATATTGATAATGTAACCAGTACATTAACCGTAAATTTATATGTAGATATTTTAAATAATTGTAATGATAAATCAGCTGCCACGGGAAATGAATCGGTAACATCCCTAGTCATTCCATTAACGAATAAGACAATGGGTATGGATATTACGAATAGTATTATTGATAATGAAGGAAATTCGATTCTATGTAGTGAACCTTCGAAAGCAAATATCTTATTCTTACTAAGTTCAATTGTTTCTCTATTTATCGCAGGTATCTTAGTAGTACGTACGGTAATCTTTATGGAAACAACAAAGACAGCAAAATCTATTTATGAAAGAGAATTAAAGAAGATTTTAGGAAACTATGGTGCTTATATTCAAAGAGTCAATGGTACATTCGATTTATCAGGATATAAGAGTCTAAGAATTGATTCCTTTACGGATATGTTAGAGATCAGAGATACCATTAATCAACCAATCTTAATGATTGAGAATGCTAAGAAAACAGGTGTTTACTTCATCATTCCAAGTACCAATAAGATTCTATATACTTATGGTATTAAAGTAGTAGATATTCAAAGAGACTTAGAAAAGAAAGAAAAAGAAGAAGAAAATCATCTATAATAAGACATAAAAAAAGAACCAAATGGTTCTTTTTTTTAGTTTGTAGTTTTTCTAGCTTTGTAAATACCAAAACCAATTCCACCAGCAACTAGAAGAATAATGATTAAAGATAGAACATCATTACCAGTACTTTCTGTCTTATCTGTTTCTTTTGAATCTTTAAGATGATCCATAATATCATATCTTTCAGCAACAGGTGTTTCATACATAGAATCGATTTGAGCTAGGATTTCACTAGCCATTGTATCTTTTGCAAATCCTATCCATGACTTATCTCCAATGATTAAGTAAGGAACACCACCAGCATCTTCTCCTCTTGCTGCAGCAACTCTTGACATAAGGTCAGCATTTTCTTCGTCATACCATACTTCATAACGAATAATATTGTACTTATATCCATATTCTTCTTCGATAGATTCAAACCATTCGTTTGTCTCTGCACAGTGAGAGCATCCATCTCCATGGAAGAAATAGATTGTAACACGATTATCTTGCTCAGCATCTAACGTTGCATCTTCTTCCCCTTCAGCAAATGCTACCATAGGTACAAGACATAAAACCAATAGTAACAAGAATAAATATTGAATTCTTTTCATACTTTAACCTCCTAAAAACATTCTATCATAAATCAATCAAAATGGAAATAAAATCAACATTTTTCATAGAATACTCTTATCAAAATGAGGAATAAAGCTCTCTTCTTGTGTTCCTTCTTCTTGAATAAAAGCATTGGTAACCCCTAATTCTAAAGCATATTGAATCACTTCATCATACTCTTTTTCTGTTAGTTTTCGATTTAAATTCTCATATAAACAATGATTCACAGGAGTATATTGATTCATAATACTGATAAAGATATCATCTCCATAAGTTTGATATAAGTATTTGATAATCTTCTTAGAATCATCCAAATGACCTGGTAAGATTAATACTCTTACAATTAATCCTTTCTTCATTAACCCAGATTCATCAAATTCACAAGAACCAACTTGTCGATACATCTCATCAATGGCCATCGTAGCATTCTCAAAATAATCTTTGCATCCAGAATAATTGACTCCTAATTGATCATCAAAGTAACGAAGATCTGCTAAATAGATATCGACTAATCGATTCATCATCATCAGAGTACCAATCGATTCATAACTACTCGTATTATAAACAACCGGAATTGTTAATGTCTTATCTTTTGTTTTTCGTAAAACTGATGCGATATTTGGAACATAATGCGTAGGAGTTACTAAATTAATATTATGAGCTCCTTCCTCTTGTAACTTTAACATAATCTCTCCTAACTTCTTATTAGAGATAATTTTTCCATATCCATCGATACTAATCTTTTTATTCTGACAATAAATACATTTTAAATTACAATGAGAAAAGAAAATAGTTCCACTACCTTTTTCTCCTGATAAAACAGGCTCTTCCCATTGGTGAAGATGATAATATGCAAGACGGATTTGATTGGTAGCTCCACAAGCCCCAACCGTTTCATAACGATTCACTCCACATTTTCTAGGACATAACATACAATGCTTTAATAATTCCATACTGAAAACCTCATCGTTATTATAGCATAAAAAAAACTCATACAGAGTATGAGTTATGATTACATTTGTACAAGATAAATAACAGCAATGCCAATAAAACATAGAACAAATGTAATGATAGCCAATGTCGTGATGATCGTATTACTGATGAATCCTTCTTCATTACTTTCTACATCTTGTTGATTTTGCATTTCTGGTGGTTGTTCTTGTGATTGATTTTTCTTTACAAGCATTTTTGTACCCTCCTTCTCTTGAGAAGATTTCTCCTCTTCCTTATGTGGACTTTGGTCCACCATCATAATTCCTAATTCATTATTCTGCTCCTGAAAAGGATTATGAATAGCTTCTTCTGGCAATCCTGTAACAGGAACAAATTGACGGATGCTTCCTTCTTTGGATAACATCTCTATCTTAGCAAGCTTCTCTTGATCAATTCTCTCTTCTAAGAATAGTATATCATGAAGATCTTTCTCATGTCTTGTATATTTTTTTAAACGATAAACAAATTCTGGGGGAGTAATCATCAAAGGAAGACCTCGATACTCCACTTCTTCTCCACCAAAAACCTCTTCTGCCAATGGAGGAGAATAGATATCTTCTTGTACACAAGGGGCTCCATCTTCATCATGAAAATAATTCTTGGCAACAACAGAGTCATTTTTATTTCGAATAAAAACAAAGGCTCCTGTATGAAAATCACTATGAGGATCTTTTCCCATGACTTCATGTTCTCCATGAACAATATGATCTTTTCCTAAAGTCTTTTTAGAATGCATCCGATCATCAACAAATTCTAACCCTAATCTTTCACAGATAGTTTTAAATTTACCAATATCTTCTTCATTTAAATGAATATCAATATCGTCATGAACACGATCAGACTCTTCTCCATATTTAATGTATCCCGAAAGGGCACCTGCTAACTGATAATCAATTCCTTCTTGATTAAGTTCTTTTGTTAATTTCTCTAACCAATCATAAATTACCCGATGATTTTCTCTTACTTTTTGAGGATCATATCTTGCAATTAATACTTTCTTTCTCCGAACAATCGCATCTTGTAATTTCTGATTAATCTCATCTATTGAATATTCAGAATCTAAAAATAATTCTAGGGCTTTATCTATAAAAGATTCCAAAGACTCATATTGAAGAAAATCAAATTTTTGATAATAAGCTTCTACAAGAGCTGTTATTTGTTTTTGACGAAGCTTAAGTTCTTCTTCCGAACGTATCAATTTTCCCATGATATCACACCCTAGTATATATACATTATAACATAAGAAAAGAAAAAGATTAATCTTTTTCTTGATAATAAATAATATTTTTTGTTTTTCGAATAGGTAGAGAAGCCTCTTCAAAAGTAATTCCCCAATCAATTTGATAATCAGGTAAGAATTTTGTTTTGAATGGCATCATTCTTGGAAGAATCACAATTCCTTCAAAAGGATTGATCATCTTCAAGTCTTCTACCGTAACTAAAGGAACTAATTTGCCATCTACATTTTGTTCTCCACAATAGTTGGAAAATCCAGATAGAGTATAGATGTCATCACTTAATAGATAGATAATATTTCCAAAACACATTCTAAGAATCGTTGCTTCTTCTTTAGAATACATACTACATAGATGAACATAACTACGGACAGTTACTGTGAATCGTACATTGAGAGAACGACAGAATTCAATCATGCGAGAGAAATCTCGAATAGGAACCATACTATCAAATTCATCTAATAAGATATTATAGTGCTTCGGACTATGACCTAGATAACTAATGGTATCAACTACCTGATTAACGAGTAATGGAATTAAATTATTACAGTAATTAGAGACTCCACTGATAATAAAGAAAGCAGTTGGTTTCTGAGATAAATCATGAATAGAAAAATCACTCGTAGAAAGCATATTTGTTAATTGTTCTCTCGAAATATATTTCTTCATCTTTTGATTAAAGACCGCTAAAATACTACCTCTTGTCTCAGTAGGAGCTTTTAAAGTACCTACGACATTCAGATAAATCTTACTCTTCGTATCAATTTTCTCTAAGAATTTTTCAGATGCACCCTTCTTATTAATTTCATTACTAAAATGAACAATACTCTCTAGATGAACTTCTTCCTCTTTTGCATGCTCAAATAAGTATAGAGAAATTCCCATGAAATAATCCATGACAGAATGAATCCAAAATGGATCAACATTAGCTTCACTTTTCTCAAAGAATAAATAATAAGAAATATCTTCTAGGCATTTAATAGCTTTATCTTTTTCACCTTCTTGGTATAATCGATAAGGCATTTGAAGAGGATTCCAACTATTTCCATACTTCGCATCATCAAAATCCAATACAAGGACTTGATATCCCTTTTCTGTTAATGCAGAAGAGCATCTCTTATATAATTCTCCTTTTGGATCATTAATAAGGAAGGATTCCCCTGCTAACATCGATAACTTAATCATCGGAAGAATAACTGCCTGTGTTTTACCACTACCGGTACTTCCCACAATTAAATTATGGGTCTCTTTCTCATCAATGTATAAATATTTATCATCATAAGCGATAGGAATACCAGAAGAGGTAACTCCTGTCTCTAAATTAACTCCTTTTAGTTTTTTGACCATTTCTTCTTTGGTGGCCCATCTTGCATAACTCATATTTTCACTCCCTTCAATACCATTAAAACACAGTATTTGTAAACAATTTTAAACAATAACGACTTTTTATGGTAAAATAGGACTAGGTGGTCTTATGAATCCAAACTTAGTGAGACAAATCTTAACCTATATTGATGAGAATATCTATGCCAGAATCACTTTAGAAGAATTATCAAGACTCTTTTATTTTAATAAAGACTATATCATGAGAATCTTTAAGAAAGAGCTAAAGATAACCATCATTGATTATATGAATAAAAAAAGAATTGATTCTTCCTTAGAAGAATTACAAGATACAAAAGATTCTATCTTAAAGATTGCATTAAATCATGGCTTTACTTCTCAAGAGTATTATACAGAAATATTTCATAAAGAAATGGGAGTAAATCCCTTAACATATCGGAAATTCTCTCTCCATCATCCCTCTGTATCAGAAGAAGATAGTAATCAAATAAGAAAAAATCTAACAGAAATAAAATATCTGTTAGATCAAATCGAAAATTATAAAAGAAATGTTCCGAAAGAAACAATCAAGAAACTATCTAGATATCACTAGAACCCTTTTTCGCTTCTTCATCAAAATCGACATTCATTAATAGATTTTGAGTAATGGCTTCTCTCTCTTCTTTAACTTCACTAAAAGAATAAATAATGCAGTCCATTGCTTCCCATAGAGAAAACGTAAATAGAAAAGCAAATACTTGTACCAAATAATTAAAATCTTTTAAGAAATATAAAACGGTATATAAGAAGAAAGATAATAATCCAACACAGATTAATCCAATAATCTTTTGTTTATACTTGGTATATTTTTGTTGGATTTTATAAAGTTCAATCGCATAATGCTCTTTTAAAATATGACGAATCATTCCTTGTTCATGAGGAGTAAATTCATATCCTAAAAAATGAAGATTAATCGGAACATGATTTCCTAACATCTCTGTTTTTTCTTCAATAAACTCATAGATATCGATCAATAAATCGGTTTGATCTCCTACGGTACGATAATCAAATATATCATATTTATCTTCTACTTTTAAAAAGATATCGGCATCCCCATCTTCTGTTAAAAATTCACTTTTAATATAACCATCTAAGTATTGTTCATTAGAGTATTGTTTAATTTTTTCCTTCATTTTACGATTGAAGTCATCCATACTATCACCTACTATAATAAGAATAACAAAAATTGACATTCAAATCAAATAGAATTAAAATGGATATAGAAAGGAGAATGGTTATGAAGAAATATATAGCTGAATTTATTGGAACACTTGTACTTGTATTATTTGGAACAGGAATTGCTGTTGTATCAGGAGGAGATTTAGTAGCAACCTCTCTAGCATTTGGTTTAGCAATCGTTGCTATGGCTTATGCAATCGGAGATATTTCAGGATGCCACGTTAACCCTGCTGTATCATTAGCAATGTTAATTTCTAAAAAAATGGATGCAAAAGAATTTGTTTACTATGTTATTTCTCAAGTATTAGGAGCAATTGTAGGAACAGCTATTCTATTTGCAATCTTAAAAGGAACCAATATGGGAACCGAAGCTTTAGGAGCAAATGGATATGATGCTTTATCTGCAACAAACATTTCCTTAATGGGAGCTCTTATTACAGAAATCGTCCTAACATTTGTATTTGTTTATACAATCTTAGGAGTAACAAGTGATAAGAAATATGCACCTGTTGCAGGAGTAGTCATTGGTTTAACATTAACGTTTGTTCATTTACTAGGAATTAATTTAACAGGTACTTCTGTTAACCCAGCTAGAAGCTTAGCACCAGCATTATTCTTAGGAGGAGAAGCTCTAAAACAATTATGGGTATTTGTAGTGGCTCCACTAGTAGGTGCAGCATTATCAGCATGTGTATACCATTTCTTAAACGAAGAAAAATAAAAAAAAGATAAGGACTGAGTCCTTATTTTTTTATGCTATAATAGAAGTGATAATAGGAGGATTTATGACAATAGAAAGTATCCAACAAAACATAGAAAATTGTCTAAAACATATAAGAGAAGATAGTGGAAATCTTCCTCAAATCATAAAAGATTTAGACTATCTGATGAATCAAAGAAAAAAGGATATCCTACAATTAACACCCGAACAGCAACTATCTGTAGGAGCCAAATTCTTTGAACAAACAGTAGCTTATTATCTAGAATTATTAAAGAAATATGCGAAAGACTTTTACCATATCACACTAAGAATAGAAGATGATTCGATGATTGCTTTAGCAGGAGTAGCTGTTTATGATTCAGAAAGTGATACTTTAAAAGTATCTACATCAGGTTTTCTAATGGGAAAGAATCATAAGACTGCTCCACTGGAGACCATTCTTCATGAAATAAGACATAAAAATCAACATGATGCTTATCAAAAAAAAGAAATCAAAGAGATATTAGAATATCCAGAAAATATGATATTGCTAGCAAAAGAAAATGCTTTTCTAAAAGGACAAGGAACCAAGTTCTACCAAACGAATTATGAAAAATTATATACAGAGATAGATGCAGACGACTTTTCATTTGTAGGAGTAAGAATCCTATTAGAAGATTTATTACGTCAATATAAAGAGCAAGGAAAAGAACTTACTCCTGAAGAAGAAATTGCTTTAAGAAAACTACAAAAGATCATGATAACAGAAAGTGCAGAAAGTGAAAAAGAAAATCGTAATCGACAGAATACAAGAACAAGAAGAGAAGCGATGGGAATCGATCCTCCTAGTGGAGAATATATCATAAAGGGAGAAACACAAGACCGATTAATTGCCATGGATTTATATATCAAAAATAAACCAGAACTGGTATTAGAATATCCGATCTTAACATTAATTATGAATAAAGATTATGAGGGGATTATAAAAGATAGAACAAAAGCAATGGAAATCAATCCAGAGAGGGCAGAGAAATTATATCGATGCATTATCCAATCCGATCCAATCCTTTATATAGAAGACTGTATCAGAAATGGACAAGAATACCCTTTACAGAAGTTTTTAAAAGAACATCCAACACTACCAGAATATTATCCACAAGAATTAAAAAGATTAGCAGAGAAAACAAATCATCCTATGATCATACAATTATTAGCAACAAAAAATACTTTGTGATATAATAAGTAAAAGAAAGGAAGAAATATATGAACAAAAAAATATGGTTACTATTATGTATCATTCCTTTATTGTTAATCACAACAGCATGTGATAATACACATACAGGAAAAGAAAAAGATAAGAAAATCACAAAGACGATAGAGTTATCAGATTCTAAATTAGGATTCACGACAACATTCACCTATCCAGCAGATGAAAAATACACAGATGTTGAAGAAGAATCAGGAGGAGCTAGTAATAAAATTACCTTCAAAAATGAAGATTTAGATGTAACATTTGAAATGTATTATACGACAATGAGAACAGAAACCTATAATGAAACAGAGAAGACTCGTTCTGCTCAAAAGTATTATAAAGAATATACATTTGGTGATTATGAAGCCTATGCCTATGGGGAATATGATGATAATATCAAATTAAATATATTACTAGGAATTGATGAAGATAATACGGCAGAAGTATTATTTGTAACGATTGATCGAATCGATACAGATGAAAAAGTAATTGTTTTGAAAGTATTAGAAAGTAAATTACAAGACTTCTTTAATTCTATGGAATTTGTAAAAGAATAATCCACAAAAATTTGTGGATTTTTTTGTTTTTAAAAATATGATATAATCATACTATAGAGTAGGAGGAAGGTATGAAAAGAAGAATAGGAATAAAGGGTCTCCAATGGATCGGATTCCTTCTTTTACTTGCTGCTATGGGAGTTGGATTTTCATATCTAACAACAAACTTGAATATAGAAGGGATCACAAGAATTGATAAGAATACATGGGATGTTCATTTTGAACATGTCGAGGTTTCTTATGGCTCTATCGAAGGAGAAAAGCCTGAAATTACTTCTGCTACTCAAATAACTTTTGCCCCTGTTTTATCAAAACCAGGAGAATATTATGAATTCACAGTAGATGTCATCAATACCGGATTAATAGATGCCATGGTAGATTCCATTCATTCTACTGTGAATGAATTAGAAATAGAAGAATTACCAGATTATTTAGAATATAAAGTAACGTATTTAGATGGACAACCCATTCAAAAAAATCAGAAATTATTATCGAATGAAAAAGAAACCTATCTAGTAAGAATAGAGTATAAAGAAAACATAAAAGGAAATAGTTTTAAAGAAGAAGCCATCATCATACAACTAGAAGCATCTTATGTACAAGCAACTTCAGAAGCAACGAATCGATTCTATTATCGATACCGAGTAGGAGATGACTATGTAAGAACAGGAACCACTCTTTCAGAAGATATAACGATGAAAGAAAACATATATGACTATCTAAGAAAGGGAGAGCCAGAAGTCTTTATTAGACATACAGTAAATGGAGAAAACAAAATCGTAAATACAGAATTAGGATATTATCAAAATGGAATCTTTTCCTATGTACAAGGAGGAGATGCATCCAAAGCAGTCTATACATCCAATCAAAGCATCTATCAAAAAAACTTCAAAGATTGTGTAGAAAATAAAGAGGGAATTTATTGCCCAAATGGCTTTGCTGAAAAGACAGGATATGTATGGTTACAAAGAGAAGGAAGATACTGTTATATCATGGATACAGGTCTATCTTCTTGTATTTCAGAATAAAAAGTAAGTAAAAAAATAGTCTACTTGACTATTTTTTGTGTAATTTCAGAGAAAAAGAATCCAAATAATGATAAAATGATAATAGGGAAACTGTACAGGAGGGATACTATGAATGATACCAATATTACCAGTTATGGTGTTTTTGAGAATGCTGTATCATCCACAAAAGCATATGGTACAAAAATAGATACGGCAGAAACAGATGCTGAATCTGTTAAAACTATCTTAAGTGATGGTAGTGTTTTAATGGGACCCTTCCAAGATGAATGTATCAATGAAATGACAAAACTAAATAATGATTTTTCTACCATGAAGAGTTCTTTTACAAAGATTTCTAATTTCTTAATAGAAACAGCCAATCAATATCAAACAACGGATGAAGAAGCAGCAGAGACGGCAAAAGATAGTAAAGTAGATACAACAGGTTTAAGCACAGATATTGCTGCGAAAAAGAAAGCATTCATTGGAGATGTAGATGATACGAGTAAATATTTCATCGATCCAAGATATCCAAATATGAAAAAAGACTTAAGATGTTTTGATAACGATACAGGAGAAGAAATAACGGATGGAACTGTTGTTAATATGAAAGTAGGAGAAACGAAAGTATTAACAGTAGCCGTTCCTTATAATGCAGGAGCTGTTAAGAGAATTATTCGTACAACAGCAGCCGATGTATCCAGTAGAACAGATACCCACAAGATTACTTCTTCCAAAAGTGATATTAACCCAGATCCTAATAAAGTGGATTATGTTAATTATCAATCAGCTTATAATCATTGGCCAGAAGGAGTCGATCTTCATACCAATTATTATGATTGGATTATTACCGCAGATAAAACAGGAAAAAGAGAAATATCACAAACTTGTGAATATGAATCAACAGCGGGTACTCCAAAATCAATGATTGGAATTGTAGTAAATATAACAAATTAGGAGGGATAGAATGCCTTTAAGTGATACAAATGTAACAGATTATGGTATTTTTGGAAATGCAGTAACATCAACCAAAACGTATGGAACAAAAATTGATACAGCAGAACAAGATATGCAAACAGTCAAAACTACATTAAGTGACGGTAGTGTTTTAATGGGACCTTTCCAAGATGAATGTTCGAACGAACTTCAAAAATTAGGAACCGATTTTTCTACGATGAAATCTACCTTCGAAACAATATCTAGCTTCTTATTACAGACAGCAGGCCAATATAAAACAGGAGATGTAGCAGCAGCTAATGTTGCTTCTAATATCACATCTACTTCTAGTGCAGAAGCAATATCAAGTGGAAATATGGTTTCTTATACTTATGATGGAAAGAACTTTAATGTAGTAAATACCAAAACAAGTATTAATGACTATCAAGCTTATGTAAAACAAAATGGTCTTTATCAAAATGCAGGTCTATTGGGAGGAGAATGTATGCTTCTATCTCAATATTATGCAAAAGATATGTTAACAGGAAAGAATACGTCTAAGAGTACGATGGCGAGCTTAGGAGGAAGTCCTGCCACTAGAATTAATGAGAAATCAACTTCTCCAGAACAAGAAGATGTTCTAAAATATATGTATTCAGAATTAGCAGAAGGACACCCAGTTGTTTTACAAGTTACACAAAGAGATCCACATGGGCGTCACTTAGTAACAGCCGTTGGATTTAATTCGAGTGTTACAAGTGCAGCTGATTTAACTCCTGAAAATATATTAGTATTAGACTGTGTAGATGGAGAAATCCAAACATTGGATAAGAGAGGAAGAACATTAAAGAAAACAACCAATTATCAAGCAATTGGTCCAACAGATACTTTCTTAGCTTCAGAAGTAGGTACAAATAATAATACAACAGCATAGGTAAGGTGAATAGTATGAATGATACCAATATAACAGATTATGGAGTATTTAGTAATGCAGTCTCTTCGACAAAAGCATATGGTACCAAAATAGATGCAGCAGAAGAAGAAAAAGAATCAGTGAGAACTACTCTTAGTAATGGAGAAGTCATTTTAGGACCTTTTCAAGATGAATGTCTAAAGGAATTATCAAAATTAAATGATGATTTTTCTACGATGAAATCTACTTTCTCAACCATTTCTAATTTCTTAACGGATACTAGTAATACGTATCAAATTACGGATGAGAAGGCTGCTTCTGTTGCAAAAGATAGTAAAGTAGATACAAACGGTTTAAGTGCAGATATTGCTGCCAAGAAGAAAGCATTCTTAGGAGATGTAGATGATCCCAATAACTATGATGAGCCTAAGAAGAATTATCGTAGTATGAGAAAACAAATGACATTATTTGATAATACAACAGGAGAAATACTACATGACCGTGAAAAGATTACCATGAAGCCAGGAGAAACAAGAGTGATTACCGTTAAATTACCAACAGATACGGGTATGATTAATGAAATTCATAGAACAACAGCAGACGGAGGGTCTGCTTATCGTTCTAAAAAATATATAACAGCTGAAAGTGATATTGATCCAGATCCAAATAATTCAGAATGGGTACGTCAAAGTTCTAACCACTGGCCAGAAAATAGAAGTCTCCTTCATAATAACCATTATGAATGGGTCATTACGGCAAGAGCAGATGGAACCGTTCAAGCATCTCAGACTTGTGAATATACGACAGATGTATCAAGAGGAGAAAACTTGAAAGCAATGATCAATCTATTTGTAGAAGTAAAATCTTAGAGAAATCTAAGATTTTTTATGTTATAATCTTCCCAGGTGATTTTTATGTGGATTATAACAACTCTTCTTACCTTTCTCTGTTGGGGAATTGCCGATCTATTTTATAAGATAGGAAATCAAGAGGAAGGAGAATACAACCACTATAAAACAGGTATCATGGTAGGAATCATCATGGGTATTCATGCAACGATCTACCTATTATTCAAACAGACGAGTATTACACTCCTAGATATCATAAAATACTTACCAGTATCTTTTTTCTATATTACGAGTATGGTAATAGGGTATAAAGGATTAAAATATTTAGAATTATCAATTGCTAGTCCTATACAAAATACAAGTGGAGTCATTACAGCTCTCTTATTATTAATCTTCTTCCAAGAATCTTTTGATTTTCCTTTCTATATCGCAGTTATTTTCATCTTTATAGGTATTATTTCTCTATCATTGATAGAAATAAAAGAGAATAAAGAAAAAAGAATTCAATACAAAAAACAAAATAAATGGAGTAAAATATTTACCCTTACCATTCTTTTCCCATTAGTATATTGCATATTAGATGGAGCAGGAACATTCCTAGATGGAATCTATTTAGATAAGTTAGAACTTATTTCAGAAGATACTGCCTTAATTGCTTATGAATATACATTCTTACTATATGGAATCATTACCTATATCTTCTTAAAAACAAAGAAACAAGAGTTTCATCTATTAAAAGAAAAAACAAAACTAGTAGCAGCCATTTTTGAAACAGCAGGACAATTCTTCTATGTATATGCCATGAGTGGGAATGCAACGATATCAGCTCCAATTGTAGGAAGTTATTGTGTACTATCAATGTTACTCTCAAGAGTATTCTTAAAAGAAAAACTAACCATCAAAGAATATATATCCATCTTCTTAGTATTAATCGGAATCTTGATTCTTGCCATCATGGATATTTAAATAATCACAGTCTTGTGATTATTTTTATTTATGTTATAATACAAATAGAATAGAGATGATCCTATGAAAAAGAAAATCTTATTATTATTTCTAATCCTCTTATTACCATGTATCGTTCATGCAGAAGTAACTTTTGTTAGAAGACCAGGTAATTACAGAGAAATAGATTGCATGAATGACTCAAGAATGGTAGGAAAAAGTGTACGATACGAGAATGGAATGTATTATTTAGAAAATACTACAAACTCTTATTCTTTGGGATCATGGGATGATAATACAGTAAATAAAGTATACATATGTGGCGAAACAAATCAGACAGAATGTGAAAGTGTTAAAGCAATATATAAAGATTATAGTTGCCAAACATCAAGTGGATATTCAGGAAGGACTTCCTATCTACTAAGAAATGGAGAAACAGACGTTACTCATTTTTATGTGGGAACCAAATATAAATATGAAAATGGTATGTATACGATGACGGAATATGAAGAACATAATATAAGTGAATTAACTCATACTTCGAATCTATCGAGTAGATTTAAAGGTTACTATTTTTGTTCAAATTATGGAATCAGTTGTCAGGTTCTATATCAAATAACAGATGCGGCTTCTAATTTGGCTTCTCAAACTTATTCGTCTTTTGTTAATTTAGAACAATATGTTTTAGTAAGTAATCATTTTACAAAAAAAGATGGGCAATATTATTTAATCAATCCTACAAAAGCATTTCTAACAGAAGATGGGGGAACAACAGGTTATACTTGTAGAACTCATGAAGATCACTGTGATTCACTATATAGAATAGATATTGATGAAGAATATGATGGCCATGATGGAAGAAAAATTACCTATAATTTATTAAACATTGATAATAATGCGATTGAAAAAGAATTGAAAATTTCAGACTCTTTCGATATTACTACTTTCTTCACATCAGAAGAAATCAATCATGCTTTCAGTACGAAACCAGCAATTGCAGATATTAAAAATGGGAAATTGGTATTATACAGAGTAGGACAAACAGATATTATCTTTGAGAATGATACGACTTATAAAGTGATTCACTTAACAGTAACACAAGAAGCTTTATCGGGAAATCCTAAGACGAATTCTTCTTCTGCATTTGCAGTACTTCTAGGTTCTTTATTAATTACAGCACTTGTTATAGAAAAAAGAAAAGATAAAAATGAATAAAAAAGAATTATGAAACATAATTCTTTTTTTATATGGTATACTACTATTGATAAGAAGGTAGTATATGTTAAAAGAATATATAGAAAAAGATGCAAAATTAAATAAGAAACAATTCATATGCTTATTATTAATTGTTGATGTTTTAGCAGGAATAACTGGATGGCTTTATGAATATATTTTCTATTACTTTAATAGTGGAATGAAAACATTTTATATGAGAGGAAGAAATTATCTCCCATGGATTAATATTTATATGTATGGATCTTTTCTCATTTTATTCTTAACGTATAGAAGAAGAAAACATCCTCTTCAAGTATTTTTAATCAGTGCTTTATCAACAGGTATTTTAGAATTTTTCTCTGGATATATTTTATATGATAAATTAGGATGGACGAGATGTTGGAGTTATAATGAAGAAATACTAAACTTTGGAAATATAGGAGGATTTGTCTGTTTAAGAAGTGTTACAGTCTTTGGATTATTTGGATTATTATTAATCTATGGAGCACTTCCGATTCTTATAAAGATAATCCAAAGTAAGCATCAAAAATTAGTATTTACACTTTCTATGATTCTATTTTCTATCTTTATGATAGATGAAATCTATAACTTACTATTGTACCCTTACTTTCCAATTCCTTCAGCAGAAGAGTATTATCAATCCAAAGGAATACAATATATCTATTTTGATCATTAATAGGAGGAGATTATGCCAAATGCATCAGGACATCTTGCAGTAGCACAAGAAGTTAGTAAAAAACTAGGAATTCAAGATGATAGAATCTTAATAGGATCAATTCTTCCTGATTTACCAAAAAATAAAACGAAAAGTCATTATAAAGTACCAGGAAAGATCTATTATGTTCCAGATATCCAACAAGCATTAAAAGATTTAGATCCAAATGATCCATTAGATATAGGAATCCTAACACATCTATTATTAGATCGTTATTATTTTGATGAATACTTGGTAGAGAAATATCCAAACCAAGATTTATTTCAAGATAGTACAATCTACCATGATTATGATATTTTAAATAAAGATATTATCCAGTATTTTCAATTAGATGTAGATCATATTATAGAAGTATTAAATCAAGTACAAAATAAAGAGTATCAAAGAAAATTAAAAAAGAATCAAGGTTGTTTATTTTTAAAAGAAGAAGGAAAAACAACCTATTTAGAGAAAGAAGACTTTATCAAATTCTTAGAAGAAGTATCTACTCGTATAGCAGAAGATATTAAAAAGTATCAATAAATATCCACAAGACTTGTGGATATTTTATTTTGTGATATAATAGGGAGTCAAAAGAGGGATCCATATGTTTGAATTAAGAAAAAAAGTAAAAGAATTATTAGATGAAGATGATTGGGTAGCAGTAGATGATAAAGATAGTGAATATTTAAATACACAAGGAGCAGATGCTTATGTAAGAGGAGATTTTGAAACAGCAAGAACCTTTTATGAATTAGCATCTACGTTAGGAAATAGAGATGCTGCTACGAATCTAGGATATATGTATTTATATGGAAAAGGAGCACCAATTGATTATTCAGTAGCACATGCTTTTTATAAGATTGGTGCAAAAAGAGGAAGTATTGATGCTTACTATAAATTAGGAAATATGTATCAATTTGGAAAAGGAGTTCCAGAAGATAACGAAAAAGCAAATGAATACTATGATAAAGCAATGGAACTTTTAGAAAAAGAAGATAAAGCAGATCCATCTGATTATCCAAGTATCTTCTATACATTTGGTAGAGAACAAATGCCAGGTGGTATGAAAGAAGAAAACTTAGGAAAAGCTTATGATGATTTATTAATTGCAGAAGAAGGTTATTTAAAACAAATCAATGTTTATCATGCAACATATTACAAAGGAATGTTAGAAGAAACGAGAAGATTAATGAATCAAGAAGTATTTGATTCTATTAGAAGTCAAGAAAGAAAAGAACCAATCTATGAATTATATGATAAAGAATATAAAATCAAAGGATTGAATACAAAAGGTACTTTAATCAAAGTAACCTACAGTTATGCAACACAAGAAAACATTTATTATTTAGAAGATCAAGATCATGAGATTCATGCAGTAAGAGAATCTGAATTAGCTGAATGTATACAAGATGAATAGGAGGAACATCATGGAAAAGGGGAAAAAAGTAATAGAGGTATCGAGTGTTGAAGAACTATTAGGTGTAGTAAAAGCAAGAACAGCCAAATACTTAAAAGAACAAGAAGAAGATTTCTTGATGGAAGAACCTCCGAAAGAAGAGGATTATGAAGATCAAGAATTATTCCAATTAGCACAAAAACTATTTATGGTATCAATGGTAGATGAAGTGAAAAAAGTAAAGAAGAAA
>JAGCSA010000012.1 GCA_017964405.1 Bacilli bacterium
AACTTCTTTTAGACGTTGCATAGCCATATTATCGTCTCTTAAATCAATATCATTTTCTTTTTCAAATTCATCACAAATATAATCAATAATACGTTCATCGAAATCATCTCCACCTAAATGGTTATTACCATTCGTAGATTTAACTTCAAATACACCGTCTCCTAACTCTAGGATAGAAACATCGAATGTTCCACCACCTAAGTCATAGACAAGAATCGTTTGTCCTTCATCTTTTTCAAGACCATAAGATAGTGCTGCAGCTGTTGGTTCATTAATAATTCTTTCTACTTCTAAACCAGCAATTTTACCAGCATTCTTCGTAGCTTGTCTTTGACTATCCGTAAAGTAAGCAGGAACCGTAATAACAGCCTTCTTAACTTCTTCTCCTAAATAAGCTTCACAATAATCTTTGATATAAGAAAGAATCATTGCAGAAATCTCTTCTGGTGTATATTTCTTTCCTTCCAAAGTAACTTTCTCACTTGTACCCATTTTTCTCTTAATAGAGCTTACAGTATTTGGGTTCGTAAGAGCTTGTCTTTTAGCAGACTCTCCTACAATTTTTTCTCCTTTTTTAAATGCTACAACAGATGGAGTAGTTCTTCCTCCTTCAGGGTTAGGAATTACTTTAGGAACTCCAGCCTCTAAGATTGCAGCACAGGAATTGGTTGTACCTAAATCGATACCAATAATTTTTTCTTTTGCCATAATTTATCTCTCCTTTTATATTTGATTAATTTTAACAGATGCAGGACGAATAACACGATCCTTTAATTTATATCCTTTTTGTAATACTTCTAGGACAATTTCATCTGGTTGATCAGGATGATTCTCTGCAACCATTGCTTGTTCTAATTTAGGATCATATACTTGTCCTACACGATTGATTTCTTCTACCCCATATTTTTGTAAAATACTAACAAAGTTTTGATACATTAATTGAAAACCTGTTAAGTATTTTGTAACTTCTGGGTTATTACTTTGACTCGCTAATTTGATAGCACTTTCAAAGTTATCAATTAAGGGAATTAATTCACTAATTAAATCTTGAGAAGCATATTTTAATAAGCTCTGTGTTTCTTCATCTTTTCTCATACGATAACTTACTAATTCTGCTTGAGAATATTTAATCTTTTCAATTAATTCTTCTTTTTCTTTTAATAAAGAATTAAACTGATCCGTTAATTGTTGAACAGGATCCACTTCAGGTGTAGTCTCTGTAGGACCTTGTTCCATTTTAATTTCCTGTTCTTCTGGAACAGTATTAGGTGTAGGTGATGTAGTAGTAACATCATTTGTTTTTTTCTTCATAAAAGCCTACCTTTCTATATTCTCTTTCATGTATTCTAACATACTTACGACCCTATCATATTCCATACGTTTAGGCCCTATAATGGCAATCGTACCTTCTTGTCCATCTTTTTTATACTTGGTCTGAATGACGGTAACATCATTATCAATATTATTTTCGGTTCCAATATAGACTTTAATGTTATTTTCATCATCCTCTGTAATATTCGAAACAAGATCAGGACTCTCTAACTTATTGAATACATTTTTAACTTTATCAATGTTTGAGGAAAATTCTGGTTGTTCTAGCATCTTACTTCGACCCATAACATTGACTTCATGATTCGTAAAGTCTGAAAATACATGATAAAAAGCATTATAAAGTTGTTCATGTTGTTTCACATAGTTTCCTATAATAGGTTTGATTTCAAACTCCAATTTACGACTCACTTCATCAATCGGAGTTCCAGAGATTAAGTTATTAATAAGACCAACTGTCTTTTTTACTTCTTCCATAGAAACATCCTCTAGATGGATATTTTTATGTTCGACATGGCCCTTATCAGTAACAATAATGACAATCATACTAGCATCATCAATCGGAACTACTTCTATTTGTTTAAGAAGATTCTCATGAGAAGTACTACCCAGTACTACAGCTGTATAATTTGTAATATCAGAGATTACTTGTAAAGACTTCGTAATCACATCCGATATAGCAAGTTGCTGATTCTTAAAGACAATTTGTAACTTCAACATATCTTCTGCATTCATTTCCTTTAATTCCATCAAGTTATCAACATAATATCGATATCCTGCTTCACTAGGAACTCTTCCAGAAGAAGTATGCGTCTTCTCTAATAATCCTTGATTCTCCAACTCTCCCATATCATTTCTCACCGTAGCACTAGAGCAATTCAATTTTTTGGAAATTACCTTAGAACCAACGGGAATGGGATCTTTGATGTATCTTTCAACGATTAATTTGAGGATTTTATTTTGTCTATCTGAGAGCATAACATCAACCTCCTGGCACTACATTCATCATAGTGCTAATAATAATATACTCCTGTATTTGGCACTTGTCAATAAAAAGTGCTAAAAACAAAAAAAGCAGTCAAATGACTGCTAATTATTTACTAAAATCAAGAGAATATAAGAAGAATCTTTCGATCTCAGTAGGAGTTGTATTCTTATCAATGACTGACGTTTGATTGTATTCTCTTGCAATACCAATCATGACATCGTATAGGTTATTAATACTATCTCCATTTGCTTTTGCAAATAAGAAACCACTCTTCTCTGCTAAACTGAAGGAAGGAACTGCTGTCTTAATCGCAAACGTACCATCACTCATCGGATAAATATTCCAAATCTGAGGTTCATTTCGAGAAAGAGAGTTGAATGTTTCGGATGCAGAAACAAAGTTCATCTTATAGTTTTCATCATAATAAATATTTAATGATTTATAACGAGTTAACTCCGTCAAACGATATTCTTTTTTACCAGTAGCATTTCCAACATTTGGAAAGTTAGGAGTTCCTCCCGGAGCATTAATTAAATCAATTGCCCACTTCTGACGAGATTCCCCTGTAAAATACTCAATCTTTAACTGATTGGCATCATCGGCAGAAGCAGATACAGCAGAAACAAGCATATTTTCTGATACAACAGGAATTAAGTAATAGTTTCCGTGATCAGGAAAGCTATTCGTAGCAGATAAAATATTAGGAGTACCATCTGCTTTTAAAATAACAGAATCTGGCTGATAAGCAGAAAAATGAAGTCCCGTAGAACCAGTGGTAATGCCATATCGATCATCTGCTTTATAAATCACTCTGTCTCCAGAAGCAGATTTTAAAACAACCGTTGTATTTCTGGCATTTGCTTTTTGAGCAGCTCCTGTAAACATAATGGATACATCATCTAAGTTAACGGTAGAAGGGAAATTACAAGTTGTCGTACCACTACAACTACCAACATGTCCTACAAAATGTCCATTCGCATCATAACCATCATGATATAAATAACGAATGACTAATCCAGAAGTTGATAATCCTGTCGTAATAGAAACACCTGTTACACCATCAAATTTAGAATTCTTTCTAGGAATCGTAGAAATCTCATCACTCTTCTCTGCTAATCTTTGAATGATAATTTTTCCTTCAGCATCTTGATTCGCTCCTCCTAGCATTAATCCATCTACAAAATAATAATTATACGTACCATTCGAAGAACTAGAAGGATGTCC
>JAGCSA010000013.1 GCA_017964405.1 Bacilli bacterium
AATTGCTTCATCAATCTTTTCAATATTCTTCTCTACATCCTACCTGAAAAAAAGTACAGGAGATTTATGAATAAATTGGATATAAAGAAGTGAAAAATGGATATTTTTAAAAGAGGATTTAATCCTCTTTTTTATCCTGTATAACGTAGATAGCCATCCCATCCACCGTTCGCAAATTCTTTATAAGGGTCGACACTGATTTCTCCTCCAGAAGAATCTCCGGCACCACCATCATAATTATCATGAGCTCCTACTTTTTGTCCATTACCAACATACATTTCTGCATGATGAGCACGATTGACAAGGACATCTCCTGGTTGTAGATTCTCTTGATTAATCGGACCAGGAACCCATTCAAATCCATTTTGTGTGTAATATTCTACAATATTGGAATTGTTAACATATCCCCTTTCCGGAAGTGAGACACCGGCAGCTTCATAAGCAGCATGGATAAGTTGTGTACAGTCATAGCCACCATTTCCCATACCTCCGGATACATATCCATAACGATTGTCTGCTGCAATGGAACAAGCAAAATCAACTGCTTTTTGACTCGTATCAGAAACAGAACCTGCCGCAATCTTAGGCATCGCAACAGAAGCATTTTTGATAGCATCTGCTGCATCAACAGCAGTTTGATCCGTTGCAGTTTGACCCGTAGTAGTACTATCAGAACTAGTTGTAGTATCCACTGTTCCACTAATAGCAGTCGCCGTCAAAGTAGGGGAAGAAGCTGCTGCCAAAGCAGATTCTATTTGTGTTTTAAAAGATTGAATTTGTTCAGAAGCTGTATTGATATCAGATTGAGAACGAGACATACCGGAACGATCATTGTTCGCAGCTGCCGCATTATAATTATTCACAGAAATTTGATAATTCTTTTTAGCTGTATCATAGGATTGATATAAATCACAGGCAGTTGCAAACGAACTCATCTGATTGGTAATTTGAAGATATTCCGTCACAAAATCATGTCCTTTGGAAGTAATTCCATCAAAAGAAGAACCTTGCCAAGAAGAACTTAATCCTTCTAATTCACTTTGATAAGAAGATAATACTTGTGTAATAGATTCTGCATCTCCTCGAACAGTACCACCATTTACCATGCAAACACCTCCTATGATTACTGTATTATTATAACATTTTATCGATAAAAAAAGAATGTCAATCCCATGCATTGACATTCTTTTGACTAAATGACTTTTCGATATTGATACTCATAAACAGAAGTATCAGAACGTATCGTATCAAATTCAGGATACTTCGATACATTCTTTTTTAAAGCCATATCGTATAGAGGAATATTCTCTGATACACATAAGGCATATAGTTTTTTATATTCAGAATCTTCTAACACATCATCCAATAAATAGACAACAGAATAATCATGTTTTTGAAGAATAAAAGGAATCAAAGATAAATCGGTATCAGAATCAATCCATAATATATCTTTGGGTCTTTCTTTTTCTTGAAGATAATGATCAATAGCACGATATGTATAAGTACAAGGAGTATCAGCTCTTAATAATTTCTTATGAACACTTCTTGGTACTGCTAAATGAAGATCATCTTTCATGAAAGCAGCCAATGTTAATCCTAATATATCGATACTGTAATGATAATAAAGAGGAGAAAAATGAGTATGAATATCATCTAAATCTACGATTTGAACATTATCTCCTTGGTAAATCATATTATCTAATTTGTAATCACAATGATAGATATGATGATCGGTTAATTCTTTTGCATTCCGAACAATTAATTTAGCAAGTTGAATTCTTTTAGAAAGGGGTTCATCCATCATATGACATACTTTCGTTCCATATTGTCGAGGCATCGCTATTCCAGCGAAGTTTCGTTCAATTTGAATCATATCGGAAATACCATCCGTAAATTCTAATTCTTGACATTTTTCTATTAATCTTTGGAAACGTTTTTTAGAAAATAAAAGACAAGGATTATCATGATAAAAACCAGCATCATCTGCAACCTGCTTAAAATAAATCTTATAAGCATTCATATCGTCTTTCGGATAAACAATTCCAAATCTTCCAGAACCTAATGATTCTTTTTTGGATAATTCTTCCCATTCTTGATTATTCATTGAAACCATCAAAACCCCTCCTTTTTTGTAGGGACTATTATACCATAAAACAATTGAAAAAGAAAGAAAAATAGGTATAATGATAATAGAGGTGATCTCGATGATAGAACTCAAA
This sequence comes from Bacilli bacterium, assembly GCA_017964405.1. Classification (GTDB taxonomy): domain Bacteria; phylum Bacillota_I; class Bacilli_A; order RF39; family UBA660; genus UBA3789. The sequence goes on from JAGCSA010000013.1 coordinate 2,220, forward strand.
AATGTATCCAAATACTATTATAGTAAAGGTGTGATCGCAACCGGCTTTTCCAAAATCAATGTATCTTTTGATATTGGAGAATTTGTCGCAATCACAGGAGAATCTGGATCCGGTAAATCGACTCTTTTAAATGTACTATCAGGACTTGATACATATGAAGAAGGAGAAATGTACATTGAAGGAAAAGAAACCAGTCACTATTTAGAAAAAGATTGGGAAAATTATCGTAGAAAATATATTGGTAATATTTATCAAAATTTTAATTTAATTAATAGTTACACCGTCTATCAAAATATCGATATCATTCTCTCTTTAAATGGAACTCCTCATAAAGAAAGAAAACAAAAGATACTAGAACTCTTAAAAAGAGTCAATATGTTAAAGTACAAGAAAACGAAAGTATCCAAATTATCAGGAGGTCAAAAACAAAGAGTTGACATCGCAAGAGCTCTTGCGAAAGATGTACCAATTATCATTGCAGATGAACCAACAGGAAATCTAGATAAAAGATCTGCAGAAAGTATTATTGAATTATTAAGAGAAATCTCAAAAGAAAAATTGATTATCATTGTAACCCATAACTATGAACAAGTAGAAGAATATGTTACAAGAAAAATCACGATGCATGATGGATCGATTCTTTCTGATAAAAAAATAACACCCATTCCGAAACAAGACGTATCTTTAGAACAATATCAATATAAGAATATGAATCCATTGGAAAAACTAAGAATCGGAATTCGGAATACTTTTAATATTCCCATTAAATTTCTCTTATTAATGGCAGTTTATTCTTTTATCGTATGTGCTTTAATGGGAGAGTATTCCTTCTTTAAAGAAGGAGAATATGAAACATCGAGAATGGGTTATTCTTCTGCCTTTCATGCAGATGATCACAGAATTGTCTTCAATAAAAAAGATAAATCTTCTTTTTCAAAAGAAGAATTAGAAACCATCAAGAACATGAAAAATATTGATTATTTGAATGAGAATGATCTAACATCCGATATGAATAATGAATTTACAACAGTAGATGAACAAACATGGGTCTATGGTTTATTAAGACCCATCAAATTATTACAAAAAACAAATATAGAAGGAAAAATGCCAGAAAAAGACAATGAAATCTTAATTGAAGCAGAAAAAGATAGTTATCTCTTCGATGAAAATGACTCTATCATCGGAAAAGAACTTTATTTCTTTGATCCATTAGGAGGTGGAATTGATAAGAAAGAAAAATACATCGTAACGGGAATTCGTTATCCTTCTAATGAGGAAACTTATATTGATAATTGTATGATCTATGTACCAGATAAAGTATTAGAAAAAGTAAAGTTCGATACTCATAGAAAATATTCAGAAATTACCATTGACTTTATCAATGAAATCGTAACAAGTTATCCATATGATACGTATATGAAAATAGAAACCAATCCTTGGGTCTATCCCGGTACAGCCTTTATTTCAGAAGACGAAAATTATCGATGTGAAAAAGACAACTGTATTGGAAAAGAAATAACGATCCATGTAAAAAATACATATTATAATGACTCGACTACTTTAAAGATAGAGAAGACATATAATAAAAAGAATATAGGCTATATCTTAGATCTTCCAAATTATAATAAAGAAGATTATGAAATGCAGTATAATGGAGTCATCTTTGTTAATCCAGAAGACTACAATCGTCTATTTGATAAAGATACTTATCAGGTAAGTGTCTATGTAAAAGATATAACCAAGATAGAAGAAACAGCAAACAAATTAGAAGAAGCAGGCTATCATACCTTAATGATTAAAGATACATTGGTAACGGATTCTTATTCCAGAATTGTAAGAGTATTAAAAATCATTGTAACAGTAATCTTAGTAGTAGTTTTATTCTTTATTACCTATTTTATTATTAAGATTATTTTAAAATCTAGAAATATCTATTTTTCTATTTTAAGAATGCTAGGAGCTAGTAAAAAAGTATGTTTGGATTTATTAATCATTGAATTATTAGTAGTCAGTAATTTGAGTTATTTCATTTTCTTATTCCTTGCAGAATGTAATAGAAGAAAAGCATGGAATATTGGATTCATTAATACAGTCAACCAATATTTTCAAACCAGTGATTACATGATTTTATATGGAATTATTCTATTCATGTCCATCTTAATCAGTTTGAGGTATTCAAGAAAACTATTTAAAGATAGTGTCATGAATACCTATAGAGAGGAGATGTAGATATGATTCAATTAACAAATATAGATAAGTATTTTAATCGTTTTAAAAAGAATCAAATCCATGTCATTAATCATACCTCTCTAACAACAGAAGACACAGGATTAATTGCTTTACTAGGACCAAGTGGTTCTGGGAAAACAACCCTATTAAATGTAATAGGGGGACTCGATAAAGTAAGAAAAGGAAAAATCATAGTTAATGGAAAACAAATCACGAATCGTCTACAAGGAACCGTAGATAAGATTCGAAATTTAAATATCGGTTATATCTTTCAAGATTATAAATTAATTGAAAATGAATCTGTTTATAATAATGTAGCTCTATCTTTAAAATTAATTGGAATCAAAGATAAAAAAGAAATTGATAAAAGAGTTTGTTATATCTTAGAAAAAGTAGGAATGCTTCGTTATAAGAAGAGACCTTGTAGTATGTTATCTGGAGGAGAAAGACAAAGAGTTGGAATTGCAAGAGCGATTGTCAAAAATCCAAATATTATTATTGCAGATGAACCAACCGGAAATCTAGATAGTAAAAATACAATCGAAATCATGAATATCATCAAAGCAATTTCCAAAGAAAAACTAGTCATTTTAGTAACTCATGAAAAAGATTTGGCAAAGTTTTATGCAACAAGAATTCTAGAATTAGAAGATGGATGTATTATAAGTGATACGATGAATGATACCAAAGAAGAATTAAAATATGGATATCAGAATAATCTCTATTTAAAAGATTTCCGTTATCGAGAAATTGCCAATCAAATTAATATTAATACAAACAAAAAAGAACAAATTGCCCTAGACATTGCTGTTGTAGGAAATAATATTTACATTCAAGCAAAAGATAATCAAAAGATAGAAGTCTTGGGAGAAGACTCTTCTATTACCATGATCAATGATCATTATAAAAATATATCCCAACAAGATGTAGAAAAATACCAATTTGATTATCAAATGATTAGTAACGAAGAGCATCGATTAAAATATTCTTCTATTTTTAATCCAATTACATTTATTACGAATGAAATCCAGAAAGTATTAAATTATTCTATCTTAAAGAAAATACTATTATTAGGATTCTTCTTCTCTGGAATCTTTGTCATGTATGCAGTAAGTTCTATGCAGGCAGCGATGCTAGTAAAAGATGAAAAGTTTGTGACAATCAATAAAGAGTACTTAGAAATTGATACCAAAAAGATTGACTTAGGACCGTATCTAGCTCTAGAACAAGAATCAGAGATTGATTATATCTTACCAACCAATTCTGTAGTAACTATGGTTATCAAATTAGACGACTTTTACCAATTATCGGTTTTAAACAGTTCCATAACAGGAAGTCTATCTGATATTCATATGCTTTCGAAAGAAGATATCATCAAAGGAAGGTATCCCGAAAATGCCAATGAAATTGTAGTAGATAAAATGGTACTCGAAAAAGAATTAAAGCAAGAAACAACTAAGATGTGTGGATTATTATCTCTAGAGGACTACTTAGAAAGAGAAATTATCATAGAGCCAATGGCCAATAAAAAAATTGTAGGAATTGTAGACAAAAAGAGTCCATCTATCTACTTAGAAAAGAGTGAATTTATTTGGGTTCTTCATCATACAAAGCAAAATGAAGAAGGAGCATTTTATTATAATGTGAAAATGGTTGCTCCAGCAGAAAGCCAGATCCAATATGATGACTTTTCCTTCTATGTAAATGACATCTGGTTAAAAGAAGGAGATTGGCCATGGGGAGATTATGAGACCATTCTTCCAATAGAAGAAAAAGGAGTCTATAAGATTGGATCCGAAATCAATCAGAAAGTTAATGGGCAAAAATTAAAAGTAGTAGGATTCTATGATACAAAGAAAAAGAATCAAATATCGTTTGTATCTCTAAATACATTAAAGATGGATGTGATTACAAGATCTGCTAATATCTCAGTAAAAGCAAAAGACAAAGAAAAAGTGATTCAATTAATCCAAGAAAAATATCATATGACCGTAAAAGATAGTTATGAAACAAGTAGAGAAAAATACATAGAAGAAAATAAGAGTTATGTAAGAAGTGTCTTAATGACATCGGGAATTATTTTAGCAATCTCCCTAATCGAAATCTTATTAATGATTCGTTCTTCTTTCTTATCTCGTGTAAAAGAAGTAGGAATCTATCGAGCAATCGGAGTAAAGAAGAAAGATATCTATATCATGTTTAGTGGAGAAATCTTAGCGATTACGACATTAGCTTCTATCCCAGGATTAGTTCTTTCTGCTTATATCATCAATATCTTATCCAAAGTAGACTTTCTAGAGGACTATATTGCAGTAAACCCAGTAACAGTCATCATGAGTATTCTATTATTATATGGATTTAATCTCATCGTAGGATTAATACCAGTATTCTATACCATGAGAAAACGTCCTGCTGAAATACTAGCAAGAACGGATATCTAAGAAAAGAACAATTACAATCATTTGTAATTGTTTTTTTATAGAGTTAATAGTAAAATATATTATAGGTGAGAAAACATAGGAGATGATAGTATGACACCATTTCGTGATTTAATAACTAAAATCTTTAAAAAGAAACCAGATGCAGATGCACCTTGGTTAGAGTATTATTCTAGAGAAGAGAGAAGTATCAAATTTACCGATAAAAGTGTATATAATTATATGGTCGATGAAGTAGGGGAAGACAAAGATTATATTTGTCTAAACTACTTTGGGAATCGTTTTAGTTACAATGAATTCTTTTATAACATCAATGTATGTGCAAAAGCCTTAAGAGAATTTGGAGTAAAAGATGGGGACATTGTAACGATCTGTATGCCAAATATGCCAGAAGCATTATATGCTTTCTATGCTTGTAATAAAATAGGGGCCATTGCTGATATGGTGCATCCATTATCAAGTCCAGAACAAGTCTATACGTATTTGGAAAATTCTAAATCGAGAATTCTATTCTTAGTAGACTTTGATTATGAAAAATACAAAGATGTCATTCCCAAAACATTGGTCTATAAAACCATCCTAGTATCTCCAAAAGAATCTATGCCAATTGGATTAACGATTGGTTATACGATTACGAGAAGTATTAAAACGAAAAGACCAAGTCTAACGAATAATGACTATATGTCTTGGAAAGACTTTATGGCAGTAGGAGCTACGAGCCATAGTAATTATAAAGCAGATGTCAAAAAAGAAGATTGTGCTTTAATTCTTCATAGTGGAGGAACAACTGGTACTCCAAAAGGAATTATGATTTCTAACTATAGTTTCAATGCCATGGCTCAACAATCTGCAGTCAATGTCATTGATGTAAGACCAAAAGATAAAATTGTAACGATTTTACCAATCTTCCATGGATTTGGATTAGGAGTATGTATTCATACACCATTATGTTTAAAAGTAGAGACGATTTTAATGCCTGAATATGATGCGAATCGTTTCTATAAGATTTGGAAATATGACAAGCCAAATGTTATTTTAGGAGTTCCAACTCTATGGGAAGGAATGATGGCAAATCCGAAATTTGATGATGTTGATATGTCTCAATTAAAATATATTGTATCCGGAGGAGATCATTTAACAGTAACAGCAGAAGCAAGAATCAATGACTTCCTTCATAAGCATGGAGCTCATGTCAATATTGGAAAAGGATATGGTATGACAGAGTCTGTTGCCGCAACCAGTTATACATTCCCTGGAACCAACGAACCAGGAAGTATCGGAATCCCAATGGTAGGAAATACTTATAAGATTTGTGATACGGAAACAGGAGAAGATCTTCCATTAGGAGAAGAAGGAGAAATCTGTGTACAAGGTCCTACTTTGATGATGGGATACTTAAACAATCCAAAAGAGACAGAAAATGTATTGAGAAAACACAAAGATGGATCTATATGGCTACATACAGGAGATATTGGTTATATTGCTCCAAATGGAATTGTCTATTATACTCAAAGATTAAAGAGAATGATTGTAGTATCTGGATTTAATGTTTATCCATCTCAAATCGAAGAAGCCATCGCAAAACATCCATCTGTCGATAAAGTATGTGTAATTGGTATTCCTCATCAATACAAAATGCATGTTCCAAAAGCATTTGTTGTATTAAAGAAAGGAATTGAACCAACAGCTAAAATCAAAAAAGAAATTATTGATATTTGTAAAGAAGCTTTATCTGTTTACTCTTTACCAAAATATTATGAATTTAGAACAGAATTACCAAAGACATTATATGGAAAAGTAGACTACAAAGAATTAGAAAAAGAAGAAGAAAAAAAGACCAAAAAAGAAGAGAAGAAAACAAAGAAGCAATCATAGTCTTCTTTTTTGTTCCAAGGAGGTTTTATGAAAATAGTAGTATTTGGCCCTGTAGCCAGTGGAAAAACCACACTCGCAAAAATCCTACAAGAAGAATTAAATCTCCCTCTCTATCAAATGGATTTTATTGTACATGATGATGAGAATCATATAAGAAGAGATGAAAAAACGCAAGTAAAAATGATCAATGATATTTTCAAAAAAGAAAAAGAATGGATCATAGAAGGAACTCCTAGAAACCATTGGGAGATGTTATCAGCAGCAGCGACCATGATTATCTATTTAGATAGAGAAAAGCCCCTCCTAAGATGGAGGCTCTTTCTAAGACATGTAAAAATACAATTAAGAATAGAAAAAGTCCCCTATAAACTGGATAAAGATTTTTATAAGAGAATGCTAGACTATATTAATCAAGATCAAAAAGAATTATTAAAATGGTTAATAAAACGATATCCAACTAAATTAGTCATTTTAAAGAAAGACAAAGAGTATCAAAAATTATTAAAAGCCATCAAAGAAGGAGAAATCTATAAGTATCAGTAAGAGGTGATTTGATGAATGATGATCAAGAAATGATAAAACAAATGGAAAAGATTCCAGAAGGAACCAAACTTTTATTACATGCCTGTTGTGCTCCTTGTAGTAGTGCGGTATTAGAAAGAATCGCGAATCATTTCGCCGTAACAATTTTCTATTTTAATCCCAATATTACAGAGGAAGAAGAATATTACAAACGAGTGATAGAAATTCAAAAACTAATTGGAATGATTCATCCAAAATATCCAGTTACTTTACAAGAGGGTAGGTATGAACCAAAAGAGTTCTTTGAAATGGCAAAAGGATTAGAACAAGAACCAGAAAGAGGGAAAAGATGCTATAAATGTTATGAACTACGATTAGAAGAAACAGCTAAAATAGCAGAAGAATTACATTTTCCATATTTCTGTACAACCCTAACCCTTTCTCCTCATAAGAGAAGTGATTGGATTAATGAAATTGGAGAAAAACTAGATCAAAAATACAATGCCACTTATTTATACTCTGACTTTAAGAAAAGAGAAGGATATAAGAGAAGTATTGAATTATCGAAAGAATACAATCTCTATCGACAAGACTATTGTGGATGTATTTTTTCTATAAGAGACAAGGAAAGTGAATAAAAAGGATGTCTTTACATCCTTTTTTATTTCGTTTATAATTTGAATAGAGGGAGTGGTAACATGAAATACTACTGTATAGGAATCAAAGGAACGGGTATGTCTACCTTAGCACAAATCTTATTTGATTTAGGAAATGATGTATCTGGTTATGATGATGCAAAAGACTATAAATTTACAGAAAAGGGATTAGAAGAAAGAGAAATTGAAATCTATTATGATCAATCTCATCCCATTGATCCGGATACGATTGTTACATACAGTGTTGCTTTTACAGAAGATCACCCTGAAATGAAAAGAGTAAAAGAATTAGGACTAACTATTAAAAAATATAGCGAAATCATGGGAGAAGTCGTAGGAATGTTTGAATCCATTGGAGTAAGTGGAACACACGGAAAGACGACAACCTCTTCTTTAATCAAACATATCTTAGAAAATAGTGTAGGATGTAACTACTTTATCGGAGCAGGAGAAGGAAAAGTATCTCCTGAGAATAAATACTTTGTAGTAGAAAGCGATGAATTTAACAGACACTTCTTAGATTATCATCCAATGTATTCTGTGATTACCAATATTGAAGCAGAGCATTTGGAGTGTTATCGAGATATCGATGATATTAGAGATTCTTTTGCACAATTCGCATCTCAAACAGAACGATTAATTGTTGCCAATGGAGATAATGAAGAAGTAAGAAAAATTCATTTCACAACTCCCGTTATCTATTATGGATTTGGATTCCAAAATGATGTATTAATCAGAAATTTAAAACTAGAAGAAGATGCTTCTAGATTTGATATAGAAATCAAAGGAGAATTCTATGGATCCTTTGAAATCCCATTATTTGGAAAACATATGGTACAAAATGCAACAGCAGCCATTATTATGGGAAAAGAATTGGGAATTGATAAAGAAATTATTTATACTTCCCTAAAGAACTTTGTAAATGCAGAAAGAAGATTCTCTATTTCCAAAGTAGGGGAGACAACCATTATTGATGATTATGCCCATCACCCAACAGAGATTAAATCCACCTTAGAAGCAGTCAAACAAAAATATCCTCATAAGAGAATTGTAGTAGTATTTAAACCAAATACATATTCTCGTACAAGAGATTTTAAAGAGGAGTTTATTGATGCATTAAATATAGCCGATAAAGCTTATTTAACAGAAATTGATTCTAATAGAGAATATGCAGTTGATTATCCAGGAGTAACCTCTAAAATGATTGTTGATGGATTAAGAGATGGAGATATCATCTCAGAAGAGACCATTTCAAAATTAGGAGAGGAATTAGATTCCGTTATTTGCTTTATGAGTTGTGCATCTATCTCACATTTAATTGATAGTTTTAAAGAATATGTAAAAGGGTTAGAAGAAAATCAGTAAGGAGAATGGGATATGATAAATGATTACCCACCAAAACCAGCAGATTATTATATGAACCTGGATGAAATAACATCTCTTTGTGATTCAATCACCAGTATTATTAATGAAAAAGATGCTTATCGAATGTATTTGACGAATGCAGAAACTATTTCTTCGAAGGGAGCCATGGAAGTAGATCAATTATCGATTGAAGATCCCATTCGATTATTAAAGATGGATGTCATCTCTTCCAAAGCAAATCTTTCCAGTGCTGTTTCCGATTTAAAAGCAGAAGCAAATAGTTTATATGATTCCCTCAATCAAAGATATCAAGATTATCTCCTAGAATTAGAAAGACAAAGACAAAGAGAAAAAGAAAACCAAGAAGGAGAAGAATAAGATGTCCTATATAAACTATAGTAAAAGTAAAACAGATGATTCTCTTTGGGAATTGGAAAGAGCGAAAAAAGATTTAGAATCTGTTTCGGGGGAATTAGAAACAGCCATCAGTCGATTAATGGGTGCCAAAGGAGTCGAATATTTAAATACTGGATCAGTAACCAGCAGTATGTCTGATATCAATCTGCAAACAAGTAATACATCTTCTCTCATTCGAATGATTCAAGAAAATCAAAATGAAATCGAAGAATTTAATAAAGCAGACGATGACAGTAGAAAGATATTAACGGTATCTTTAAATGGACTATTAAATTTAAACTTTAATTATCCAGACCAAGAGAACATGGTGATCTATTTTTATAAAGATAAATCCGGTGGAATATTTCCTTGTTATGTGACAGATACGGCAAGAAATCCAGTAGAGTATGCCGAACATAGAGCAAAAAATGTCAACCAAGAAAAAGGAGTATGCAAAGGAAAATGCATGGATCTTAGTTTCTATTATATTATGGAAATGATGAGTAACCATGAATATGCAAAGGAAGTATTCCGGAAATTAAAGTGTTCTCCTGAAATTCAGATATCGAAAAGAGTAATATCGAAAGAATCCGATGGACCATCGGAAGCCTACGAGTTTATCTTTCAAGAATTAAAAGAAGGGCATCCTGTCGGAGTACAAGTAACAGGAACGAGTGAACTAAAAAGACACTGGGTAACAGCCGTAGGATATTCCTGTGATGTAGAAGATGCATCTGAATTAAATGCAGACAATCTATTTGTCATTGATTGTTATAATGGAGAATTTGGAAGATTAAGTGATTTTAATCGAGATATATTAGCTTGGTCTTCTAGTAAGAAAAAAGATAAAGTATTCCAAGTATGTGGCCCATCCGATAAGTATCTAGCAAATGATGCCTTTATTAATCGATATAGAGCAGAACAATTGGAACCAACAATATATGAATAAAAAGACCAATTAGGTCTTTTTTGTTGTTTGACTTGTCATAATAGAAAAAATATGATATTATGAATAAGCAATGAGAAATTATATGGCCTGTTGGTGAAGTGGCTTAACACATTACCCTCTCAAGGTAACATTCACGGATTCGAATTCCGTACAGGCTACCAGTGTCAATCAATCGAACGAACCCGTTCGATTTTTTGTTTTATCAAAGAATTGATGATATAATGGAAACAAGGAAGTGATGATTATGAAAGAAGAATTAGCAGCACTTATTAATGACGAATTAGACAAGACAGAACCTTCGATAGAAGAGATTTATTCTCCGATGGAAGAAGAAATTAAAAAAGAAATAGAAGCACAAAATGAGAAAGCAAAAAAAGAACAAGAATCGATGAAAATGATGAGTCATGAAGAGTTGTTAAAAAAACAAGAAGAAGTCTATCAAGAAGCCTTAAAATATATCAATAAAGAGTGATTTTATGTATGATGTGATTATTGTAGGAGCAGGACCTGCTGGCCTAACAGCAGCTTTATATGCAGGAAGAACGAGTAGAAAAATCCTCGTATTAGAAGCAAAAGCTTATGGAGGACAAATCATCAAAGCAAATAAAATTGTCAATTATCCAGGAATCCTAGAAATATCTGGATTTGATTTTGCGACTCATCTTTATGAACAGGTAAAACAACTAGGAGTAGAAATCAAATATGAAACAGTGAATCGAATCGATGAGGATTTAACTGTTCATACAACAAAAAGTATTTATCAAGCAAAATCAATTATTATAGCAACCGGTTCTGAAAACAAGCGATTAAATCTACCAAGAGAAAATGAATTAGTAGGAAAGGGAATTTCTTATTGTGCAACTTGTGATGGATCCTTTTTTAAAGGTAAAACAGTGGCCGTGCTAGGAGAAGATAAAATTGCTTTAGAAGATGTTCTCTATTTAGCAGATATTGTAAAAAAAGTATACTGGATTCCAAGAAATAAAAGTGAAAAAGAAAATCAAAAATTAGTAGAAGAAATCAAGTTAAAAGACAATGTAGAAAGAATAGAGTCTCAGACAATTACTTCTCTATTAGGAGAAGACAAACTAGAAGAGATTGAATTAGATCAAAATCAAAGAATCAAAGTAGATGGCTTATTTATTGCCATCGGACAATCTCCTAAAAATGAAATATTTAAAAATGTGATAGATATGAATGAAGATGGCTATATTGTATCCGACGATGGAGTACATACTTCTCATCCAAAGATCTATGTAGCAGGAGATACCAGAGTAAAAACATTAAGACAATTGACAACGGCTGTATCAGATGGAGCGATTGCTGCTACAACAGCGATCAAAGAAATGGAGGATTAAGATGGAAGTAAAAGAAATCAAAGAAGAAGAATGGGAAAGTATTATCCAACAAACAGGGAAAGTATTAGTAGACTGTTATGCTGTATGGTGTGGTCCTTGTAAAATGATCTCTCCTATGATTGATGAATTAGCAAAGAAAACAGATACCTGTAAATTTTATAAATTGAATGTGGATGAAGCAGAAGAAATAGCTATGAATTATGGAATTAATGCTATCCCAACTCTGCTATTATTTGAAGATGGAGAATTAAAGAAGACATCTGTAGGGTTAATATCTCCTGATGAATTAGAAGAACTCATTAAGTAATACTAGTCCATTGACTAGTATTTTCTTTTTTTGATATAATGAATTAGAGTATAAAGAGGGATGAATATGAGTTTTTTAAAGAAGATCCGAAACTTATTATTTATTTTTGTAATCTTAGGAGCTGCAACAGCCTACCTAGATTATTATCGTATGACAATAGGAGAAGTCCCTCTATTTTGTAAAAAGAGTTATAATCCAAGAACCAAAATAGAAGAATTTAGAGGAATCTTCTACATTGCAGAAAGAACAGTAAAAAATAGTACCAAAGAAACATTAAACTTATCTAGTAATGTAAAATATCGTTTCTTAACAAAAACATTAAAAATCAAACAAAAACATCCAAAAGATCATTATGATTTTATTCTATATGTAACACCATCCATTGAATGCCCATCTCCTTCTTCCCTTTACTATATGGGAGAAGAAAAAATCTATATCGATTGTATTCATAAGATAGAAGTAAAAGAAAAGAAATCCAAAGAAAAAATAGAATTAAAAGACTACTTAGCAAAAAATCCAGAATCCATAGAAGATATCATCAAAGAATTATCCTTAACAGGAATTGTCAATGATAAAGCAGAAAAGTATATCGATAAGAAAGATTCCTTTATCGTAGGACATCTAACAGTATATAGATGCATCAATGAAAGTAAATCGATATATCTAACGAATTCTATGGAGATGGTAGATGATTACTGTACCATAAAAAATGACAGTATAGAGCAAGGATAAAATCCTGCTCTTTTATGTTATAATAGAGAAGGTGATAATATGAAGACATTATTAGTACTCGAAGGAGGAGCTCTAAGAGGAATCTATACGGCAGGAGTATTGGATGTATTATTAGATAATAATATCTCAATCGATGCCATTGTAGGAGTATCTGCTGGTGCTTTATTTGGAATTAATTATGTTTCCAAACAAAAAGGAAGATGTCTTCGTTATAATCTAGCAAATGCCAAGAATAAGCATTATATGGGGTTCTATTCCTGGATTACGACCGGTAATATCATGAATGAAAAGTTCTGTTTTGATACATTAGTGCATGAAACAGATCCCTTTGATTTTGAAACCTTTCAAAAATCAAAAACAAAATTCTATGCGGTCATAACCAATGTAGAAACAGGAGAAGCAGAATATAAAGAAATCAAAGATATTCAAAAGGAAATGGAATATTTACGAGCATCTGGTTCTATGCCCATTGTCTCTAAAATCGTGGAGATCAATCATAAAAAATATTTAGATGGAGGAATTGCAGATAGTGTCCCATATGAATGGGCATTAAAACAAGGATATGATAAAATAATCGTAGTAGAAACAAGACCAAAAGAGTATCGAAAGAAAGAACAATCTACCGTATTATTCAAATGGATCTATCACAAATATCCAAAGTTTATGGAAACAATTCAAAATAGACCAAAAAAGTATAATGAAACAAAAGAAAGAATCATAGAAGATGAAAATAAAAAAGTATTTGTCATTAGACCCTCTAAACTAGTGAATATTAAAAGAATTGAACATAATCCAAATAAGATACAAGA